>NZ_JBBOCA010000001.1:2736957-3041063 GCF_038002225.1 Paenibacillus sp. FSL R7-0204
CGGGCTGGATATTGATCATATCTATACGGCTGGCAGCGGGTATGAGGCACTGGATTGTATCCGTATGGAGGAGATCGATCTGCTTGTGACCGATATCCAGATGGGGGCTATGAGCGGGATCGAACTGATGCAGCATGCCAAAATGACCAAGCCCTGGGTGCAGACGATCGTCATCTCTGCGCATGAGACCTTTCAGTACGCCCAGATGGCCGTCCGGCTGGGGGCTAGAGATTATCTGATCAAGCCGCTGAACAGTGAGCAGTTCCTGGATTCGGTGCGCAGTGTTGTTCTGAAGATGAATAGACCGTCGCCGGAGCTGGCTACATATATGGATGGTAATGGAGACCGATTTCGCCTGGAGGAGCCGCTTCCCGAGTACAGCGAGCTGCTGAACAGTCTGCTTACCGGAACTGCGGCGGTGCTGATGGTAGAGGAGAAGCTGCGCAAGCTGGATGAGTTGAGGCTGCGGGGGCCGTTTTTTGCGGTGATCAAAATCAAGCTCCCCCTGCCGCAAGACCGGTCTGAGCAGAGGTACACTACCCGTGATCATAGCCTGCTGCGTTACGCTGCCTTGAATATCGCCAAGGAGTTGCTGGATCAGGAGTGGAATTCCACCGCCTTCTATTCACCGGACCAAGAGATTACCATAATCATCCAGTGGGATGGGGAGAGCTACGAGGAGCCGTCCACCGGCCAGTTGAGCAGGCTGGAGGTGCTGGGTCGCAGCCTGCATTTTAATATTCACCGCTACCTGCAGCTGAGTGCCGTTATCGGCATCAGCCAGATTCTGAAGGGGCTGAGCTTCTTGGATGTGCTGAGCCGGCAAGCCTCGAAGGCGATCCTCTGGAACAATGAGCATGCCGATCATTATGTGTTCTATTATGGGGATTTCAACTGGAATAACTACGCTGCTGATCCGTCGCCCGAGGAGCTGCATACGCACAGCAATCTGATCGTGCAGAAGGCGAAGGAATATATTGACGGGAATTACGCCCAGAAGGGGCTGACGATCCATGAAGTAGCCAAGAAGAATCATGTCAGCCCTAATTACCTGAGCTATTTGTTCAAGAAGAATACAGGCTATAACCTGTGGGAATATGTCATTAAGCTGCGGATGGAGGACAGCCGGGAGATGATTCTGAACACCGATCTGCGGCGGTATGAGATTGCGGAGCGGGTGGGATACGAGTCGCCGGAGCATTTCAGCAAAATTTTCAAAAAATACTATGGCATCAGCCCCAGCGAGCTGAAGAAGTAAGAACGCTTACGATTGCCATAGATATAGACATGTTAAGTCTCTCCCTCATTTCCTACAATGAAGACAGGAGGCGCTTTCCCATAAAGTGCTGAAAGACGACAGGAATGAGGGAGCCGGAATGAATCAGTCTGCTGCGTTACACGATCACCTTCCAGCGGAGCTGGAGAGCAAGCCGTACAAGCAGAACCGTTGGAAAAAGAACTATTGGGGCGTGATGTTTCTTGTCCCCGCATTGATTATCTTCATTATGTTTATGTGGGTGCCTATCTTCAAAGGGTTCCTGTACAGCTTCTACACCGTTGATTTCGTCAAAGGGAATACCTTCGTGGGTCTGGACAATTACGCCAGGGCGCTTACCGACCCCGATGTGCTGACTGCAGTCCAAAACACCCTGTACTATATGCTGCTGTGCCTGGTGATCGGCTTTTGGGTTCCGATTGCCTTTGCTATTGCCATCTCCGAGCTGCGGAAATTCGGCGGATTCGTGCGCGTTGCTGCATATTTGCCATATGTCATGCCTGCTGTAGTCCTATACGGGCTGTGGCGTTGGCTGTATGATCCCGTTGGACCGATTAATGCCGTAATCGGCAGCACCGGAGCGGAGCAGATCGCCTTCCTGACCGATACCCGGTGGTCGATGATCTCGCTGGTCTTCATGGAGACCTGGCAGCAGTTCGGCTCGGGGATGCTGATCTATCTTGCTGCGGTGCTTAGTATTCCCCGGGACTGGTATGAGGCCGCCGAGATTGACGGAGCTGGAGTATGGGCGCGTATCCGCCACATCACCCTGCCTTCCCTGCGTAATCTGATCCTGCTTATGCTGATTCTTCAAGTCATCGCCACCTCTCAGGGCTACCAGTCACAGATGGCCTTGCTGGACGGGGGGCCGAACAATGCTACGCTGACGTATGCGCTGCTTATTGTGAAGTATGCTTTTACGAGACTTGATTATGGTACGGCAACTGCGCTGGGGATGCTGATGTTTGTTGTTCTGGGCGGTTTGGGCATTCTTCAGTTCAAGCTTAACAAGGAGGACAACTAGGATGAAGAGCGCAGACAGAGGTATTCTCTCAGAGCATGACCTGAAAAAGACCAGCAACAGGGTGGTCTACGGAATTATGGTGCTGTTTATTGTCCTGATGATATTCAGCATGCTGTATCCCATCCTCATGACGATGTTCAACGGGCTAAAGTCGAATATCGAGGTCAATTCCTTTCCGCCGCATTTTTTTCCGCAGGAATGGCATTTCGGCAATCTGAAGGATGCGCTGGATTATATCGATCTGGCTATGTATCTGCGGAACACCCTTTATATTTTTGTGGGAAATATGGTCGCTACCTTAATTGTACTGGGACTCGCGTCCTTCAGTATCTCACGGATGAATGTGCCGTACCGCAAGGCCTTCTATTTCTTCTTCCTGATGACGCTGTTCATCCCGGCTACGAGCTATATGATTCCGAACTTTGTCAATCTGAAGGAGCTGGGCCTGCTCAATCAATATGCAGCCTTCTGGCTGCCGGCAGGCGCGAACACGTTCTTCTTCCTGCTGCTTAAGAATTTCTTCGACGGGATTCATCCCGAGATTCTGGAAGCCGCGCGGATGGACGGGGCCTCGGAGCCGAGAAGCTTCTTCACCATCGCGGTGCCGCTGTCAATTCCGATTTTTGCAACACTGGCAATCTTCATTTTCTCCACAGCCTGGAATGATTGGTTCTGGCCGTCGCTGGTCATGCACAGTGAGGAGAAGTATACGCTCGCTACCGCCATCTATAAGTACGTTATCAATGTAAAAGCACTGAATACGAACATTAAATTCGCGATTCTGTTCATTGTCTCTTTGCCGCCGATCCTGGTGTTCCTGGTCTTCCAGAAGTTCATTATGCGGGGAGTTTCATTGTCAGCGGTCAAAGGCTAGGCAGGAAGGAGAAGGTCCGGTAGAGATCGTATACCTGCACATGAAAGCAATATAATCACACCTCGTTTGTAAACGGTTTCTCTTTTATGATGAATTTGTAAGCTCATTATGATATGGAAAAGGGGAGTTACCATGCGTAAAGTTTCCAGCGTATTCGCCTGTCTCCTGGTCACGGGGACCTTATTGTCCGCCTGCGGCGGCAATAATAACGGGAACAAGCCGGCGGCCAATGGAGGGGCGGGGACACCTGCACCAGCGGCAACCCAGGCGGCCGAAGAGTCAGCCACTCCGTCTGCAGCACCGGCAGATGATATTACCCAGAGAAAGGTAACGATCAAAATCCACTATCCTACGCCGGACCTGACCGAGGTGAGAGCGCAGGAGGATGACAAAATCAAGCGGTTCCAGGAAGTCTATCCGAACGTGGAGATCGTCAAGGATGACTGGCAGTATAATGTAAGCGAGATCGGAGTGAAGATGGCTGCGAACGAAGCGCCAACCTTCTTCAACACATATGCCACCGAAGCCAAATTCCTGATTGAGAAGGGCTGGGTAGCCGACATCACCGATCTGTGGAACAACTATGAGTTCAAGGATCAGATCAATCCAGTGCTGCAGAACCAGTTCATCATTGACGGCAAGGTGTATGGGGTTACGCAGAAGGGTTACGTCACTACAACAATGATCAACAAGAAGATGCTGGATGACAAAAGTGTAGCCGTACCTCCAATGGATTGGACCTGGGACGACATGTTGAACACAGCCAAAGGAGTGGCCGATCCTAAGAAGGGGATCTCCGGAATTGCGCCAATGGGTAAGGGCAACGAAGCCGGCTGGAACTGGACCAACTTCCTGTTTGAAGCAGGCGGGGAGATTCAGAAGATTGAGAACGGCAAGGTGGTGGCCACCTTCAATTCCGAAGCTGGTGTTAAAGCGCTGGACTTCTATAAAAAGCTGAGATGGGAAGCCAAAGCGGTTCCCCAGGATTGGGCGCTCGGCTGGGGTGATGCAGTAGGCGCCTTCCAGCAGGGGCGCACCGCGATGGTGATGGCCGGCTCCGATGGCGTCATTGAACAGGCGCTCAATCAGGGAGGCTTCAAGCCGGAGGATGTGCTGACCTATCCGATGCCAGCGGCAGAGAAGGGCGGCAAGCATACCGGCGTACTCGGCGGCGACTATCTGGTCATCAACCCGAATGCCAGCAAGGATGAGCAGGAGATGGCCTTCCGTTATATTACCTTCGACTATTTCTCGGATAAAGGGCTAGAGGCGCTCGACGCCATTATCAGCCAGCGTAAAACGGACGGCAAATACTATATCCCGCCGCTTCTGGATTACTATGCTGCAGATTCCGACTTCGGCAAGAAGACCAAGGCCGTCTATGACAAGTACGATATTGTATATCAGTACAGTCCCGAAATCATGGCGCTGCTGGACGGCAAGCCCGAAGCCCAGTACAACACTCAGGACTACTATGCAACGATGTCCAACGTGATCCAGGAGCTGTTCGCCAAGGAAGGTACAGACTCGAAGGCCCAGCTTGATGCGGCGGCCGCAACGGTCCAGCAGAAATTCTTCGATACGATTAAGGCAGAGTAGGTTTAGATGTCCCCCTAGAGCCGGGGGAAGAGATGGATAAGGGGGGACAGCAGAGATGCTGTCTCCTTTTTGTTAAGTTGAGATTTATATTTATATTCACACCGTCAGAGTTATTCTAGAAGAGCACCGGATGAACCGAAGTGAGGGCTTGGCATTCATGAACAGAATTCCTGAAGCCCAACCGTCATTGCAAGGCAAGATGGGCCATCAACGCTGCAGACTACCGTATTGCGTTCGCAGAATAGACAAATATCAAATAAATAATACATATAATATGGAAAAAACGCTAGTATATGATCGAATGAAAGCGCTTTGAAAACAACTCAAAAAAAACTTTAAACTTTGTGAAAGATTTCACTATACAAGGTGAAAGGGATGTGCTAAGATAAATGTATAGAAAGAAACAACCTAAAAATTGACAGGAGGACGAGGGAGATGGCAGTTAAAAACGAAGTCGCCGCCCAAGTGAAACAAACCACCGCTGAAGAATATATTCAGGTTTTGGTGGATAAAGCAAAGAAAGCCCACGAAGCGTTCATGGGCCTGGATCAAGAGCAGACAAACACAATCGTTCATGCAATGGCGCTGGCCGGACTCGACAAGCATATGTACCTGGCAAAACTGGCAGTTGAAGAAACAGGACGCGGAGTATACGAAGACAAAATCACGAAGAATATCTTCTCCACTGAATATATCTGGCACGGAATTAAGTACGACAAGACTGTAGGCGTTATTGAGGATAACGCTTATGACAGCTTCCAGAAGATTGCTGAACCAGTCGGAATCATTATGGGTATCACACCGGTAACCAACCCAACATCCACCACGATGTTTAAGGCTTTGATTTCCGCTAAGACACGTAACCCTATTATATTCGGTTTCCACCCGTCAGCGCAAGAGTGCAGCGCGGCAGCAGCCAAAATTCTGCATGATGCAGGCGTAGCAGCCGGTGCACCTGAGAACTTCATCCAATGGATTGAGCTTCCTACGATGGACAAAACAAACGCATTGATGAACAATCCGGACGTTGCACTGATTCTGGCAACCGGCGGGTCGGCAATGGTCAAAGCAGCTTACAGCTGCGGCAAACCGGCACTCGGCGTAGGTCCTGGTAACGTGCCTGCCTTCATTGAGAAGAGTGCTGACATTGATCAGGCTGTAACAGACCTTATCCTGTCGAAGACTTTTGATAATGGTATGATCTGTGCTTCCGAGCAGGCAGTCATCATTGAAGAAGCCATCTTCGACCAAGTGAAGAAGAAAATGATTGCGAACGGCTGTTACTTTGTCAACAAAGAAGAAGCAGCTAAGCTGACCAGCGGAGCAATGAACGTAGAGAAATGTGCGGTTAACCCGGCTATCGTTGGCCAATCCGCTGTTAAGATCGCTGAAATGTGCGGCATTCAGGTTCCTGCCGGAACGAAGATCCTGGTAGCTGAGCTTGAAGGTGTAGGTACTAAATATCCATTGTCCGCTGAGAAGCTGAGCCCGGTTCTGGCTTGCTACAAGGTGAAGAATGCTGACCAGGGTATCGAACGCGCAGCTCAAATCGTTGAATTTGGCGGCATGGGCCACAGCTCGGCTATCCATTCCAATAATGAAGAAGTAATCATGAAGTTCTCCAACCGTCTGCAAACTGGACGTATTCTCGTCAACTCGCCATCCACACACGGCGCAATCGGCGATATTTACAACACCAATATCCCTTCATTGACACTGGGCTGCGGATCTTACGGACGCAACTCGGTATCGCAGAACGTGACTGCCATCAATCTGATCAACGTGAAAAGGGTGAACCGTCGTACCGTGAATATGCAATGGTTTAAAGTACCTGACAAGATTTACTTCGAAAAGGGAGCCACTCAGTATCTGGCCAAAATGCCTGACATCACTCGTGTAGCAATCATCACTGACCCTATGATGGTGAAGCTCGGCTATGTTGAAAGAGTGGAGCACTACCTGCGCCAACGTCAGACGCCTGTAGCAATCGAAGTATTCTCGGAAGTTGAACCAGATCCATCGACTACTACTGTAGAAAAAGGCGCTGCTATGATGAACAGATTCCAGCCGGACTGCATCATTGCACTCGGCGGCGGTTCCCCAATGGATGCTGCCAAGGGAATGTGGCTGTTCTACGAACATCCGGATGCAGACTTCAACGGTCTGAAGCAGAAGTTCATGGATATCCGTAAACGGGTATACAAATTCCCTAAGCTCGGCAACAAAGCCAAATTCGTTGCGATTCCAACAACTTCGGGTACCGGTTCTGAAGTAACATCGTTTGCAGTTATCACAGACAAGACAACAGGCAATAATACGAAGTATCCTCTGGCCGATTATGAGCTGACTCCAGATGTAGCAATTATCGATCCGGAGTTTGTATACAGCTTGCCTAAGACCGCTGTTGCCGATACAGGTATGGACGTATTGACACATGCTATCGAAGCTTATGTATCTGTAATGGCCAGTGACTACACCGATGGTCTGGCAATCAAAGCGATTCAGCTGGTATTCCAGTGGCTGGAGAAATCCGCACTGCAAGGCGATAAGCTGGCCCGCGAAAAAATGCACAATGCTTCTACACTTGCCGGTATGGCCTTTGCCAATGCATTCCTGGGAATTAACCACAGCTTGGCGCACAAATGGGGCGGACAGTATCACACCGCACACGGCCGTACCAATGCGATCCTGATGCCGCATGTTATCCGTTACAATGCCAAGAAACCTACGAAGTTCGCTTCGTTCCCTAAATATTCGCACTTTGTAGCTGACGAACGGTACGCAGAAATCGCCCGTATTCTGGGATTGCCTGCACGCACTACCGAAGAAGGCGTAACCAGCCTAATCAATGCGATCCGCGATATGAACAAAAAACTCGGTATCGAAGAATCCTTCTCGGCTCTTGGTTTCGATCCTAAGGACTTCGAATCCCGTGTAGACTATCTGGCTGACCGTGCATTTGAAGACCAATGTACAACTGCCAACCCTAAAATGCCGCTGGTATCCGAGCTTGCTGATGTATACCGCAACGCATTCTACGGAAAATTCGATAACTAATTAACGGTTGCCTGGCAAAGAATAAGGTTAAAGGTTAATATGGGACTGGATGGAAGTGACAAATATCACCGAAAGAGTGATATTTGTCACAGTCCTTTTTCAGAAAATAAACTAAAATGTTTATATAGACAACGATCCCCGTTATGAAGATGTGATTGTGAATTTTATAACAACTATTAGCCTCGGGATCACGAGACACGGGATTAACCTTCAAGCCCGCGATCTCTACAAATATAATAAATATAAATGGAGGGATTTAGCATGTCGGTGATTGAAAAAGAAGTATTAGAAGCAAAATCGGGTTGGAGAAATTTCACAAAAGGTGTCTGGGCCAAGAAAGTTGACGTTAACAACTTTATTGCCAAGAACATCAAGCCTTATGAAGGAACCGAAGATTTCCTGGTTGGACCTACCAGTAATACAACTGAACTGTGGAAGATTATCTCCCAGCTGAGCAAGGAAGAAAGAGAAAGAGGCGGCGTATGGGATGTATCCCTCGATACTGTCTCCACCATCACTTCCCACGCTCCTGGCTACATTGACAAGGATAAGGAACAGATTGTCGGCGTTCAGACTGACGCGCCTTTCAGACGTTCCATTCAGCCGTTCGGCGGTATCAAGATGATGATCGATGCTACTAAGGCATACGGCTTCGAGCTTCCGCAGAATATCGTTGACATGTTCACGAACATCCGCAAAACGCATAACCAAGGCGTATTTGATGCATATACACCAGATATGAGAGCTGTGCGTAAATCCGGCGTAATCACAGGCCTTCCTGATGCTTATGGCCGCGGACGTATCATCGGCGACTATCGCCGTATTGCTCTGTATGGTATTGATTTCCTGATTAAAGACAAGAAGCAGCAACTGGCTGAGCTTGAAGTTGACTCCATGACAGAAGATGTTATCCGTCTGCGTGAAGAGCTGTCCGAGCAAATGCGTGCTCTTGGCGAACTGAAACAAATGGCTGCAGCTCATGGTATGGATATTTCCAAACCGGCTACGAACTTCAAAGAAGCTACACAATGGGTATACTTCGGTTATCTGGCAGCTGTTAAAGAACAGAATGGTGCGGCAATGTCCCTTGGACGCGTATCTTCCTTCCTTGATATCTATGTTCAACGCGACGTTGAAGAAGGTACTCTGACTGAAGAGCAAGCTCAAGAAATCGTTGACCATTTTGTAATGAAGCTGCGTATCGTGAAATTCCTGCGTACGCCTGACTATAACGACCTGTTCTCCGGCGACCCTACTTGGGTTACAGAATCCATCGGTGGTATGGCTGAAGACGGTACAACCCGCGTAACCAAGAACAGCTTCCGCTTCCTGCATACCCTGTACAATCTGGGACCGGCTCCAGAACCAAACCTGACTGTACTGTGGTCTGAGAAGCTTCCTGAAGGCTTTAAGAAATATTGTGCCAAAGTATCTATTGAGACCAGCGCTATCCAATATGAGAACGATGATGTAATGCGTCCATACTGGGGTGAAGATTATGCGATTGCCTGCTGCGTATCCCCAATGCGTATCGGTAAGCAAATGCAGTTCTTCGGTGCCCGTGCCAACCTGGCTAAGGCTCTGCTGTATGCGATCAATGGCGGTAAAGATGAGAAATCCGGTGCTCAGGTAGGTCCTGAATATCCTGCGATCACTTCTGAATACCTGGATTATGATGAAGTAATGAAACGCTTCAAACCAATGATGGAATGGCTGGCTAAGACTTATGTCAATACGCTGAACATCATTCACTATATGCATGACAAATATTCCTACGAACGTATCGAAATGGCGCTGCATGACCGCGACATTCTGCGTACAATGGCTTGCGGTATCGCCGGACTGTCCGTGGCTGCTGACTCCCTGAGCGCAATCAAATACGCTAAGGTTAAGCCAATCCGCAATGAAGAAGGCATTGCTATCGACTTTGAAACTGAGGGTGAATTCCCTTGCTATGGTAACAACGACGACGCTGTTGACGGCATCGCTGTTGAACTGGTTGAAACCTTCATGTCGATGATCCGCAAAAACAAAACTTATCGTGACGCTGTGCCGACTCAATCGGTACTGACTATCACTTCGAACGTTGTCTATGGTAAAAAGACCGGTACTACTCCTGACGGACGTAAAAAAGGCGAACCATTCGCTCCTGGTGCTAACCCTATGCACGGACGCGACAAGAAGGGCGCCCTGGCATCCCTGAACTCTGTTGCCAAACTTCCTTACTCCGATGCACAGGATGGTATCTCGAATACCTTCTCCATTGTTCCTAAGGCGCTGGGTAAAGACGAAGATTCCCGTAAGTCCAACCTGGTCTTCATGATGGACGGATATTTCCACAATAACGCTCAGCACTTGAACGTTAACGTGTTTAACCGTGAGCAGCTGCTTGATGCTATGGATCACCCGGAGAACTATCCACAGTTGACCATTCGCGTATCCGGCTATGCTGTTAACTTCATCAAGCTGACCCGTGAACAACAGATGGATGTTATCAACCGTACATTCCACGATTCCATGTAAGAAGCATTCTTGTTCTACAAGAACTGAAATCAATCAAAGAGCTGCCGCCCTTGCAAGAGGGCGGTACACTCTTGTCTGAAAGTGGTTAAAATTTTAAGTTTTTTTGAAAGGATGGACATATCATGCTTAAAGGACATATCCACTCTTTAGAAACGTTTGGAACGGTGGATGGCCCGGGTATCCGCTTCGTGCTTTTTATGCAGGGCTGCCTGCTCAAGTGTCAGTATTGCCACAACCCGGATACATGGGAATTGAATGAAGGTAAGGAAATGACCGTCGAGCAAGTGCTGGCGGAAATTGAGCCTTACCTGAATTATTATAAAACGTCCGGTGGCGGTCTGACCGTATCCGGCGGTGAACCAACCCTCCAGGCGCATTTCGTGAAGCAGCTGTTCACCGAAGTGAAGAAACGCTGGAATCTGCATACCACGCTTGATACCAATGGCTATAATGATGGATCGAAAATCAGCGACCTGCTGGATGTTACCGACCTGGTGCTCTTGGATCTGAAGCATATTGATGATGAAGCGCATATCAAGCTGACCGGTAAGTCCAACGACCGTACCTTGAAGCTGGCCCGCTGGTTATCCGATAATAACCGTAAAATGTGGATTCGCCATGTCTATGTTCCAGGCATTCACAACAAGGAAGAGGATCTACAGAATCTTGGACGGTTCATTGGCACACTTAATGGAGTAGAGAAGTTCGAAATCCTGCCTTATCACGTAATGGGGATCTATAAATGGAAAGAGCTTGGCCGTCCCTATGAGCTTGAAGGGGTAGAGTCACCTTCCGATGAAGAAGTGCAGCGTGCGTACCGGCTGATTGAAGAAGGCCGTATGCAGACCGCATTGGTCTAATTGCATATATAATAATTTCGAAAGCGGAGCTTCTATTCTGAGGAGTTTCGCTTTTTTCTATGTCAGGAAACCTGACTGAATCCGCTCCCATTAGAGGATTTTATCCCTATTGAAGATGAATCTTAACCTTACGGTAACAAATCTGGTTTTCTATAATAAGAGTTGTAAGGGAAACCATTAAATAGGGAGGGTCACCCGTAATGAGAAAAAGTCTAACACTGCTGTTGTCCCTGATGTTCGTTAGCTCGGCGCTGCTGGCTGGCTGTGGAGGCAACAAGAATAATGCGTCTCCGACTACAGAGCCTGCTGCAACGAATGAGGCTGCTGCTACCAATGCTGCCGCAACGGAAGAACCGGCTAGTGCTGAGCCTTTTGAAATGACGATCCGTCATACCCAGGTTGGAGCAGACAAGCAGAAACGACTGGCTATACTGGAGGATGTGGTGGGCAAGGTTCAGGCGGATGTGCCTGGACTGACCTTCAAGCTTGATGGTGTAGATTCGGATGTGAACCGTAAGGAGAAGCTGCGCGGTGAAATGGCGGCCGGTAACCCTCCTGAGATCTTCGACCTGTTCGGCAGCCCGGACTCCAAGATCTATGCCAAAGAAGGCAAGCTGCTGGACCTGACCCCGATCCTTGATGAATTAGGGATCAAAGATAAGTTCTCCAATCTGGACCCGTTCACTTATGAAGGCAAAATCTACGGCCTGCCGATCGGCGGCTCCGGAGAAGGCTTCTTCTATAATAAAGAATACTATACAAGCAAGGGCTGGAAGGCTCCAACGACCTTCGCCGAACTGGAGCAGCAACTGGCCGATATTAAAGCAGCTGGTAAAGTGCCGATGGCCGGTGCTTCCAAAGCAGGCTGGGTACCGCTGATGCTGGCCAACCACCTCTGGTCCCGTTATGCCGGACCGGATGTGACCGCGAAGTTCGCTACCGGTGAAGCGAAGTGGAATGATCCAAATGTAATCAAGGGCTTGGCGAAATATAAGGAATGGGTGGATAAAGGCTACTTCAAGAAGGGAGAGCTGGGCTTCGAATATGCTGAATATACCACCCAGTTCACCAGCGGAGAAGCGATCCTGATGTATGACGGGACATGGAAATCTTCTGTATTCAAAGCCGGGCAATCCGGCGAAGGTCTGATCGGTAAAGTCGGCTTCTTCAATATTCCGGCGGTTGAAGGCGGAGTGGGGGATCAGACAGCGCTGATGCGCGATGTGAACAACGGTTATGGCTTCTCCGCTTCGGCGGGTGAAGATGAGCGGCAGCTTGCAGCAGTGAAATCCTTTATTAAGAATATGTTCAATGAAGAGATGCAGCTGCGGGGTCTGGTAGAGGACGGAGTCCTGCCTGCCATGAAGATTGATCAGGCTGTGTTGAACAAGAACATTACAGATGATCTGATGAGTGAGATTGTCGCGGTATTGAACAGCTCCCAGTCGTCCTTCCCGGCCTTTGATTCCCTGGTGCAGGCCGATGTCACCACTGAGATCAGTAATATCCAGATTCAGAGCCTGATCGGCGGGCAGACGACTCCTGAGAAGATGGCCGAAGCGCTTCAAAAGATACAGGAAGAGGCTAATGCGGCAGTGGAATAAGAAGCGGTGAACTGTATGTGCCCTGGTGCTTGCTCCAGGGTGCATTTTTCAAAAGAAAGCAATATGGAGGTAGCTATGAATAAGGCACTGAGAAATCCTCTGGTGTTCATTCTGTTCATTATTCCGGCACTGGTGTTGTTCGTAATGTTCTTTATCTATCCCATTTTCAGCTCGATCTACTATAGCTTCACCAGTTGGAATGGTGTATCCGAGACGGTCAAATACGCCGGAGTGGACAACTTCAAGAAAGCTCTGGGAGATGAACGCTTCTGGATTTCCGTGAAAAATAACGGCTGGTTCATTCTCTTCTCCGTAGGCATACAGGTGCCGCTGATTGTGTTCTTCTCCTTACTGATTGCGAATGTGAAGAAGCTGAAGGGATTGTACAAGACGGCGGTATTCATGCCATCCATTATGTCTACCGCAGTAATCGGCATTCTCTGGGGCTTCATCTACGAGCCGAATATTGGCTTGTTCAACAAAGTGCTTGGCCTTGTAGGCATTGAGCCTGTCTACTGGCTGTCGGACGAACGGTTCGCTATGCTGTCAATTCTGATTACGAATGCCTGGCAGTGGACCGGATTCTACATTGTAATGGTGCTGGCGGCGATTCTGTCCATTCCAGGTGAGCTGGATGAAGCAGCGGCCATCGATGGCGCTACGGGGTTCCAGCGGGCTACACGCATCACTCTGCCGCTGATCGTACCGATCATCTCGGTCGTGATTATGCTCTCCATTGCCGGAGCGATGAAGGCTGCCGATATCGTCATTGTAATGACCAAGGGCGGTCCTGCGGGTTCAACCGAGGTGATGGCCACCTATATGATTAAGTATGCGATTACCAACTTCAAATACGGGTACGGCAATACCATCGCCGTTCTGATCTTCTTGTTCACGCTCGTGGTAACCGCCCTCTACCAGCTGGTGTTTGCCCGCCGTACGGAAAGGATTGAATACTGATGCCGCGCCCGCTGAAGAAAAGCCTGCCGCACATCGCCCTGCTGGGATATCTGGTGATTGTGCTGTTTCCGTTCCTCTTCGTGCTCTTCTCCTCGGTGAAGAAGGATAACAATGCGATTGCCCTCAACCCCTTCGGCATTCCGAAGAGCTTCGAATGGTCCAACTATGTGGAAGCCTGGGTGAATGCCAAGATCAGCACTTATTTTTTCAATAGCTTATATATTTCAGTTCTGGCCTCTGTAGTGTCTATTCTACTGGCGTCTATGTTCGCCTTCGCGGTCACGCGGATGCGGCAGGGGAAGTGGAACGCAATTCTCTTCTCACTGGTCCTGATCGGGATGCTGATTCCGAACAATGCGCTGATGCTGCCCATCTACACGATTGTCCGCAAGCTGCATATTCTCAATACGCACTGGGCGCTGATTATTCCTTACATTGCCAATGCAATCCCGTTCACGATCATTATTCTGGCGGCCTTCATGCGTTCGCTGCCCAGTGAAATCGAAGAAGCGGCGGTCATGGACGGCTTGAAGGCTCCGGGTATATTTGCTAAAATTATTGTACCTTTGACAGTTCCGGCGATGGTTACGGTATTCATTGTTAATTTCCTGGGAAATTGGAATGAGTTCCTGCTGGCCAACTATTTCCTGTCTAATGACGAGCTGCGTACGCTCCCCGTAGGGATGGTCCAGTTCCGCGATCAGTACCAGATGAATTACGCACAGATGTCGGCGGGGATTGTCTACAGTGTGGTTCCGGTTATAGTGATTTATGCGGTTCTGCAAGAGAAGATTATTGAAGGCGTCACTGCAGGCAGTGTAAAAGGATAATATCAATCATGTCAGGAGCAACAGCCGATGAATCTGCGCTACAAATTGTTTACGGCATTCTTAGGCCTGATTATCATTCCGCTGTTCATTCTTGGCATGATTATGTTCTTCGTGACTTATAATTCCATTGAGAAAAAATACAGCCAGCAGTCTGAATATTCGCTCAAAGCGATTAGCTACAGCATTTCTAATGTGTTCAAGGATATGGATAATGTGACTGACAACGGAATTGCCACCTCGGTCTTTCATATGGCGCTCAGTGCGGATGATCCCTCCAAGCAGGATTTAACCGATGCCGAGCAGCTCAGCCTGAATGCCAGCCAGCGTAATTTCCGCAGTCTGCTCTATAATCATCCATCGATCAGCTATGCTTTCCTGTATAATTTCAACGGTAAAGGGAGCTCTGAGATCGTCTCGGTCTTCAACAAGGAGAACTTCCGCACCCTGCCCTATGACAAGTTCAAAGGCAGCGAGCTGTACCAGGAGGTCATGAAGCTGAACGGGGTTCCGAAATGGCTGGCCCCGCATGAGTACCCCGAGTTGACCGGAACGGAGGCTGTATTTACGCAAATCCGGCTGATTAAGGAGCTTAGCTTCTTTCAGAATATCGGCATTCTGGTCGTGCAGATCAAGAATTGGGAGTTCGAGTCGATTTTCCGCAATCTTAAGATTGGGGGCACCGACCAGAAGGTGTCTTTCATGCTGGTTAACGATGACGGGATGATTCTGCTGGACCCGGACAGGCAGCTGGACGGGCAGGATTTCCGCAGCTTCACCACAAAGGATGTTACGTTTAAGCCCGGCTTTCAGAGCTTCAAGACGCAGTTCGGCGGCGAGAAAAGCATTCTGTCGGTCTATCATCTCAAGGAGTATCCCTGGAGTCTGGTCTCGGTCACTTCTTGGGATACTCTGTCTCATGAGGTGACGGTGTTCGCCCGCTGGTTCGTCGTAGTGATGTTCCTGTGCCTCCTGGGCGCTGTCATCTTCAATCTGTTTTTCATGAACCGGATTACTGGCGGGATTGCTGTGATCGTGCGCTTCATGCGAAGGGTGGAGGATGGAGACCTTACTACCCGTGTTGAGGAGAAGGG
The DNA here is from genome assembly GCF_038002225.1 of Paenibacillus sp. FSL R7-0204. Taxonomy (NCBI): domain Bacteria; kingdom Bacillati; phylum Bacillota; class Bacilli; order Caryophanales; family Paenibacillaceae; genus Paenibacillus; species Paenibacillus sp. FSL R7-0204. The sequence goes on from NZ_JBBOCA010000001.1 coordinate 2,752,656, forward strand.
CAACGATGAGATGACGCTGCTGGCCAAAGGCTTCAATGATCTTATGGACAAAATCAACATGCTGTTCAGCCGGGTTCATGTGGAACAGCAGCGCAAGAATCAGGCGGAAATGCGTGTGCTGCAGGCCCAGATCAAGCCGCATTTTCTGTTCAATACTCTGGAATCGATCAATGTGCTGGCTGTTCAGAATGAAGGCCGCAAGGTGAGCGAGATGGTCTACCGGCTGGCTAGTATTCTAAGGATAAGCATTCAGGACAGGGATGAGATCACGCTGGAGGAAGAGGTTAAGCATCTGCGCAATTATCTGGATATCCAGAAATTCCGGTTCGAGGACCTGTTCGATTATGAGCTTGATATTCCGGCAGAGCTGCTGGGCTGCGGGATTCTGAAGCTTACGCTCCAGCCGCTGGTGGAGAACAGCATTCAGCATGGTTTTGAGGGGATAGGGTATAAGGGTCTGGTGAGTGTCAAGGTCTGGGAGACCCAAGGCAATCTGGTGCTGCGGATACAGGATAACGGAATCGGGATGACTCCGTCCCAGCTGTCGATGTTTCAATACATGGTGAATGACGCGGCAGAGCAGCAGCCGGAAGCCAGGCCGGGGCAGGGCATTCATCAGGAGCGGCGGGGGCTGGGTGTACGAAGTGTTGCAGACCGGATACGAATCGAATACGGCGACAGATATGGGATTTTCATATGTGCAAGTCCTGGGGAAGGAACGATCATCCAGTGCGTCATTCCGAAATACGGGCAGGGGGAAGGCCATTATGCTAAAAGTATTATTGGTTGACGATGAAGCGCCCATTCTGAGCAATCTCAACACTGTGCTGCCCTGGCAGGACATGGGGATGGAGGTTGCGGGGCTGGCACGAAGCGGGATGGAGGCGCTGCGCATGGCTGAAGAAACGCCGCCTGATCTGGTGCTCTGCGATATCCGCATGCCGGTGATGGATGGACTGACGTTCATCGGCAAGCTGCGGGAGATGGGGCTTACGAGCGAGGTGCTGCTGCTCAGCGGCTACCAGGAATTCGATTATGCGCGTGAAGCGATCCGGCTTGGTGTGAAGGAGTACATCTGCAAGCCGATTCATTACGGGGAGCTTGGCGACAAGGTGCGGGAGATCGGCTCGCGGATTCGCAGCAGGCAGTATAAGGATAAGCTGTATAACAGCATCCCGTTGTTTCAGGAAGTGCCTATGGCTGACGAGCCTGTCAAAAAAACACCGGAGCAGCTGATGAATCAGGCCGCACAGTTCATTACGGAGCGCCTTCATGCGGATCTCGGCATTGATGAGGTGGCGAATACGATTGGCATCAGCAGCAGTTATTTCTGCCTGTTATTCAAGAACCGCTTCGGGGTAACCTTCGTGGAGTATGTCACCCAGCAGCGGATTGAAGCTGCCAAATTCATGCTCGCCAGCAGCGATAAGAGCATCACTGTCATCAGCTCGGGTGTCGGTTATCAGGAACGCCGTTATTTCACCAAGGTGTTCTTGAAGCAGACGGGAATGACCCCCAAGGAATACCGCAGCAGGTTCAGGACGGCTGAAGCCCGTACCTAGCGGGTTGCCAGCCATAGCGATTGCCCAAGTACAGGGGGCGGTTGCTATTTTTTTGTTTTCTTTTTACACAGAATGAAACTTTTCGCTATAACCTGCGTCTAATACTATGTTTTGTAAAATGAACGTGGCAAAATATTCTGCCGTCCTGAAGAGGACGGTTCCCGTTTTTACGGGGAATATAAGGTGAAGAGAAAGCAATAAAGATACTTGCCTTATACACTACAATGGGAGCAGAAGGAGTCGTACAATGAATTTGAAAAAAGTATTTTTAGTGGCAGTACTGGCTGTATCGCAATCGGTTGCAGCCATTCCGGCTTGGGCCGCGCCTGTCAGCACAGAGAGTACAACACCTCAGAGCGTTAACGCAGCGGCAAACACCGCTAACACACAGCTTCAGCCCGGGTCAACAGATCCCCTGCCTCCGGCAGGCACAGTAATACCGACCCCTACGCCGGCACCTGTTCCTACAGCATCACCGGTTCAAGGCATTCCAGCAGTAACAGAGACTCCGGCTCCGGCCGCAACTGAGGTTCCAGGTGCAACAGCTGCTCCTGTGGACGGCACTGTTCCGACTGATGCAGTTATGCCTACGGCTACTCCGGTTACGGATACGCCTATGACTCCAAGTATGACTACCTCTGCTTTTGGGGAAGGCCAGCTTATTCTGATGATGAACAGCAATAAGATGTTCAGAAATGGCACGCCTTACACCGCCAATCAGCCAATGGCTGTCAAGAACGGTGTCTCTTACGTATCGATCCGCGCAATGGTGGAAATGGTAGGCGTTGCCTTCACGTATGATGCCAAAACCAAAGAGGTCATTGTGACCAAGGGTACCAGCATTATGCGCTTCAAGACAGACAGCAAAATCTATACCGTCAATGGTACTAAGTTCACCATGAAGGGACCGGCTTACCAGTTCAAAGGCACCTTCATGATTCCGCTAACCTCTATTACCTATGCACTTAATATTCCTTATACCGTGGATAATGTGCAGAAGCGGGTTATTCTTACGCTGAATACGAAGCCGACTGCTTCCTTCACAGTTCAGCCCAAGGAAATCTATGCCGGTGAGACTACTGTGAATTATGTGACCTCCAGTTCTTCCCCGAACGGTACGCCGATTGTTGAAGAACGTTGGAGTGACAACAAGCAGGATATCTATGATCAGCCGGGCTTCTATACGGTTATCTATTCGGTACGGGATGCCAATAACATGTGGAGTGATCCTTATCCGGTGACAATTCAGGTACTGCAGCCCAATCAGCCGCCAGTGGCCCAGTTCACCACAGATAAAGAGGAATACAAAATGGGTGAGCCGGTAATCCTGACCGATACCAGCTATGATCCTGAGAATGAAGAGCTGACCGTTACCTGGAATAATCGGGCGCTGGCCTACTTTAATCCCGGACCTGTACCTATCCAGTTGACAGTAACTGATAAGCATGGCCTTAGCAGTACTGCTGAGAAGATCATTAATATTACCAGCGAGCAATTGTATACGCAGGATGAAGTAACGAAGCTGTTCACCATTCCGGGGGATGTCATCAGTATGGACGGCGGGATGATCCCGGCGCTCCCTAACCTGCCGTATACGCTGTCGTCCGAAGGCTACACCCTGATCCGCAGCAACAGCCCGGAGACCGTTAATACTGAAGGTGTACTGTACCGTGAGACTTCTGTAGGCAACACCCGCTTCCTTGTGCACCATATGAACAATATGTCTACTAGACAGAAGCTCTATGTGATCGCTACGAACAATAACCTGTATCCTACGACGATTACTACCCAGTATCTGGGGATCGCCGGTCCGGTTGTATCTCCGGAATATACAGGTAAAATATCGGTTGAGAAATACTATAATTCCATGATTACCGGTTCTGCCCAATCGCAGATTACCCTGCAGCCGGGACAGAGCATGTCTATTATGACAGACCTGAACAAAGTGGCTATGAAGCCAAAAGACGTTATGTCTCTCAGTGCGGATCTGAATAGTGATTATCCTGTTCTATACAATGTGGTGATGGTCGAGCAGTCCAAAGATCCGCTTGCTGAACTGCCAATTCTGCCGATTCTAGACCGCGACGGCGTGCATAACCGGGGAACCTATCCGGATTCTACACGCATCATGAATGTGACGGACCTGGTGGGCACAACACAGTCCAAGCTGATCTTGGGCGATAACGTCAATGATAAGAACCTGGACGGCATTGATCCGATGAATGGGACAACAGCCTCCAACTCCGGTAACTTCGGGGTTCTGTACAAAATTGTATTGGAACGTGTCGCAGCCAACACGCTGATCACCTTCAACCCGCGTGGGGGAGGGTACCTTGGATCAATCCTCGTGAACGGCACGATTGTAAATGTGCCGAATAAGGGTAAGTTAGATAAGTCGGACATGAACGCCGTAGTCTACCGTACCGGAGAATACGAAAGCCGTGTGGAGATGGTCTTCACCGTCGCTTCCGGCAGCAACCTGCCCGTTAACTTTGTCTTCACCCCGCTTCCGGCGAAAAAATAATCTCTTCTGCAATACAAACGGCAGCGCTCCTTAGGGGGCAGCTGCCGTTTTGTATTCAGGCGCAAGTCTGTGGATGTGGTCAGGCAGGCGGGCACTTTTATTGACGGGGCAGTGCTTTTGGGGCATTATAAAGAGAGTGCAACACAAACGACCTATGTTATGGGAGATGAGCGAATGCTGTCGACAGATCAAATCCTGGAAGCCATGTCGGGGCAGGGGCTGCGAATCACCGATCAGCGCAAGACGCTTGCCAAATTATTCGGCGAGAATACGGGATATTTGTCTGCGAAGGATGTATATGAGCATATGGGCCGCAAGTATAGCGGGCTGAGCTTCGATACAGTCTACCGTAACCTGCGCGTTATGGAGGAACTGGGGGTACTGGAGCAGATTGTATTTGAAGAAGGCGTCAAATTCAAGGCAAGCTGCAGTCAGGATCACCATCATCACCATATGATTTGTCTGCAGTGTATGAAGACGTACCCGATTCAATTCTGCCCGATGAATCTAACCGATCCGCCGGATCAGTTCCGGGTGGTTAAGCATAAATTCGAGGTATTCGGCTACTGCAAGGATTGTGAGCAGGGAAGAGAAGAAGAGCCGGCCGGGGCCGCCCGCAGCAAAGAGGGACGCTGAATATGGCTAGCTTACGAAGAACGGTACAGGTCCCTATCCGGGTCTACCGCAAGTTTATCTCGCCGCTCAAGCCTGCTACCTGCCGGTTCTACCCGACCTGTTCGGCTTATGCGCTGGAAGCCATTGAGGTCCATGGACCGCTCAAGGGTTCATGGCTCGCCGCCAGGCGGATCGCCCGCTGTCATCCCTTCCATCCGGGAGGCCTTGACCCGGTGCCGCCGCGCAAAGAGCAGCCATCCGGGGACAAGCCGCTGCATACGACTTGACACAGGCTGCCGGGATGGGTATATTTTGAATAATAAGTGATATTCCGAGGAATGGATAAGTAGATGTGGACACCATTACAGAGAGCCGGGGCTGCTGGGAGCCGGTATGGAATGCCAGATTGAATATGGTCCGGGAGGAACTGTGTTCGAGCGGAAGGCCTGAAGCCGGGGTCTGCGTAAGCGCACGGCGTGTTCCAGCGTTAATGGACAGTTCCGCTTGAGGAACTGACGAAGCCTGTGCTCTGTGAGGAGCCGGGGAATGTTGGGTGGTATCGCGTGAGTTTACTCTCGCCCCATATAGGGGCGGGAGTTTTTTGTGTGAAATGGACGACTAGGGATAACGAAGGGATGATGAAGTAATGAGTGAGAACAAAACCTTTTATCTAACAACACCGATCTATTATCCGAGCGACAAGCTGCATATCGGGCATGCGTATTCCACGGTAGCCGGTGATGCGATGGCCCGCTACAAGCGGCTGCGCGGCTATGAGGTGCGCTATCTGACGGGGACGGACGAGCATGGGCAGAAGATTGAAGAGAAGGCCGGGAAGGCCGGGAAGACCCCTCAGGAGTTCGTGGACGGGATTGTAGTCGGCATTAAGGATCTGTGGAAGAAGCTGGACATCTCGAATGATGATTTCATCCGTACGACGGAGGAGCGCCACAAGAAGGTGGTTGCGGATATTTTTGACCGCCTGCTGAAGCAGGGGGATATCTACAAAGGGGAATACGAAGGCTGGTATTGTATTTCGGATGAGACCTTCTACACAGAGACGCAGCTGGTGGATATTGAACGGGATGCTGACGGCAAGATTACCGGAGGGAAAAGTCCGGACAGCGGACATCCGGTGGAACTGGTCAAGGAGGAGAGCTATTTCTTCCGCATGAGCAAGTATGCTGACCGCCTGCTGAAGTTCTACGAGGAGAACCCGGAGTTTATCCTGCCGGAATCCCGCAAGAACGAGATGATTAACAACTTTATCAAGCCGGGTCTGGAGGATCTGGCGGTATCCCGTACGACTTTTGACTGGGGCGTTAAGGTAAAAGGGGACGAGAAGCATGTAGTGTACGTGTGGATCGATGCGCTTACCAACTACATTACGGCTCTGGGCTATGGCTCGGAGGACCGCAGTCTGTACGAGAAGTACTGGCCTGCGGATGTACACATCGTCGGAAAGGAAATTGTCCGCTTCCATACGATCTACTGGCCGATCATTCTGATGGCGCTTGGCGAACCCTTGCCGAAGAAGGTATTCGCGCACGGCTGGCTGCTGATGAAGGACGGCAAGATGTCTAAATCCAAGGGAAATGTGGTTGATCCGGTCACGCTGATTGACCGCTACGGCCTGGATGCTCTGCGCTATTATCTGCTGCGCGAGGTTCCCTTCGGCTCGGACGGAACCTTCACGCCGGAGAGCTTCGTGGACCGGATTAACTACGATCTGGCCAATGACCTGGGTAACCTGCTGAACCGGACTGGCGCAATGGTGGAGAAATACTTCGGCGGCGAGCTTCCGGCTTATGCCGGTCAGGTGACCGCATTTGACGGTGAGCTTGAGGCGGTAGTACAGAGTACTTACGCCAAGGTGGAAGAAGCAATGGAGAAGATGGAATTCTCCGTTGCCCTGACTGCGATCGGCGCGCTGATCAGCCGGACGAACAAGTACATTGACGAGACCCAGCCTTGGGTGCTCGCGAAGGACGAGAGCCGCAGCGCTGAGCTGGCTTCGGTGATGAGACATCTGGTCGAGGGACTGCGCACCGCGTCCATCCTGCTCCAGCCGTTCTTGACCGGCGCTCCGGCGAAGATCTGGGAGCAGCTGGGCATTCAGCCGGGCGAGCTGACCACCTGGGAGAGCGGCAGATCCTTCGGCCTGATTCCAGCAGGTACCCGGCTGGTGAAGGGCGACCCGATCTTCCCGCGCCTGGACGTGGCGCAGGAGGTGGCGTACATCGCCGAAGCGATGGGAGCCGGGAAACCGGCCGCTGCAGAGGCGGCGCCAGCAGCGGCACCTGCTCCGGCGGCCGCTGCCGATCCGGAGGAAGAGGAGCATAAGGAAGAAATCGGCATCGACGATTTCGCCAAGGCGGAGCTGCGCGTAGCCCAGGTCATCGCCTGCGAGCCTGTGAAGAAGGCGGATAAGCTGCTGAAGCTGCAGCTGGATCTTGGCTATGAGCAGCGCCAGGTGGTATCCGGCATTGCAAAGTTCTACACACCGGAGGAGCTGGTGGGCCGCAAGGTGATCTGCATTGTGAACCTGAAGCCGGTGAAGCTGCGCGGGGAGCTGTCGCAGGGCATGATCCTGGCCGCCTCCAAAGGCGAGCAGCTGACTATTGCAACTGTGCCGGACAGTATGCCGAACGGAGCAATTGTGAAATAAGGATGCGAAGAATATCCGCATAATGATTTAATAGCAATCCCCGAGGCCAGAGGCAGCGGGGATTGCTTCTTTTTGTTCCAAGATAGCCGTGCACAGGAAGCCATGCAGACTGCGAAATGCAGATCGGAGTTGACTTATCGTAACCATTACTATTATAATTCTGATAGTAAATTTTACGATTTAAGGGGTCGATAGAGAAATGGTAACAAAAAGCTTGCGAAAAGGGCTGCTGTTCGCTGCTGTCCTGCTGCTTACGCTGTCGCTGGCGGCATGCGGGCCGAAGAGCAGCGGAAGCATTGCCCAAGGAAAAGTGAACGTTATAACTACTTTTTATCCTATATATGAATTCACTGCCGAAATCGGCGGCGATGATGCCAATGTAATCAACCTGCTTCCTGTAGGGGTTGAGCCGCATGATTGGACACCGCGCAGCCAGGATATCATAAGTACTTCCAAGGCGCAGCTGTTCCTCTATAACGGAGCCGGGCTGGAAGGTTGGGTACCCAATTTCCTTAAGAGCCTCGATGGTGACAGTAAGACCAAGGCTGTAGAGGTTAGCCAAGGGGTGAAGCTGATTACAACGGATGAAGACGATGGGCATGATCACGGCCATGAAGGTGAAGGCGCTGAAGCAGACGGGCATGGCGACAGCCTGCATACCGACCCGCATACCTGGGTAAGCCCTAAGTCGGCGCTTGTGATGGCCAAGAATATCAAGGATAGTCTTCAAGCCGTTGATCCTGCGCATACCGCAGGCTATGAAGAGCGTTATCAGAAGCTCGCTGACCGCCTGAGCGCGCTTGATCTGAAGTTCACCGAAGAGCTGGGCAAGCTGCCTAACAAGGAGATTGTCGTATCTCATCAGGCATTCTCTTATCTGGCGCGTGACTATGGATTGTCGCAGCATGCCATTATGGGGCTGTCGCCGGATGCTGAGCCGCGCGGGCAGGATCTGGTGAAGCTGGCTGCGCTGGTTAAGGCAGAGGGCATCCGTTATATTTTCTTCGAGGAGCTTGTATCTGATAAGCTGGCTAAGACACTGGCAAGTGAGACCGGTGTATCCACGATGGTACTGAACCCGGTAGAAGGATTGACTGAGGCCCAGCAGAAGAACGGGGACAACTATTTCACATTAATGGAGAAAAATTTGCAAAATCTCATTCTGGCCTTACAATGATAAGGAAAGTATAAGCAAGGAAAGTTAAAGTGAAAGGCGGTACTTCACATGCAACCGGTATCCCTGGACTGCCATCAGCATATGATCGAAATACAGGATTTGTCCTTCTCCTACGGGGAACAGAAGGTGATCTCGAATCTGAATTATACGGTAAAAGAACGTGATTTCCTCGGTATCCTCGGTTCTAACGGTGCAGGCAAGACGACACTGCTTAAGATGATCGTCGGCCTGCTGCCTGCCACCAGCGGGGAGATCAAATTATTCGGCCAGCCGGTGCGGAGGTTCAAGGACTGGGAGCGGATCGGCTATGTGCCGCAGAAGAATGCGTTCAACCCGCTGTTCCCGGCAACCGTCCGTGAGGTCGTATTGTCCGGTCTGTACAACAACAAGAACCTGATCCGGCGGGTCTCGAAGGCCCAGCACCGGCAGTGCGAGGATGCGCTGGAAGTAATGCGGATTCAGGATATCGCCGAGAAAAGAGTCGGCCAGCTGTCCGGCGGCCAGCAGCAGCGTGTCTTTCTAGCCCGCGCGCTGATCAACCACCCGGATCTGCTGATTCTGGATGAGCCTACCGTCGGCATTGACGCCGAGACCCAGGCCGGATTCTTCGAGCTGATCATGCACATGCATGCCCATCACCATATGACCTTCCTGATGGTCTCGCATGATATCGACATGATGAAGAATTACCTGGGCAGCGAGCCGGTCCAGAAGAATGGTAAAATCAACTTTTACTGCCGCCACTCGCATGATGTGCAGGACTGTGCAGTCGATAATCTGCAGCACACATTGTCCTGATCGTTGACATTGGCTGATAAGAGGATAGTTACCCTGATCAGTAAACGGTATGCTAGAACTGCAGCCTATTGTATTTTGTACATTAGGTTGCCCGAATTTCTACCCTTTTAGCTGTTCTGTTGCAGTTTGTACATTAGATTCATTGAAATGGGCCTTTTTCCAGCCCTTCTGCCAATATCCATTGTACGAAATACAACAGAACCCGATTAAACGCTCAAAAGTGCCGATTCTGTTGTACGTTCTGCAATCGAGGGGTAAAGTGTTGTCAGGATCGTCCATTGTGCAACATAGAACGCTCAAGTCAGTTTTCGGATCGTCCATTGTGCAACATAGGACGCTCAAGTCAGTTTTCGGATCGTCCATTGTACAACATAGGACGATCATTTAATCTTTTGACATTAGTCTTTTGATCTTAGTCTTGTAACGTATGTAGATCCCGCCCTCTGTGAAGCGTATCCCGCAGGGAGGCAAAGCGATACTTCCACGAACGTCCCTAAGCAGCGAAAATCGGTCCTCCCACGCCAATTGCACTCAGCGGGTGTCCAGAGGGCGGAGCCCTTGGGGCCCTCCCTTCGGGAAGGGAGGGTTTGGGAGGGATCGAAAAGGGCTTGAAAAGGGTTTGATAAGGGTTTGATAAAGCTTTTCGCATGAATGGTTTATATTTGAAAGGTAGGAGACATTCATCTTGGAAATCCTGTTTAGTGATTTTTTCCAGCGGGCGCTGGCCGGCGGGCTGATGATTGGCATTACGGCGCCGCTGATCGGCGTTTTTCTGGTGCTGCGTCGTCTGTCCATGATCGGAGATACACTGGCGCATGTTACGATTGCCGGGGTAGCGCTGGGCTTCTTGACCGGCTTTTATCCGCTGGGGGCGGGGCTAATCTTTGCGGTTGTGGCCTCATTTGCCATTGAGAAGCTGCGCAAAGCCTACAAAAGCTACGCTGAGCTGTCCATTGCGATCATCATGTCGGGCGGTGTAGCGCTGGCCTCACTTTTTTTCACCCTGGGCAAAGGTTATAATGCAGATGTGATGAGCTATCTGTTCGGCAGTATCTATACGCTCAATACAACCGATCTTATCGTAGTAGGAATCGTAACGATTGCCGTTGTGGTGGTTGTAACTTTATTCTTCAAGGAATTCTTCCTGCTCAGCTTCGAGGAGGATGCGGCCAGTGTCAGCGGACTTCCGGTGAAGCTGCTCAATATGCTGATTACGGTGTTAACGGCTCTGGTGATCAGTACGGCAATCAAGATTGTCGGCTCGCTGCTGGTCTCTGCGCTGTTGACCATTCCTGTAGCTATTAGTCTGCTGCTATCCCGCAGCTTCAAGTCTTCGGTTATTCTGTCCGTGGCGATTGCCGAGATTGCCGTTATTGGCGGACTGGTCATTGCTGGAGTATGGAATCTGGCTCCGGGAGCAACGATTGTTCTGCTGTTAATTGCACTATTGACCCTAACCCTCATCGGCAAAAAAGGGCTGCCAGCCTAACAAACAAGCGTATAACCGGCCGCCCTTAGCACCAACTACATAACTGTATTTGTACTGCTGCTACATGAAGTGACCCGAGTGACCCCGACTATGGAAGGAGATGCGCCCGTGTCCAACCTGAATGCAGGAATCGCTTTTGCCGCCGGAGTGGCGTCATTCATATCGCCTTGCTGCCTGCCGCTCTATCCTTCTTATCTATCTTATATTACCGGCTTATCAGTGCAGGAGCTGAAGAGCGGCAGCAACAGCAAAGAGGTCCGTCTCCGGACCCTCTCGCATACGCTGGCGTTCATTCTGGGCTTTTCGGCAGTGTTCTATACACTTGGCTTTGGAGCTGGCTTGTTCGGTGAATTCTTCAACGGCCAGCGGGATTTGATCCGCCAACTATCGGCGATCCTTATTATTGTCATGGGGCTCTTCCTGCTGGGGGTATTCCAGCCGCAGTTTCTGCTACGGGAACGCAAGCTGGAGCTGAGATGGAAGCCTGCCGGGTACCTTGGCTCTTTCATCTTCGGCATCGGGTTCTCAGCAGGCTGGTCGCCCTGCATAGGTCCCATTCTAACCGCTATAATTGCGCTATCGGCCAGTGATCCTGGAACGTGGTTTACGATGATTACGGCATATAGTATAGGCTTTGCCCTGCCGTTCTTCGGACTGGCCTTTTTCCTGGGCGGGGCGCGCAAGATCCTGAAATACTCCAACCTGCTGATGAAGCTGGGCGGCGGACTGATGGTATTCATGGGCATCCTGCTGTTCACTGACCAGATGTTCCGCATTACGATTTGGCTGCAGGGCATCACGCCGCGCTGGCTGATTTTCTAATTAGGGACTTAAGTGAAATAATCAATAGCCGCTTCCGGAAAATGTTCAAAAATCCGCTCTGTGATGAATTCGCGCAGGGCGGTTTGCTGTTCGTCCGGGTAGACATATTTGTTCTGTCCCCATTTGCCCCATTTCTTCTTGCGTTTCTCGATGTCCATCTCCAGCTTCGACTTCGGATAACGCTTCTCGATGACGGTCTTGGCCGTCTTAGTGAAGCGGTGCTGGATCATCTCAAAGGTCAGCCCCTTGCCGATCCCCGGCGGCAGGGCATGCGCCAGCTTCTCCAGCAGCTCGCTGTAGCCTTCTTCCCAGCCGTCATGCCAGATAATAGGGGCAATGATGAAGCCCAGCGGATACCCGGCACGGGCGATCTGTCCGGCGGCCTCAATCCGTTCCTCGAAGCGTGAGGTGGCCGGCTCGAAGTTCTTAATTACATAGTCTGCGTTCACACTGAAGCGTACACGGGTATGACCGTTATGCTTCAGCTTAAGCAGCGGCTCGACATGCTGGTACTTAGTCACGAAGCGCAACCGCCCGAGCGGCTCCTCCGCCATGAATTCGATCAGTTCTGTCAGCGAGCCCGTAATATGCTCAAGGCCGAGCGGGTCTGAGGTACAGGCCGCTTCGAACGTCGTGATTTCCGGGGAGCGCTCGGTGATGTATTTTTTGGCTGCATCGATGATGTCCCCGGTGTTGACATAGACGCGGATGTAGGGTTTCGCTCCAAGTGTAGTCTGCAGGTAACAATAATGGCAGTGGCCCATACACCCGGTGGCAATCGGAATCGCATAATCGGCAGACGGCTTCGACTGGTCAAAGGTAAGCGTCTTGCGCAAGCCGACCACAAGCGTCCGTTTGGCGATTTTGTATTGCTCGACTTCCGTCTCGCCCGGCAGATTGGTAATCCGGTTATGCGAGGTGGTCATGCGGTAGGGAATATTGCGGGACTTGACCCACTCCATAATCCGCTCCCCTTTGGGATAATTCAGCGCATCAGGTTCAAAGAACACAAGCTCCGGGATGAAGAGGCCGGTGGGCTTGCGCGTTCTTTTGGCAGGAGGGCGTTCGGGTGTGATTAAGCTCATGATTTCACGCTCCTTAGGGATGAGGATAACGTTATTGTGCCAATCCGCAGGCGAATGGAATCATGGTAAACATCACTAAGCGGGGAAGCGGATGACCGGCAGGACTTGCCAAGGAGCGGCAGAAGCATGTATCATTGTTAGAGCAAGGCCCGGTCCCACCGTTACGCTTATTATAGAAAAGAGGTAAGCTAGAATGCCAACACCCAGCATGGAGGATTATTTGGAGCGCATATATAAGCTCATCGACGAGAAGGGTTATGCGCGGGTCTCGGATATTGCCGAGGGGCTGGAAGTCCATCCCTCCTCTGTGACCAAGATGATCCAAAAACTGGATAAGGACGAATATCTCATCTATGAGAAATATCGTGGGCTTGTCCTAACAAGCAAAGGAAAAAAAGTGGGGAAACGTCTTGTGGACCGCCATCAGCTGCTGGAGGAGTTCCTCGGGATTATTGGGGTACAGCAAGAGCATATTTATAAGGATGTTGAAGGCATCGAGCATCACTTGAGCTGGGATTCCATCACCCGGATCGAAACGCTGGTGGAATATTTCCGCCGGGATGAAGCGCGTGTGCAGACCTTGTACGATATTCACCATGAGATAGCCAGCGATTCATAAACGTGGCTTTTTTTGTTTGATTAGCGCAACCTTTCCAGTTTTTTTACGTCAAAACGGGTACCGTTCCTTTTTCACCTAAGGAAGGATTCCGTTTACAAAAGAACGGCCTTCTCCCTGAACCAAGGACGAGAGGGCTATTTTTTTGTCTAAACAACTTCAAGACCAGGGAGGAATTATGAATTACCGTAAATGGATCATAGGACTGCTCGTGATTATGCTATGTCTGCCTGTGTGGACGCCGGGTGTGCACGCAGCTTCTGTGCAAATCACCATTGAACTGGATGGGGAGACGCTGAACCCGGATGTGCCGCCTTATATTACACGTACTAATGTTACGATGGTGCCGGCTGGAGTGATTAGCCAGGGACTGGGTGCCGGTGTAAAATGGGATCAGGCGAGTAAGACAGCAACCATCAGCAAGGATAATAATGTACTGCAGCTGACCAGCGGCAAAACAAGCGCCATCGTTAACGGTGCTGCCGTCCGTCTGGATACTTCTGTGCAGATCACGCAGGGGCGGGTGATGGTACCGCTTCGCTTTGTAAGCGAGCAGCTTGGGCTTCAGGTACTCTGGGATCAGGCTGCGAAGCATATTTCCTTATATTCCGGCATGGAGATCGGCGGGCCTTCAACGCCTGTGACGCCGTCAGTTCCGTCAGTGCCAACACCAACTGTACCTACGCCATCTGTGCCAACACCAACGGTACCGTCACCAACCGTACCTTCCATTCCTGGTGCCAAGACCAGTAAGGCGATGAAGGGCGCCTGGGTATCTACCGTGTATAATCTGGATTGGCCCTCAACGTCTTCCGCAGGCAATCCGGTCAAGCAGAAGAAGGAGTTCGACGACCTGCTGGACAAGCTGAAGGCGTCCGGATTCAATAGTGTATTCGTCCAGGTCAGACCGTCCGGTGATGCGCTCTATCCTTCACAGATCGTGCCCTGGTCCAAGGTGCTTAGCGGGACTCAGGGTAAGGAGCCCGGCTATGATCCGCTGGCCTACATGGTTAGCAGTGCCCACAGCCGGGGCATGCAGCTGCACGCCTGGTTCAATCCGTTCCGGGCTACAACCGATGCTTCTACCAGCAGTCTAGCCCCTAACCATGTAGCCAAGCTTCATCCGGACTGGATCGTTAAGGCGGAGAACAAGCTGTACATCAACCCGGGGATTCCGGAAGCGCGGCAGCATATCATTGACACGGTGATGGAGGTAGTCAGAGGGTATGATATTGACGGGGTGCATCTGGATGATTACTTCTATCCGTCCAATGTAGCTTTTGCCGATGATACGGCCTTCAAGACCTTCAATACACAAGGGATTACCAGCAAAGGCAACTGGAGACGGGATAATATCAACCAGTTCATCCGTCAGCTGGGGCAGGAGATTCATGCAGTGAAGCCGTCCGTCTCTTACGGGGTCAGCCCGTTCGGGGTATGGCGTAACAAAAAAGCGGACAGCACCGGCTCAGATACTACAGCAGGGGTGTCAGCCTATGATGATATGTATGCGGATGTGCGCACCTGGATTCAGAACGGCTGGATCGATTATGTAGCCCCGCAGGTCTATTGGAGTCTCTCCTTCAGCGCCGCCCGTTATGATAAGCTGGTGGACTGGTGGGTGAATGAAGTTAAGGGAACGAAGGTTAAGCTGTACATCGGTCTGGCTTCCTACAAGGTTGGGGATACCAAGCAAACAGCGGAATGGCAGAGCGGAGATCAGATTATCAACCAGCTCAAATATAATGAGAAATACGATGAGGTGTCAGGCAGCATTCTGTTCCGGGCGAATGATATTGTGGTCCGTGACCCGTACGGGCTAGCCAGTCTGCTCAGCTTCTATTTCAAGAGTTAAGTCATGAATAGTCCCCCGTGCTCATAGATAACAATACATTCTATGGAACGGGGGTTTGCCATGTATGGAGATTAATGCGGTATTTGAAGGCGGGGGAGTCAAAGGAATTGCCCTGGCAGGTGCGGTGGAGGCGACGGAACGCGCCGGCCGTACCTTCGGGCGGGTAGCTGGAACCTCTTCCGGTTCGATCATTGCCTCGCTGCTGGCAGCGGGGTACAGCGGAGAGACCATGAGCCGGATTATCCGGCGTACACCGTTCACCTCCTTCCTGAAGCGGGGAGCGCTCTACAACACCGCCTTCGTTGGGCCGGCCTTGCGTGTGCTGCTCAAGAAGGGGCTGTACTCAGGCCAGGCGCTGGAAGTGTGGATACGCAACCTGCTGCTGGAGCAAGGGGTTGTTACGTTCCGGGATCTGCCGCGCGGCAAGCTGCGGGTGATTACATCAGATATCACCAACGGGCGGATTGTGGTGCTGCCTGATGATCTGGTGCTGTATGGGATCGAGCCTGACAGCTTCGAGGTTGCCAAGGCGGTGCGGATGAGCTGCAGCATTCCTTATTTCTTCGATCCGGTGATCCTGCGGCTGGCCGGAGAGGCGGCCCGGGGGAAATCGTTCAGCGGGCAGCTGGTCTATATGGTGGACGGGGGAGTGCTGAGTAATTTTCCGCTCTGGCTGTTCGATGAGAAGAAGGACGGCTTCCTCTCACCGCAGCGCAGGACACCAACCATAGGCTATCAGCTGATTGGGAAGATAACTCCGCAGCCGCATCATATTACGGGGCCGTTCAGCATGCTGGAGGCAATGGTGGCGACGATGCTCTCCGCGCATGATGAACGGTATATTGAGACGGATAAATTTGTTCGTACAGTCAAAATTCCTACGCTGGGCATCTCCACCACCGAGTTTCATATCACACAGGCACAGACTGACGCCTTGTATACGGCGGGCATCGCAGCCGGAGAAGATTTCTTCGCTAACTATCGTCCGGCACCGCCGTCCTACACCAGGAGGGCACCCCTTCAGGCCGCCGTTCCAAGGCGGTAACAAAATAACCCCACAAAGTGCGGCTTTAGCTTCGATGATGACTCAGGTACTTTGCGGGGGTCCCAAAAACAAAAAAAAGGCATCCCCACGTGATGAAATCATGTGCGGGATGCCTTTTGTAACTCAACATCGTTAAATTCAGTATTCAGTGATATTTGGGCAACTGATCGTCATTCTTACCCTTACTGCCTTCGATGACCTGGAAGGGATAGCTTTTGCGCTTACCGGGTGAGCCAGAGGTCTTGCGGATGCCGGCAACCTTGGACATCGTCTTGGCCGAAGGCTTAACCTTGGTGCGCGGACGTCCGGGTCCGCCTCCCATTCTTCCCGGGGCTACCTTGTAGGCGTAATACAACAGTCCCAGCAGAATCAGGGGTAAGATGAAGATGGACAGGGCCATCAGGCCGCGGGCCATAATATCTAGCACCAGGCCCCATACGGCAAGAGCTGTCGTAATCCAAAATATCAAAGCATGTCTGATCATTGGCTAATCATCCTTTCGCAGGATCCAAAATGCCGCCTGACACACTTGCCTCCGAATATCCTTTTGCTTCAATTGCAGCGTCCAGCTCCCGCATCCGGTTGAAGGAAGCGATCGACACCTCTACCATATCGTCCTTAGGCTCCTTGGTAGTCAACAGCTGCAGCCACAGGCCCGGGTACCCCAGATACTTAAGGCCGGGAATATCTCTTACCGCATTCGTGCCCTTCAGTACCTCGAACGAGATTCCGATGACCACCGGCAAAAGAACGATACGCTGCAGCACCCGCTCCATCAGGGAATCCCACGGGACGACCGAGTAGATAATCACACCGAGGATAATCGTCAGCATCATGAAGCTGCTTCCGCAGCGGTAATGCAGACGGCTGTATTTCTGTACGTTCGCTACGGTCAGCTCTTCACCGGCTTCGAAGGCGCTGATGACCTTATGCTCAGCTCCGTGATACTGGAAGAGCCGCTTGATCACTGGCGTCTGGGAGATCGCCCAGAGATAGACGAGCAGGAGAATCAGCTTGATGCCGCCTTCCACAAGGTTGTGCAGAATATAGTTGTCAAATACATTCTTGAACAAAAAATCTTCTACGAATACCGGGACCAGCGTAAAAATCAGCTTGCCGAACAGGAAAGAAAGAATCCCCATTATAGCTACACCGAAGATCATTCCGAGGCTCCAGCCTTCGTCCTTCTTTTTGTCCTTGCCCTTCGCCTGCTGCTTGGCAAGCTCTTCAGGTTCCGTCTCGTCCTCGGCATAGGATTCTGCCGAATAGTTCAAATGCTTCGAGCCTTTGGCGCTGGAATCTATAATACTGACAATGCCGCGAAGCAGCGGAATCTTGCGCAGTTTAAGGACCCAGCTCTTATCGCTCTTCGGCACCTCCAAAAATGTAATCTCCTGATTCTTTCGTCTTACTGCTGTTACGTTGACATGCTTGCCGCCGAACATGACGCCTTCGATGACGGCTTGGCCGCCGTAACTGGGAGTTTCCTGGGACAACCAATTCACCTTCCCGTATATTGATATGATTTATATAATACATTGTAACTAATTTTTAAACACATTACTAGTTGGATTGCCGTTAGCTGTACATACTAGGTATAGAGAGCGGAGTGGAAACCGGATTAACCCCATACCGAAAGAGAGGCGGCTCTATGAGTTCTTCAAGCAAGCCCAAAAACGTTCAGACGAATCCTTTTTATTTCTCCATTGAACTAGGTTATTTCGCCGGTTTAATCTGGGGTGGATTGCACTGGCTGATGTATGTTCTGCACTTTACCAAGGTCATTCCGGGATTTTTGGCGGAGCCTTTTTTCAAACATGAATTTCTGCTGACCCCTGCCGGGAATCTGCTCGGTTATTTATGCTTCATTGTACTCTCCGTATTGGCTTCCCTGATCTACGTGTTTATTTTCCGGAAGCTTAACGGCCCTTGGCCTGGAATGATATACGGGGTGTTGTGGTGGTCGGTTCTGTTCCTGGCATGCTCGCGCTTATTTCTGCTCCAGCCGCCGTTCAAGCTGCCGTGGAACACGGTGATCAGCGAATTCTGCCTCTTCCTGCTCTGGGGATTATTCATCGGATATACGGCGGCAATCGAGTATACGGATGAACGCAAACGCGAACAGCAGACGAAGCTGGCCTAGGCCCTTCGAAAAAACTTCTCAGTTGGCCTGCCGCTATGGTAAAATACAATGTGGCTATTTCGAGAGGAGAATGAAAATGGGCAACAAGCGCGTCTCCAAGCTGCGTAAGGTTCTGCAGGAACTGGGACTGGATGCGATGTTAATTACCAGCGGATACAACCGCCGCTATTTGAGTGGGTTCACCGGCTCCTCCGGGTATGTATTGGTTACCGGTGATGAGAGTTACCTGCTGACGGACTTCCGGTATATGACACAGGCCTCGGAACAGGTGAATGGCCTCAAGGTGGTACAGCATGACTCGAAATTCATTGACACCGTGCGGGAACTGCTGCCGAAGGGCGGACAAGTCCGTGTCGGCTTCGAGCAGGATGATGTGACCTTCAGTGCGTACACCGCTTATGCGGAGGCTCTTGCCCCGGCAGCTATGGTACCGGTATCGAAGGCTGTTGAGAACCTGCGTATGTTCAAGGACGAGGAAGAGCTGGCTGTGATGCAGCGGGCTGCCGATCTGGCAGACGCCACGTTCAGTCATATCCTGAATGTGATCAAGCCGGGCATGACAGAACGCGATGTCGATCTGGAAATGGAGTTCTACATGCGTACGCATGGTGCAACTTCCTCTTCGTTCGATACGATCGTCGCTTCAGGGGAGCGTTCAGCTATGCCGCATGGTGTAGCCAGCAGCAAGGTTATCGGGAACAACGAATTCGTCACCTTCGATTTCGGCGCGCTCCTGGACGGTTACTGCTCCGATGTGACCCGTACGATTGCTCTGGGATCACCGGACCCTAAGCTGAAGGAGATCTACGATATTGTGCTTGAAGCGCAGCTTCATACGCTGGCGCATATCAAGCCCGGCATGACCGGCCGTGAATGTGATGCCCTGGCCCGTGATATCATCACCCGCTACGGGTATGGTGAGTACTTCGGCCACAGTACAGGCCATGGTCTCGGGATGGAAGTACATGAATGGCCGCGGTTATCCAAGCTGGCGGATGAAATCATCCAGCCGGGGATGGTTGTCACTGTGGAGCCGGGAATCTATCTCTCGGGCCTTGGCGGCGTACGGATTGAAGATGATATTGTCATTACCGAGAGCGGCATCACGCTGCTGACACATTCATCGAAGGATTATTTGGTACTGTAAGACACTATCATTCAGTTCATTTATGGATTCCAGGAGGGATTTTTTGTGATTTCAGTTAACGATTTTAAGACAGGCCTGACCGTAGAAGTAGAAGGGGACATCTTCACCGTCCTAGATTTCCAGCACGTGAAGCCGGGTAAAGGCGCAGCCTTCGTCCGCTCCAAGCTGAAGAACCTGCGTAACGGCAATACGGTTGAACGCACTTTCCGTGCGGGTGAAACGATTGGCCGCGCCATCATCGAGAACCGTGGCGTACAGTACCTGTATGCAAGCGGCTCTGAACATGTGTTCATGGACAATGAGACTTACGACCAGTTCGAATTGACAGCCAAGCAGCTCGAATGGGAGCTTAACTTCCTCAGAGAGAACATGACCGTGAATATCGTCAGCTACCAGGGCGAAATCCTCGGGATTAACCTGCCGACCAGCGTAGAGCTGAAGGTTACCGAGACCGAACCAGGCGTTAAAGGTAACACGGCTCAAGGCGCAACCAAAGCCGCTGTTCTGGAGACCGGTCATACGGTCCAGGTACCGCTGTTCATCAATGAAGGAGATGTTCTCCTGGTCGATACCCGCGAAGGTAAATATATCTCCCGCGCATAGGAGCCTTTTTGGATTCCAGATGTAACTTGAGGGCCTCCCCGCTTGATGCGGCGGAGGTCTTTTTGCTATGGCTTGCTGGGTGAGAGGGAAGAAGTTATGGGAAAAGGGGATAAAAATGATAAAAGGGATAAATCCCTCTGGTTTAGCGGAATGTTAGCTGAACGTGGGGATTAAAGGTATTAATCACTTTGATTAAGCTAAAAGTGGACAGGACGGGTAAATCAAAGGGAGAAATCCCTCAGATTCGCAGAAAGCGGGCGGCACATTCGGAATCAAAGGGATAAATCCCTCTGACGGACGTCTCCGGTGGGGCGGAATGTGGAGTGAAGGAGAGTAATGAGGTGCACTAGTGCACCAGAATTGCACTAATGCGTGCTGGAAGAGCGAATGAGGAGCACTAGTGCACCTGAATTGGGCTAAAGCTTGCTGGACGAGCGAATGAGGAGCACTAGTGCACCTGAATGGAGACCGAGAAGGCCGTGGCGGGTTCGGGGTTAAGGCCAGGTTCTTCAAAAATGGGCATTTTATTTTGTGAAACCATTAACGCATGTTATGATTTTCGTATTATACTGTGTTAAAGCGTTAACCAAAATTTAAGCTACTTTAGAGCGAAATAGGGAGTGAATGGAACTTTGTCACTTTATGTCATGAAATTCGGGGGCAGCTCCGTCGGCGACATTGAACGTATGAAGCGGGTCGCCGGGCGGATCGCAGCCAAGCAGGATGAAGGACATCGCTGCGTTGTGGTGGTCTCCGCTATGGGAGATACCACAGATGATCTGATCGATCAGGCGAATCAGCTGAACGGTCAGCCCCCCGCACGTGAGATGGATATGCTGATGACTACCGGAGAGCAGATCTCCGTTGCGCTTCTGTCGATTGCGCTTCATGGAATCGGCCGGAATGCCGTATCCTATACAGGCTGGCAGGCCGGGTTCCGTACCGATGAGACCCACGGGCGGGCACGGATCAGTGAGATTGTTCCGCGCCGGGTGCTGGAGTCGCTGGAGCGTGAGCAGATTGTGATTGTAGCCGGCTTCCAGGGCATGACGCTGGATGGCGAGATCACCACGCTGGGCCGCGGAGGCTCGGATACGACAGCGGTTGCGCTGGCTGCAGCGATCAAAGCGGATGTCTGCGAGATCTACACTGACGTAGACGGTATCTACTCGACTGACCCGCGCATTGTGAAGACGGCGCGCAAGCTGAAGGAAATCTCCTACGACGAGATGCTGGAGCTGGCGAATCTCGGGGCAGCTGTGCTGCACCCGCGTGCCGTGGAATATGCCAAACGATATCAAGTGAAGCTGGTCGTAAGATCAAGCTTTAACCATAATGAAGGTACTGTGGTGAAGGAGGAAGCAAGCATGGAGCAGGGTGTAGTGGTAAGCGGAATTGCCTATGACAAGAATGTGGCCCGGATCAGTATTCTGGGAGTTCCTGATGTGCCGGGTGTACTCGCCCAGGTATTCGGCAAGCTGGCCGATGAGGGCGTGGATGTTGACATTATCGTGCAGAGCGGAGTGCAGAACAAGACAGCAGACTTCTCCTTTACGGTAGCGCTTGGCGATCTTGAGAAGGCCAAGGAAGTCATCGAGGGGCTGCACAGCGTATTGCCTTACCGTGAAGTGACTTCCGAGGACAGTCTGGTCAAGGTGTCGATTGTCGGCGCCGGGATGGTCAGCCACCCGGGGGTTGCCGCCAAAATGTTCGAGGTGATCTCGAATGAAGGCGTGAGCATCAAGATGGTGAGCACTTCCGAGATAAAGGTATCGTGTGTGATTGAATCCGGCAACCTGCAGCAGATTATTCAGGCGCTGCATACCGCTTATAACCTGGATACAGAAGAGCAAGCCTTCGTTGGAGGTCCACAGGACCGCCGCTAAGCCTGCCGGAAGGTATCGTAATTACAGAAGAGTGCTGTTACCCGCAAAAGCGGAGAACAGCACTCTTTTGTGTATCATACATAAGGATAGGAATGGCCTGCACCATGCACTCGCTAGCTCAGCCGCCGGAACCTGCCCATAATCTCCACGGTCTCCAGCACGTTAACGAAGGATTTCGGATCGGTCTCCAGAATCGTCTTGCGCAGATCTGCCAGCTCATAGCGGGTGGTTACGGTCATCAGCATCGTATTGCCCTCGTGACTGTACCCGCCCTCCGCGTTCACAACGGTGATGCCGTGCGGCAGACTGGTCAGCCGGTTCAGCATTTTCTCGCGCTCCTTGGTGACAATGAAGCAGGTCAGCTTGACATGGCGGATATGGATCATGTCCACCACCCGGCTTTTGACGAAGATACAGAGCATCGCGTAGAGCGCGGAATCCCAGCTTTTGAAGAAGCCGAGACTTAAGATCACCAGGCCGTCCATGACGAACAACACGGTGCCCATGGGAATATCCCGCTTACGGGTAATGATCGAGCCGAGAATGTCGAAGCCCCCGGAAGAACCGCCTGCCCGCAACGAGAAGCCCACCCCTCCCGCAATAATCACCCCCCCGAAGATACTGGCCAGAATCGGGTCCTTGGTGAGCTTCACCACAGGGATAACGGTCAGGAACCAGGTGGTACACAGGACAGACAGCATGCTATAGCAGATGTACTTTTTGCCCACGGCGACGAAGCCCCAGATCAGGATCGGGAGATTGATGGCGAAATAGTACAGCGAGATAAATTTGGGATGGGTCAAATACCCTATGATGGAAGCTGTCCCGGCAACACCTCCGCTGAGCAGTTGATGCGGAATCAGGAACAGGCGGAGCCCGGCTGCTACAAGAAAGGCTGAAAATACAATAATAGCTATCTCTTTTACCTGTCTGGCTATCGTTCCTGATACAAGCGGTACTACGAAATTGCGAACTTGCATGACTGTGGTCCCCTTCTTTGCTCAGTTATCTTTTGATACAGCAAAATTAATTTTATCATACCGATGATATTTTTTTATAGAGGGCGGCACTATGATTTCTTTCACACCTCCTGAAATCTCCGCTAGTATCCCCATTTCTTCTTGTCTAAAGTCGCCCCCTTCCGCATATCCATGGATAACAGCTTGTTTGATTTGCAGTGAAACGGCGGGCGGTGTCATAGATTTGTAAAAAGGGAGTTGGGATATTTGGACAAGTATGTAAGTTGGATGTCGGCTCTGCGGCTGCTGTCTGGCAGTGTGGAGATTGCGGCGGCCTTGATTATGCTGAAGCTGAATCAGGTGGATAAGGCGCTGGCTGTCAATTCGGGACTGGCGCTTGTCGGCCCTACAATCCTCATTCTGACCACGGCTGTCGGCCTTACAGGGATGGCAGAGCAGCTGTCCTGGGGCAAGCTGGGCTGGATTGGCTGCGGGGTGGCTATTCTCTTATTCGGGATTCTCAAGAAATGATAGATGATAGGCATAAAGCATAAGTACAAGCATAAATATGAAATAAAGCTATTTAGTAGAGGACAGCTTGGGGGTACCTGGTATGGCAAATGACTGGCTTCTGTTGTTTCCCGAAAAAGTAAGAGCGCTGCTCGGCGGCCTCCCCGCTGCGCTCCTGGACAAGGTGGAGGAGATTCGCGTCCGTGAGGGACGGCCGCTGGAGATCAACTATTCCGGCAAGTATCATTTCATCGGTGCCGGCGGTACCCTGACCCAGCTTCCCGGCGAGGCGTACCGGCCGGACCGGGAGGATACACACCGGCTGCTGGACCTCATCAGCAATCATTCCCTCTATACGATGGAAGAGGAGCTGCGCAAGGGCTTCATCACCATCCCCGGCGGACACCGGATCGGCCTCTGCGGCCGGACAGTGCTGAGCGGAGGCGGCGTTGAGCATCTGCGCGATATTACGGGCTTCAACGTGCGGATTGCCCGTGAGGTGCACGGCATCGCCGATGGCGTGCTGCCGTATCTGCTGGACCGGGGGCGGCAGCGGGTTATGCATACGCTGATTCTGTCCCCGCCGCAGCATGGCAAGACCACGCTGCTGCGCGATCTGGCCAGGCAGCTGTCGGCAGGTACAAGCGGCGTCCGGGAAGGCAGCCGGCCGGGGCTGAAGGTCGGCATCGTCGACGAACGCTCCGAGATCGCGGGCAGCCGCCGGGGAATTCCGGCCTTCGATGTCGGGCCGCGTACGGACATTCTGGACGGCTGCCCCAAGGCGGAGGGCATGATGATGATGATCCGCTCCCTGTCGCCCGATGTGCTGATCGCCGATGAAATCGGCCGTGTGGAGGACGCAGAGGCGGTGACCGAGGCGCTGCACGCCGGGATCTCGGTGGTCGCTTCCGCGCACGGCAAGGAAGTGTCCGAGCTTGCCCGGCGGCCCGGACTTGGCGGGCTGCTGGAGCACCGGATGTTCGAGCGGTATGTGATACTGCACCGCGGAGCCTCCGGCTTGTCCTTCCGCATTCTGGACGCCCAGAAGCGCGGGCTGCTGCTGGTCTCTCCGGAGCAGCAGCCGGTGTCAGGGGGTGACCGTCATGCTTAAGCTGCTTGGCGCGGTACTGATCGTGCTGGCGGGAACCCTGGCCGGCTTCAAGCGGGCGGCCCAGTATGCCGACCGGCCGAGGCATATCCGGGCCTTGATTGCCGCGCTCCAGCGGCTGGAGACCGAGATCCAGTATGGCTATACGCCGCTGCCGGAGGCGCTGCGCCGAATCGGGATGCAGACGAAGGAGCCGCTGAGAGCTTTCTTCCTTACGGCGGCGGAGGAGATGAACCCGCCGCATAACTACAGTGCGGAAGAGGCCATCCGGCGGGCGATGGAAGCCCACTGGAGCAGCGCATCGCTGCGGGGCACGGAGAAGGAGATCATCCGGCAGCTAAGCTGCACGCTCGGCACCAGTGACCGGCCGAATCAGAGCACGCATATTGCACTGGCTTTACAGCAATTGAAGCAGGAGGAGACAGCGGCCAGAGAAGATCAGGGCAAGTATGAGAAGGTGAGCAAAAGCCTGGGGCTGCTGCTTGGAGCATTGATCGTCATTTTGATCTTTTAGCGAGGTGCCAGGAATGAATATTGAAGTCAATGCGATCTTTCAGATTGCCGGCATCGGCATCATTATCGCCATGATCCACACGGTGCTTAAGCAGATGGGCAAAGAGGATATCGCCCACTGGGTAACGATTGTCGGCTTTATCATCGTCCTGTTCATGGTCATCCGGATGCTGGATGGGCTGCTGCAGGAAATCAAAACGATTTTTCTTTTTCAGTAGGCTGAAGTTATGGAAATCATTCAGATTGTGGGAATTGGCATCTTGGCGACGGTCCTTATCCTCGTCCTGAAGGAGCAAAAGCCGGTATTCGCCTTCCTGCTGACCACTGCGGCCGGCATTCTGATCTTCCTGTTCCTGATCGGCAAGATCGGAACGATTCTCGGTACGCTGGAGCGGGTCGCGGAATCCTCCGGGATGGAAATGATCCATATCAAAACTGTGTTCAAAATCATCGGCATCTCCTATATTGCGGAATTCGGGGCGCAGATCGTGAGGGATGCCGGTCAGGAATCGATTGCTTCCAAGATTGAGCTGGCCGGCAAGGTGCTGATCATGGTGCTGGCTGTTCCGATTATCAGCATTATTATTGAAACGGTCATGAAGCTGCTGCCAGCCTGATACAGCGGACATGCCGGACAAGTTGGAGTAAAGCGGAGGTGAGAGGAATGCAGGAGCATCATATTTTCCGGCCGCCAAAAGGGGGAAAAGTGCTCCTGCTGCTGCCAGCCCTGCTGCTGGTGCTCCAGCTGCTTCTGCTGTGTGGAAGCACGGCAAGCGCCGCAAGTGTTGCGGGTGCTGCAGATGCTGCAAGCACGGCTCCGGTTCTTTCGTCCCCGGCTGCAGGCGGCAGCGGAGGCCCTGCGTCTCCTGTTGACCAGTGGGTGAAAGGGCAGGTGGAGCATCTGCCAAAAGACAAAGTAGAGTCTTACTGGGACCAGCTGATGAAGGATTACGGTGGATTTTTCCCGGAGGGACGGACGCCTTCCTTGATGGATATGCTGCTGCCGGGAGATAAGGGCTTAAGCTTCAAAAGCGTATTGTCCGGCCTGATGAACTTCATGTGGCATGAGGTGCTCTACAACGGCAAGCTGCTGGTCACGATTGTGATGATCAGTGTGCTGAGTATGATTCTGGAAACGCTGCAGACTGCTTTTGAACGGAAATCCGTCAGCAAGATCGCTTATATGCTCTGCTACATGGTGGTGCTGGTCATCGCCGTTAACAGCTTCAATGTCGCTATCGGCTATGCCAAGGATGCTATCGACCGGATGATCGACTTCATGATGGCTATGATTCCGCTGCTGTTCGCGCTGCTGGCCTCGATGGGCAATATCGTCACGGTGTCGGTGACCCATCCGTTGATCGTATTCATGATCCATACCGTAGGCACGCTGATTCATACGCTGGTCTTCCCGCTGCTGTTTTTCTCGGCGGTATTGCATCTGGTAAGCGCGATGTCGGAGAAATACAAGCTGACTCATCTGGCCAACCTGCTGCGCAATATCGGAGCCGGGCTGCTCGGAGTGCTGCTGACGGTGTTTCTCGGCGTGATCTCCGTCCGGGGGATTACCAGCTCGGTTACAGACGGAGTGACCATACGCGCGGCCAAATATATTACAGGGAATTTCGTGCCGGTGATCGGTAAAATGTTCGCGGATGCTACGGACACGGTTATCTCGGCCTCGCTGCTGGTGAAGAACGCCATAGGGCTGTCGGGAGTGATCATTATCCTCTTCCTGTGCGCGTTCCCGGCAATCAAAATTCTGATCCTCGCCCTGATCTACAATCTGGCCGCCGCCGTCATGCAGCCGCTGGGCGAGACACCGATCGTGACCTGCCTGCAGACGATCGGCAAAAGCATGATTTATGTCTTCGCGGCGCTGGCGGCCGTCTCGCTGATGTTCTTCCTGGCTGTAACCATTATGCTGACTGCGGGCAATGTGACCGTGATGATGCGATAGAACGAAATGTTAAGGAGGTGCGCCATGTCCTGGCTCAGCAGTTGGCTCCATGAGCTGATTCTCGTCGTACTGATGGCTGCATTCGTGGAGATGCTGCTGCCCAGTAAATCCATGGAACGCTACGCCAGACTGGTGCTCAGCCTGCTGGTTCTGCTGACGATGCTCAGCCCGATAATCTCCCTGCTGAAGGGGGATGCGAGCAAGGAACTGACCGTGGCGATGCAGCAGCAGGAGAGAAGCGGGGGGCTGCTGAACAGAGCGGAGGGCGCACCGGATTCGCTGGACAAGATTCTGGCAGACGGGCGGATGCTTGCCGCCGGAGCACGTGAGCAGAGCCTGAAGCTGGCTGCCGAGGAAATCGCCGGCCAGATGCGCGACCAGATTACCGGGAGCACCGGGCTCGGCGGGGTAAAGGTGACGGTGGCCCTGGCCATGGGCCCGAATCCAAATGCGCCGCTCGGCGAGGAGGTGCCGCTGATCTCCTCGGTTACGGTAGCACTTCCGCCGGAGCAGAGCGCCTCTGGAGGGGCTGTCCAGGGTGGGGGCGCATCATCCCTCCCGTCAGCCGGGCCGATACAGATTAACCCTGTGGAGCCGGTCCAGGTCAGCCTGGAAGGCAGCGGGGGAGAGGGTGAAGCGCAGGAAGCGTCATCCTCAGGTGGTGGTTCGACTCCGGCGTCCTCCTCTTCCGGGAGCGGCACTGAGGGAGTGCAGGAGACCCAGGCGGAAGAAGCCGGAACAATTATCCAGCTGCTGGAGAAGAACTGGAACCTGGACCCCGCTCTGATCAAGGTGCAAAGCAGCGGGGGCGGTACCGTGAAATCATAATTGAAGGAGGGAAATCAATGGGCAATTGGCTGAAAAAGCTGGAGCAGTGGGCCGGAGGCGGCAACGGCAGCCCGAAGCGCAGCCACACCTTCCGCTGGCTGATCATTATCGGCCTGCTGGGTGTTGCAATTATGCTGTTCAACTCCTTCGTGAATGTGAAGAAGCTGGACAACGAGAACACAGGGCGTGAACCGCCGGACAGCGGGACCTCGCAGACAGTCCTGCAGCAGGACACCGGGAGCGCGAATTCTTTTGACAGCATCGAACTGGCGATGGAGAACCGCACGAAGGAGATTCTGGAGAAAATCGTGGGGGTCGGTACTGTGGACATTATGGTCACCGTAGATTCCACAGAAGAGATAATCGTGCAGCGCAATATGAACGACTCACAGCAGCAAAGTGAAGAAACGGATGCCAGCGGCGGTAAACGCCATACCACCCAGTACACCAGGGACGGCCAGATCGTCACTTACAGCCAGTCAGGGAACGAGGCTCCGATCATCACCAAGCGGGTGAAGCCTCAGGTACGGGGAGTGCTGGTGGTCGCCAAAGGGGCAGAGAACAAGGTCGTGCGCAGTCTGATTGAGCAGGCGGTTGAAAAAGGGCTTAACGTACCGGTCTACCGGATTTCTGTTGTCCCGCGCAAGCAGGAATAGGCATGTCTCCGGCAACCCCGGCATATGCTTTAACAGAAGAGGCTTGTACGATACACACGGGCACAGACGACAAGAGGGCTGGCAACAAAATTATAGGAGGTATAAACAATGAAGGGCAAAAGACAAACGATTTGGCTGGTTTCTATGCTCAGTTTGATGGTAGTGCTCTCTGCATATTATCTGTTCACGGAAGATACGGGGGCTCCCATCCCCAAAGAAACCGCAGGCAGCATCCAGGTGGACACTATAAAAGACGGAACGGGCGGCGGAACCGCGACTACGCTGGACAGCGGACTTGTCATCAAAGAGGTCAGCACGGACAAAGGAATTGCAGTAGGAACCGTGGATGACAGCAGCAAGACCACCAAGGATGAAGCGGCATCGACAGTGGCAACGGATGACAGCACGACTCCGGCCGTGATAGATGACAGCAGTGTGGTTGCTGACAGCAGTAACACTGCCAAGGATACAACTGCTGCAACGGACAAGGCGGCCACTACTACGGCTGATAAAGGCAAGGATACAGCTGGTAGCAAGGACAGCAAGGAAAATAAGGACACCAAGGATACCAAGGACAGCAAAGACAGCAAAGACAGCAAAGACAGCAAGGATACGTCAGCCGCTGTAGACAAGACTCCGGCGAAGGACGACGAGGCGATTCTGGATGAAGTGGCTTCGCAGAGCGTATCGGCGAGCAGCCTGTTCACGAACTACCTGTACGAACGCGAACAGAAGAACCTGAAGGATCACAATGATCTGCTGGCGCTGATTAACGATATGGATAAGACACCGGCTGAGAATGCAGCAGCCCAGGAGCAGCTCAGCAAGCTGGAAGAGAAAGAGTCCAAGATCACCGGGATTGAAGAGAAGCTTCAACAAAAATACGGCGAGGCTATTGTGAAAGAAGAAGCTGGCGATGCCTACACGATCGTGGTGCTTAGCGATAAGCTGGATGTGAAGCAGGCGGTCGGCATCGTGGATTTTGTAATGAAGGAACTGAGCGTTACCCAGGACAAGATTAAGGTCCAATACGTCTCGGAGCAGTAAGCCAGCTGAATAAAATCAGGGAAAATAGAATAAAATGCCGAAAGAGCCCGGGCGCGTCCCAGGCTCTTTCCATTTCTAGCGTTTGTGATATAATACATAAAGTTATCGATGCATAGAAAAAGAAGATTACGCAGGCAGCGGTTACACAAGGTAGCGATTCAAGAGAATTACAGAGCAGACCCGCGTTACGGGTATGCTTGTCAGAACGGATATCGTACCCTGCTCAGCCAGCGTCCCAAAATGGCTTCGAGAGAAAGCTGAAGGAGTGAACTACCCAATGTTCAAGTTAAGCGAGATTAAGGAATTGATTCAATTGCTGGACCAGACTTCCTCCGTGCACGAGCTGGAGATTGAAAGCGAAGGTATGAAGCTGGCTATCCGTAAACCGGATCGCTCTGAAGCTGAAGGAACAGTAATTCAGGCGGCTCCTTATACCTACCCCTTTACGCCAGCCCCGCAGCCGCAAAGTCCGCAGATTATTGCCCCTCAGGCTGTTAGTGAAGTTCCTGCTGCGGCGCAGCAGCCCGCAACCTCCGCTGAAGGCGCATTACATAAAATCGTCTCGCCGATGGTTGGGACCTTCTATAGTGCCGCTTCACCGGAGACGCCTTCCTTTGTTAATGTCGGAGACCGGGTGAATGAGAAATCTACGGTCTGCATCATTGAAGCGATGAAGCTGATGAATGAGCTGGAAGCCGAAGTGAAGGGCGAGATTGTCTCTGTCCTGGTTGAGAACGGCCAACTGGTGGAATACGGTCAGCCGCTGTTTCTGGTGAGAGCGGAATAATTGCCGCGAGAATGAAGAGGAGCTTGCAAGCTTCGCTAAACTTTGGGAGGAAACGCATGAACATTCAAAAAGTGTTGATTGCCAACCGCGGCGAGATTGCGGTCCGCATTATCCGGGCCTGCCGCGAGCTGGGTATTGCCACCGTGGCTGTCTATTCGGAGCCGGACCGCGATTCCCTGCATGTACGTCTTGCGGATGAGGCGTACTGTATCGGACCGATGCCCGCCAAGGACAGCTATCTGAACTTTACTAATATTATGAGCGTTGCCACGCTGACGGAATGCGATGCTATTCACCCCGGCTATGGCTTCCTGGCCGAGAACGCGGATTTCGCCGAGATCTGTGAATCCTGTAACATTACCTTCATCGGCCCGTCTCCGGATGCGATTACCCGGATGGGCGACAAGGCTGTTGCCAAAGAAACGATGAAGCTGGCCGGAGTTCCGATTATACCGGGCTCGGACGGGATTGTCGGTGACTTAGAGGAAGCCGTGATGCTCGGCCGTGATATCGGGTACCCGCTTATCGTCAAAGCTACGGCAGGCGGCGGAGGCAAGGGCATCCGCATCGCCGAGGATGAAGAGTCACTGGTGAAGCAGATTACCGCTGCCCAGCAGGAAGCGCAGAAGAATTTCGGCAACGCCGGAGTCTATTTGGAGAAATTCCTGACCGGCATGAAGCATGTGGAGATTCAGATCATCGCCGATAATCACGGCAACGTCGTCCACTTGGGCGAGCGTGACTGCTCTGTGCAGCGCCGCCGCCAGAAGCTGATCGAAGAAGCGCCTTGCGCCGTACTTACCCCGGAGGTCCGCGATGCGATGGGCCAAGCGGCGGTACGGGCTGCACTGGCGGTTAATTACTCGGGGGCAGGTACCCTGGAATTCCTGCTGGGTCCTGACGGACATTTCTATTTCATGGAGATGAATACACGGATTCAGGTGGAGCATCCGGTAACGGAGATGGTCACCGGCGTCGATCTCATTAAGGAAATGATCTCAGTAGCGGAAGGTAATCCCCTCTCCTTCACCCAGGAGGATATTGTGATCAACGGCTGGTCGATTGAATGCCGCATCAATGCCGAGGACCCTGAGCGTAATTTCATGCCGTCTCCGGGCAAAATCGGCTTCTATCTGCCACCGGGCGGATTTGGGGTGCGGGTCGACAGCGCGGCGTATCCGGGCTATACCATTTCACCTTTTTATGACTCCATGATTGCCAAGCTGATCGTCTGGGCACCGACCCGGGAAGAGGCTATAGCCAAGATGAAGCGTGCACTGGCTGAATTTGCGGTGGAGGGCATACATACCACCATTTCATTCCACCAGAGACTGCTGGAGCATCCGGTGTTTTTGGACGGGAACTTCGATATCAAGTTCCTTGAGGAGTATGAAGTTTAGGACGGCTTCTCATGGTTTGTCATAAAGTTCGTCAAATGATATAGTATGTTTAATAAGAGGCGTACTGCCCGCTTGAAGTGCCCCTACAACTTTTTTGCTGGAAAGGTGTGAAGTCCAAATGAGTACATTGCCGACAGAATTTGAACGTACGGAAATCGGTGAAATCCAGATCGCTCCAGAGGTGATCGAGGTTATCGCCGGTTTGGCAACCGTTGAGGTGAAAGGTGTGGCCGGAATGAGCGGCGGTTTCGCCGGCGGAATCGTGGAGCTTCTCGGACGCAAGAACCTGTCCAAAGGGGTTAAGGTTGAGGTTGGACAGCGCGAGGCTGCGGTGGATGTGTCCGTAATTATCGAATACGGCTACCGTCTTCCGGAAGTGGCTGCTGAAATTCAGCGCAATGTTAAGCGTTCCATCGAAACCATGACCGGTCTGACCGTTGTGGAAGTGAACGTGCATATCCATGATGTGCAGTTCAAAAGCAATACAAGCATTGACAAGAGCGAGGACACGGATGCGGTTATCCGCGTGAAGTAAGGGTTCAGTTCTTCCATAAACCCCCGACAGTGCGTCGAGGGTTTACCTTAATTTAAGGAGGTTGTGAGACTCGTGGCCAAAATTCTGGACAGGCTTCTGCTGTTCCTGTACAGCTTAAGCATTGGAATACTATCTGTAACTGCCATCCTCCTCTTAAGCGGTGTCATCCCGGACAAGTATGAGATTTCGGACGGACCGGCGGTCTATATCGCTGCGATCTCGGTAGCGGTCATTCTGTTCCTGCTGAGCATCCGCTTCTTCTACATCTCCCTGCGCCGCGACCGCGCATCCCTGCCGTCTGTGGATCAGCGTACAGAATACGGGGATATTCAGATCTCGATGGAGACCATTGAGAACCTGAGTCTGAAGGCTGCGGGCAAAGTGAAGGGCATACGCGACCTGAAATCGCGCATCCGTGTCTCACAGGCGGGTCTTGAGATTATGATCCGGGCGGTGGTCGACGGCGAACATTCATTGCCGCTGCTTACCACAGAAGTACAGCGCCAGGTGCATGATTTCGTGCAGGAGACAACCGGCATTCCGGTTGCAGATGTGTCTGTATACATTGCTAACCTCACACAGGCACCAAGCTTCAAAAGTCGAGTGGAATAGAGGTGAGTTTCCCTGATGTCCTGGAGAGAAGTATGGGAAAGTCACGGGGGTAGAATTACCGGAGTTGCCTTCGGTGTCTTTCTCGGATTGATTTATCTGATTAGCGGTTTTTGGGATATGCTGTTCTTTGCACTGGTAGTGTTCATCGGATATACGTTCGGCAAACGAAAGGATACCGCGCAGGGTCCCCTGTTTCAATGGCAGGAGATCGCAGAGCGGCTGTCCGGACGCTGGCGTCCCTTCAAGTGAACCGCGATAGTCTTTCTCCCGGAAGCCTGGAACCCGTTACTTTGAGTTGCTGACCTGCGGAAGAAAGGCTGCGCGGTTTTTTTTGCGGCAAAGATAGAATACTCCAATTAGGTTTAGATGAAATTTGTAAGATCAAAACAAGAATGAAAGTTAGTTCGTAGGAGGAACACATGAAGAGACGTTTAGCGAGAGAAATTATTGTACAAAGCCTGTATCAGATGGAAATGAACGATGTTGAGGTAACTGAAGCGGTTGAGATGCTGATTGAAGAAGCGGCGGATGAGAACGAAACCGAGCGCGTCATAACAGATGAGATTGAACTTAAGGCTTATGTAGTTACCCATGTCAACGGCGTGTGGGAGCACAAAATGGCGATTGACGATATGCTGGAGCATTATCTTAAGGGCTGGCAGATGAGCCGCCTGTCACGCGTGGACCGTCAGATTCTGCGTCTGGCTACCTTCGAGATGATCTTCGCCAGCGATGTGCCGGCCAAGGTATCTGTCAATGAGGCGATTGATCTGGCCAAGCATTTCGGCACAGAAGATTCCGGTAAATTCGTGAACGGTGTCCTCGGCAAAATGATTCAGGATGTGGACACGCTTAGAGCAGAGCTGTAGTTCAGCTTCAGATTCCATTTAGATTCGATTCAGATTCGATTCAGATTCAGCAGCAGGCGGCAGTAACAGGCTAATAAGCCTTCAATAGACAATAGGGGAGAGACTTACATGACAGCAGCGATTATCAGCGGTAAACAGGTATCGGACGACATTCGGATCGGAATTGCCCGGGAGGTTGCAGACTTAGCAGAGCGCGGCGTGAAGCCGGGTCTGGCTGTTGTTCTGGTCGGTGAAGATCCGGCTTCCCAGGTCTATGTGCGCAACAAGGAGAAGTCCTGTATAGAGCTTGGCTTCCATTCCGAGGTGCACCGGCTGGATGTCGCTACCACTCAGCAGGAGCTGCTGGCACTGGTGGCGGACCTGAACGGCCGCAGCGATATTGACGGCATCCTCGTTCAGCTGCCGCTTCCGAAGCATATTGAAGAGAAGGCTGTGATTGACGCCATCTCGGTAGAGAAGGATGTGGATGGCTTCCACCCGGTCAATGTAGGGAACCTCGTTATCGGGGACGACAGTCTGCTTCCCTGCACGCCTGCCGGGGTCATTGAACTGATTAAGCGGACCGGTACGGACATCTCCGGTAAGCATGCTGTTGTGATCGGCCGCAGTAATATTGTCGGCAAGCCTGTATCCCTGCTGTTACAGCGTGAGAATGCTACGGTAACCATGTGCCACTCGCGCACAGCGAATATGGCTGAGCTTAGCCGTCAGGCTGATATCCTGGTGGTAGCGATTGGCCGGGCCAACTTCATCGATGCTTCGTACGTGAAGCCGGGTGCGATTGTAATTGATGTCGGCATGAACCGTCTGGATACCGGCAAGCTTGCCGGGGATGTCGATTATGAGAGTGCCCGGCAAGCAGCCGGATTCATTACGCCGGTGCCGGGCGGAGTGGGACCGATGACGATTACAATGCTGATGAGCAATACGCTGATCGCGGCCAAACGCCGCCGCGGCCTGAAGTAGGCCGGACTTATGGCGGCAGAGCGGCAGATCTACTCCATCAAGGA
Source organism: Paenibacillus sp. FSL R7-0204 (assembly GCF_038002225.1). Taxonomy (NCBI): domain Bacteria; kingdom Bacillati; phylum Bacillota; class Bacilli; order Caryophanales; family Paenibacillaceae; genus Paenibacillus; species Paenibacillus sp. FSL R7-0204. The sequence continues at coordinate 2,787,485 of NZ_JBBOCA010000001.1, forward strand.
GCTTAACAAATATATCCGCATGAAGCTGGATTCGGATGCGCTGCTGTCCGATGTATGGATTCGCGGTGAAATCTCGAATTTCACCCATCACGGAAGCGGGCATATGTACTTCACGCTGAAGGATGAGAGCAGCCGGATCAAAGCCATCATGTTCGCTTCGCATAACTCGCGGCTGCCGTTCGTGCCGAAGGAAGGCACGAAGGTAATTGCCAGAGGAAATGTGACCGTATATGAACGGGACGGGCAATACCAGTTCTATGCGACACATATGCAGCCTGACGGAATCGGCAGCCTGTATCTGGCTTACGAGCAGTTGAAGAGCAAGCTTGAGAAGGAAGGCCTGTTCGCAGCGGAGCGTAAGCGTCCGCTGCCGCAATACCCGCGCTGTATCGGGGTTGTGACCTCCCCGACAGGAGCGGCTGTGAGGGACATCATCATCACCCTGCAGCGCCGCTACCCGCAGGTTGCGATTGTACTCTACCCTGTGCTAGTGCAGGGTAAGGGGGCTGGGCCGTCCATTGTACAGGCCATCCAGAACCTGAATGCGATGGGAGAGGCCGATGTGCTGATTGTCGGGCGCGGCGGCGGCTCCCTGGAGGAGTTGTGGGCCTTCAATGAAGAAGCCGTCGCCCGGGCGATAGCGGCTTCGAGGATTCCGGTCATTTCGGCCGTGGGTCACGAGACCGACTTCACGATCGCCGATTTCGCCGCCGATCTCCGGGCGGCCACCCCTACGGCAGCGGCGGAGCTCGCTGTGCCGAGCGCAGCCGAGCTGGCCGGGCAGCTGCGCATGGCCCGGCAGCGGCTGCGCCAAGGGCTGCTGCGCCGCTCGCAGCGCGGCGGCGAACGCCTCGCTGCACTGCAGCGCTCGCTGGCGCTGGCCGGCCCCCGCCGGCAGCTGGCCCAGCACGCGCAGCGGCTGGATATGCTGCGCGCGGCCCTGCTCCGCGCAGCAGAGGCCAGGCACAGCCGCGCACAGGGGCGCAGCGCGCTGCTGCACCAGAGCCTGCAGCGCTTCCATCCGCTTAGCAGCGTCAGCGCTGCCCGCCGGCGCACGGATGGCCTAACCCGTGAGCTGACGGCGGCCATGCAGGCGCGCCTTGCAGATAAGCGCGCGCGGTTCGGGGCAGAGCTGCGCCATCTGGATGCGCTTAGCCCGCTTAAGGTCATGTCACGGGGCTACAGCCTTGTGTATGACGAGAAGGAGCAGCATTTAATCAAATCGCTGAAGGAAGTAGAGCTTGGCGATGTGGTCAACATAAAGCTTAATGACGGACAACTAAACTGCCACGTATGGGGAATGAAGGAGGATGGCAAAGCGAATGGCGAAGGAAGCTGAACTGGATTTTGAAGGAGCCATGGAGCGCCTGGAGGGTATCGTGCGTGAGCTTGAACACGGTGACGTTCCCCTGGAGAAGGCGATTGATTTATTCCAGCAGGGGATGAAGCTCTCGCAGCTATGCGGCAGTAAGCTGGAGCAAGTGGAACGCAAGATTGAAATGATCACTGTAGAGGATGGCGAACTTCGCAAGAAGCCATTCGGCAACCGGCTGGAAGGCGATAGCGATGAGTCATTCTGAGCTTGAGCCATCGGGCAGTTCGGCAGCGGCGCAGGGCCGCCAACCGCTGGAGGAATATATAGCAGACGTTAGCCGCTGGGTTGCCGCTGCTCTCAGCGGGGTTGTACCGGAGCAGTGGGACGTCCCCCGGGTCCTAAGAGAGTCGATGGAATACTCACTGCAAGCTGGTGGTAAGCGCCTGCGGCCGCTGCTGGTCACCGCTGCCTGCGAAGCGCTGGGCGGCAGCCGTGAAGCTGCGCTGCCTGTAGCAGCAGCGATTGAAATGGTGCACACCTATTCCCTGATTCATGACGATCTTCCGGCGATGGATAATGATGATTACCGGCGCGGCAAGCTGACGAACCATAAGGTCTTCGGGGAAGCCATGGCCATTTTGGCCGGGGATTCCCTGCTGACCCATGCGTTCTACAGTGTGGTACAAGCCTCCCGTAAGCATGGAGTTCCTGCAGAGCGTGTGTTGTCCATCGTGGAGGATCTGGCCGAGATGGCCGGCCCGCGCGGTATGGTCGGCGGTCAGGTAGCCGATATGGAAGGAGAGCAGGGAATGACCGATCTGCAGCAGCTTCAGTACATTCATCTGCACAAGACCGGCGATCTGATGATCTTCTCCTTGCTTGCGGGCGGCAGAATCGCCGGTGCGGATGAGCAGCAGCTGGAAGCCCTGCGCCGGTTCGGCACACAGATTGGCCTGGCCTTCCAGATTCAGGATGATATTCTGGATTTGGTCGGCGATGAGAGCAAGCTGGGCAAAAAAACCGGCAGTGATATCAAGCAGCAAAAAGTAACCTATCCGTACTTCATCGGCCTTACGGCTTCGCGCGAAGAGGTCAAGCAATTGACCGCAGCAGCACGCAATGCGATCCTGGAAGGCGGGTTCAACGACCCGTCCCGGCTGCTGGAAATTGCAGATTATTTGATGTCACGCGACCACTAAATGAAGTTTTGGCAAACGGCTGTGTTTCGGCAGCCGTTTCGTTTGTGTTATAATGGGGTTTATATTTTAACAACATCTAGGAAAGCGGGGAATACTCGTGCTGCTTCCACAAATAAATGATCCTCAGGAGCTAAAATCTTTATCAGTCGGGGAACTGGCTGCCCTTGCGGAGGAAATCCGCCAGTTTCTGATCGAGAAGCTGTCAGTAACAGGGGGACATCTCGCATCCAATCTGGGAGTCGTGGAGCTCACGCTGGCCCTGCATTACTGTTATGACAGTCCCCGGGATAAGATGATCTATGATGTAGGGCATCAGGCGTATGTCCACAAGATATTGACCGGCCGTCAGGACCGGTTCGACTCGCTGCGCAAGCAGGGGGGACTCTGCGGCTTCGTCAAACGTACGGAGAGTGAGCATGATGTCTGGGAAGCCGGACACAGCAGCACTTCTCTGTCGGCGGCAATGGGCATGGCGATGGCCCGTGACCTCAAGGGTGAAGACAATAAGGTAATTGCCGTGATCGGCGATGGCGCCCTTACCGGCGGAATGGCCTTTGAAGCGCTGAACCACATTGGACATGAGCGCCGCAAGCTCATGGTGATCCTGAACGACAATGAAATGTCCATTGCACCGAATGTAGGGGCGATGCATAACTATCTGAGCAAGATCCGTTCGGACCGTCATTATCTGCGGGCCAAGGACGAGGTTGAAGGCCTGCTTAAGAAAATCCCGGCCATCGGCGGTCGTCTGGCGAAGACTGCGCAGAATGTGAAAGACGGTCTGAAGAACATGCTGGTGCCCGGTGTTCTGTTCGAAGAACTCGGATTTACCTATCTGGGACCCGTGGACGGTCATGATCTGGAGAAGATGATTGACACCTTCCATCAGGCAGATAATGTTTCCGGGCCTGTTCTGGTGCATGTTCTTACCACCAAAGGCAAGGGCTACAAACCGGCGGAAGTCGATTCCTATAAATGGCACGGCATTTCCCCTTACAAAATCGAATCCGGCCAGGTGCTTCAAGCGGTCGGCAATCCGATGTATACGGAAGTCTTCGGACAGACGTTAATTGAGCTGGGGCATCAGGACAAGCGGCTGGTTGCCGTAACACCGGCGATGCCGGGCGGCTCGGGACTTTTCCCGTTCGCCAAGGAATTCCCGGACCGGATGATTGACGTCGGGATCGCGGAGCAGCATGCCGCCACCTTATGTGCGGCCTTGGCTATGGAAGGCATGAAGCCGGTATTTGCCGTCTATTCCACCTTCATGCAGCGCGCCTATGATCAGATCGTTCATGACATTTGCCGCCATAATGCCAACGTTATGTTCGCCATCGACCGTGCGGGCTTTGTCGGCGCAGACGGGGAGACCCATCAGGGCGTGTACGATATCGCGTTTATGCGTCATATCCCGAACATGGTGCTTATGATGCCGAAAGATGAGAATGAGCTGCGCCACATGATGAAGACGGCGCTGGATTATAATGAAGGACCGATTGCTTACCGTTATCCGCGGATTAACGGCACAGGTGTGGCTCTGGATGCTGAGCTGCACAGTCTGCCTATCGGCACCTGGGAACGTCTGCGTCCCGGAGAGGATTATGCCGTGCTTGCCTGCGGCCCGATGGTTCAGGTGGCCGAAGAGGCGGCGGAAGTGCTGAAGCGTGAAGGTATTCAGATCGGTGTAGTCAATGCGCGCTTCCTGAAGCCGCTGGATAACACCATGCTGCTTGATCTGGCACATGCCGGAACGGGTATGGTGGTGCTGGAAGAAGCGAGCCAGGCCGGCGGCCTTGGCAGTGCGGTGCTTGAATTTTTTGCAGAGCATGAGATATATGATGCGCATGTTCACCTGATGGGAGTGCCGGATATTTTCGTCGAGCATGGGTCCATCAAGGAGCAGCGGCAGGAGACCGGGCTTACTGTTGAAGCCGTATGCACACGTATTAAGTCAATGAAGGGGCTCAGCACTTATACCTATAAGTCAACCTCCACCTCGTAAGGGCGGGGACGGAGGGCGGACCGAAGTGATCGGGAGATGAACATGGAACACCCTAAGGAAAGAATTGATGTGCTGTTGGTGGAGCAAGGCTTCTACGACAGCCGGGAGAAGGCTAAGGCTGCCATTATGGCGGGCCTGGTGCTTGCGAACGAAGAACGGATTGAAAAGCCGGGGATGAAGGTGCTGCGCAGCTCTGTCCTCAGAGTCAAGGGAGCACTGCACCCCTATGTCAGCCGCGGCGGCTTGAAGCTGGAGAAGGCCTTGCGGCAGTTCGGCATCGAGCTGACCGGCCGCAACATGCTGGATATTGGCTCCTCTACAGGAGGCTTCACCGATTGTGCACTTCAGAACGGCGCGGCCCATGTGTACGCTATCGATGTGGGACATAACCAGCTCGACTGGAGCCTGCGTAATGATGACCGGGTAACCGTAATGGAGCAGACCAACTTCCGTTACATGACCCCGCCTGATTTGAAAGGACCGGTACCAGACTTTGCGAGTATCGATGTCTCCTTCATTTCACTCAAAATCATCCTGCCGCCGCTTATGGCGCTGCTCAGCCGTCCTGCTGATATCGCTGCGCTGATTAAGCCGCAGTTTGAAGCCGGGCGCGAGAAGGTGGGCAAGTCTGGAGTCGTACGCGAACCGGCTGTGCACCGGGAGGTGCTGGTGAACGTACTGTCCATGGCAGCTGAACTGGGCTACACGCTTGCAGGACTGACGTATTCCCCCATTACCGGCGGGGAAGGTAATATCGAATTTCTGGCACACTGGAAGCTGCTGACTGCTGAGGCTGAGGAACAGCCTTCAGCGCAGCAGACTTCTACGGCTGAAGCACAGCCGAATAATTTCGCCGCGCTTGCCGACTCCGTCATTAAGGAAGCGAATGCAACCTTCAGCGCTGCGGGCCATGGAAACTCATCGAAGCGATGAGTTTCTTTTGCTGCCAATATAAGAATTCATAGGTCGCCCCGAACCGGAAATTAGCGGCAGATTGTCAGCCGGAAAGCAGGATTTCAGCCGACCGCAAGCGAATAGATTGACCGAGGTGATGGTAGTGGCGAGCTCGGACAAGGCTGTAGTGGCACTTATAGGACTGGCGGCGGCAATCTTTATCCTTTATAGAATCTATATCTGGCTGCAGGGGTCCCCGGGTTCCTTCATGAAGGACCGTGTACCGATCAACAAGGTCATCCAGTCCCATCCGTCCATCGCTCTGCTGGAGGATGCAGGGTATGAGGTCATCGGCGGCAAGCTGAAGATTCCGCTGTCTTTTCAGGTGAATGGGGCACCGATGTACAGCAGGCTGTTCATTGATTACGTTGCCAGCAGGAATGAGGAGCATTACTATCTGGTCATCCTGTCCCGACCCCGCAAAGAGCTTGAATTCACCGGCAGCGGACTCCGGGACTACATCCTCCCCTATCTGCTGATCTACCCGGATTGCAGCGGAGTACTCTATGTGGATACGGTAAATTCCAACATTCATGTAATTAATTTCGGCAAGGACGACGGAGAATCCAGTTAAGCACTATATAAATACGGGAGGCAACAATGAAGGGACACAGGCATATCAAGATTAGAGAAATTATCTCGCAAAAGGAAATCGAAACCCAGGATGATCTGGTGGAGGCGCTGCGTGAAGCGGGTTTTCAAGTCACCCAGGCTACCGTATCCCGCGATATTAAGGAACTGTTGCTGATTAAGGTACCGATGGATGACGGGCGTTACAAGTATTCCCTGCCTACCGACCAGCGTTACAACCCGACCCAGAAGCTGAAGCGGGTGCTGGTGGACAACTTTGTACAAATCGACTATTCCGCGAATCTTGTGGTGATGAAATGTCTGCCGGGAACGGCCAATTCCGTGGCTGCGCTGATCGACAATATCGACTGGCCGCAAATTATGGGTACGATCTCCGGAGACGACACCATCCTGATTATCTGCCGCCAGCCGGAGGACAGCAAGGACGTCATTTCACAAATTATGGGCTATATATCGTAGTTCTGCCTGCGGGCAGACAGGCAATCATCATGTCGGAGGTGCTGTATTCGTGTTAGAGACATTGTCTATACGCAATCTGGCCGTGGTTGAGGCGGTGGATGTGCATTTTTATCCGGGGTTCCATGTCCTTACAGGGGAGACCGGTGCCGGAAAATCAATTATCATCGATGCGCTCGCACTCATTGCCGGGGGACGCGGTTCCGCTGACTCCATCCGGTATGGGTGTGAGAAAGCCGAAATGGAAGCGCTTTTCAGTCTGCCGGCAAGTCATCCGGTCTGGGATACGCTGGAGCGGCTGGGCATCGGAGCAGAGCGTGAGGAGCATCTGGTGATCCGCCGGGAGATTACCTCCCAGGGGAAGAGTACTTCGCGCGTGAACGGTCAGATGGTCAATCTGAGCATGCTGCGCGAAATCGGGGAGCAGCTGGTCAATATTCATGGACAGCATGAGCATCAGAACCTGTTGAAGGCTGAACGTCACTTAGGGTTGCTGGATACCTATGGGGAAGCGGTGATCGGACCGCTCAAAGCGGATTATCACGAGAAATATACAGCCTTCGCCAAAGTGGAAAAAGAACTCCGGGAACTTCAGGAATCCAGCCAAAAGGCGTATCAGATGCTGGATTTGTACCGTTTTCAGCTGGAGGAAATTTCTGCTGCGGGACTAAAACCGGGAGAAGATGAATTACTTGCCGAAGAACGGGTAAAACTATCCCACAGTGAGAAAATGATGGATTCAGTATCCGGCGCATACGAGCTGCTGTATGACAGGCAAGGGCTGGAGTCCATTGGCAATGTAATCTCCAGGCTTGAAGATGCGGTGCGGTATGACGAGAAGGGTCTGCGGGCAGTCTTCGAGCAATTGCAGTCGGCTTATTACCAGCTGGAGGATGCGGCGTTTCAGCTGCGCGACTACCGTGAAGAGATCGAATTCAATCCGGCACGGCTGGAGGATATTGAGAACCGGCTGGATCTGATTACCGGACTGCAGCGCAAATACGGGGATAGCGTGGAGCAGATTCTGGAGTATTATCAGCAGATTGAGCGGGAGACGGATCTTCTGGAGAATAAGGACGAATATATTGAGAAATTAACGGCCAAACGCGATGGCCTGCTTCATATCTTAATGGAGTCAGCCGAAGCGCTGAGCGGAGCGCGGCGGCAGTGTGCGACGGATCTCGCTTCACAGGTCGAAGGGGAGCTGAAGGATCTGCAGATGGAGCGGACCTCCCTCCAGGTGAAGATGGAGACGCTCGAAGATCCACGCGGTATGGAGTATCAGGGACGGCGGTACCGTCTGACCCGGCAGGGGATCGACAGTGCTGAATTCATGATCTCGCCGAATCCCGGCGAGCCGCTGCGTCCGCTGGGCAAGATTGCCTCCGGCGGAGAGCTGTCGCGGATCATGCTGGCGATGAAGAGTATTTTTGCGCGGCATGATGCGATTCCTGTCCTTATCTTCGATGAGGTGGATACCGGGGTCAGCGGACGGGCGGCCCAGTCCATCGCGGACAAGCTGTATAAGCTGTCCTCCACCTGCCAGGTGTTCTCCATTACCCACCTGCCGCAGGTGGCCTGTATGGCGGATCATCAATACCTGATTGCCAAAAAAGTCGAAGACGGACGCACGATGACTGAAGTGGACTCCCTCTCAGCCGAAGGTCGCATAATGGAGCTGGCCCGGATGCTGGGCGGTGTGGAAATTACCGAAAAAACATTGCATCACGCACAGGAGATGCTGGGTCTGGCCGAGGCCAGCAAGGCAGCTGCAAGCTAAGCGGGACAATGATTGACAGTAATAAAAGCCTGGGGGCAAGGTTATCTTATAGGTACGCAATTGGCGACCACCTTTTTCGTCAAGCGAAAGAAGCAAAAGGGAGCGTGACAGCCATTGAAGCCTAACCTCAGGAAGTTAATGCCCGGCCTTTTATTTGCCTTCTTTCTCAGTTTATCAGGCATAACGGGACCCTCACAGATCCACGCAGCACCGCTTGAACATCAGCCGCTTAGGGCGGTACAGGGAACCGAGAATGAGCTTAAGGTCATCCCCGGGGGTCAGACCATTGGCGTGAAGGTGAAGTCGGCAGGCGTGCTGGTTGTTGGTCATCATCTGGTAGAAGTATCGGAGCAGTCCAAGATTTCACCCGGCGAGAACAGCGGCATCCTGCCCGGCGATCTGATGATCTCCATCAACGGGGCGAAGCTGGACGAGGTATCGAAGGTAGCAAGGCTGGTCGAGCAAGCAGGCCGGAGCAATGATTCCTTAAGCATCGTCTACAAACGCGGCGGTAAAGAGCATACAGCTCAGCTGAAGCCCGCGTATGACCGCACAGACAAGGTGTGGCGGCTAGGGCTCTACATCCGTGATTCCGCAGCAGGTGTAGGGACCCTCACTTTCTACGCCCCGAAGCAGGGTGTGTACGGGGCCCTTGGGCATGTCATTACTGACATGAACACAGGTACGCCGATTGTGGTCGGCAGCGGCCATATCGTGCAGTCCAGCGTCACTTCAATCTCCAAGAGCCAGGATGGCGATCCTGGGGAGAAACGGGCCCATTTTCTGAAAGAAAGCCAGGTTCTCGGTAATGTGGAGAGCAACACGGATTTCGGAATATTCGGTAAAATGACCCGTAATCCTGAGCACAGCCTGTATCAGGAGCCGATTCCGGTGGCCATGAGCACTGAAGTGAAGGAAGGTCCCGCTCAGATTCTTACTGTCGTCGATGGTCAACAGGTCGAACGCTTCAACGTAGAGATCATCCATGTCGCCCGTCAGCAGACCCCTGCTACTAAGGGCATGGTGCTGCGCATTACTGACCCGCGTCTGCTTGATAAGACCGGAGGGATTGTCCAGGGAATGAGCGGCAGCCCGATTGTCCAGAACGGCCGACTAATCGGTGCAGTGACCCATGTGTTCGTTAATGATCCCAAGTCAGGGTATGGCTGCTTCATTGAGTGGATGCTCAGGGACTCCGGTGTGGTTCAACAGGATCAGGAGCCTCAATACAATCTTAAGGCGGTTTAGCCTTAAGATTTTTTTGTCGAAGGGCAGCGATTATCCTCGAAACCTGAAACAAAATATTTAATTATAAATCAACACCGAAAAAAAATAAAGAAAAATAATTTTCGACAGAAGGATATTCAAACCGGATGTCGAAAGTTATAGGGAGAGAAGATGATAATATTTTCTGAATAGCTGATATATAAGGAGGAAGCAGCCAGTGCAGAATATTGAAGTGTTGTTGGCCGATGATAACAGGGAGTTCACGAACTTGCTCGCCGAGTACATTACTGAACAAGAAGATATGACCGTAACAGGCATTGCCTATAATGGGGAAGAGGTACTACAGATGCTCAGCGGAGCACGTAAGATCCCCGATGTCCTTATTCTTGATATCATTATGCCGCATCTGGACGGCCTCGGCGTGCTGGAACGCCTGCGTGATATGGATCTGAACCCGCAGCCCAAGATCATTATGCTGACCGCTTTTGGCCAGGAGAACATTACACAGAGAGCCGTTCAGCTTGGAGCCTCTTATTATATTCTGAAACCGTTTGACATGGAGGTTCTGGCGAACCGTGTGCGCCAGCTGGTCGGCACGCAGGGCAGCATGAGCACTTCCGGAAGCATGTCCGGCTATTCTTCTTCCAGATCTTCCAGTAATGTGGTTCCGCTGTCCAAGGGCAAGAACCTGGATGCGAATATTACCTCAATCATTCATGAAATCGGCGTCCCTGCGCATATCAAAGGCTACCAGTACCTGCGTGAAGCCATCACCATGGTCTATAACAATATTGAGATCCTTGGTGCCATCACCAAGACGCTGTATCCGGCTATAGCCGAGAAATTCAAGACCACGCCTTCCCGCGTAGAACGCGCCATCCGCCATGCGATTGAAGTCGCCTGGACCCGTGGCAATATCGACAGCATCTCCCACCTGTTCGGCTATACCATTAATATCTCCAAATCCAAGCCAACTAACTCAGAGTTTATTGCCATGGTCGCCGACAAGCTGCGCATTGAGCATAAGGTGTCTTGAAAGGGTTAGGGGCAGGATACATGTAAGGGTTATACGGGGATGTTTCGATATTTGAAGTAATGCAAGAATACCGATAAATATCGGAAAAAGGTCAATTTAAACCGATAAATGTTTTTTACCATGAGCTATATATACCGCTATTTATTGGGTTTCTAAAAATCCAGTAAAAGGCGGTATTTTTTATGACTGATTTTGAATTTCAAATTGAAAACTTCATGCTGTATTGTTCATCTAAAAATTTATCTCGTAAAACAATGGCAAGTTATGAGCAAGCATTAAAATTATATTGCCTGTATTTAAAAGATGAATTTCAGATTGAAGAGGTAGCAAAGGTACAAACAGCTCATATACGACAATACATCAAGTTTCTTCGTGAAAGAGGTAAATACACTGTTGTAAACGTAGAAGCATCGAAACAAGTCAATCATCCAGAAAGTCGAACCGATTATAAAAAAGAAATATCTACAGCTACAATTGCAAACTATGTTCGGAACATCAAAGTATTCTTTAATTTCCTCTATGATGTCGAGAAAGAAATACCCAAGAATCCAACAGCAAAGATTGAAAATCCCAAGGTAGAGAGAAAAATGAAAAAGACCCTAACTCCAGAACAGTTAAAAAAGGTTTTAACTCAATTTGACTGTTCAACCTTTCATGGATATAGAAATTATGTGGTGACGCGACTATTGTTGGATACTGGTATGAGAATAGGTGAGTGCCTATCACTCTTTCCGGAAAGTGCCGACTTCAAGCATAAGAGTATTCATGTAACCAATGCGAAGAGCAAGCAAGAACGGTTTGTTTATTTCTCCTACAAAACAGCGAATGAGTTAAAGAAATGGATGAATTATAGAGATCGGTATTCGGACTCTCCATTTCTTTTTCCAACGATTAGAGGAACACAGTTAGAGATCAGAAATTATGAGAAGGCTTTACGTGATGCTGGTCAAAAAGTTGGTATTATGATTCATCCACATCAATTGAGAAATAATTTCGCTAAGTATTACATATTGAACGGTGGAGATTGGTTCAGTCTATGCAGAATTCTTGGACATTCGTCTGTAGAAGTCACTCAGAGGGCTTATCTTGATTTCTCGGATGAAGAGATCGGTAAGAAGTATCAAAAGCATAGCCCACTGACCTTTATGGATATAATTAGTTAGAGAGACTCTCTTTAAAAATTCATTGTTTGGAAATAATATGGTAAGTGTTTTGCATTATGTTAAGGAAACAATGGCGCACTTCTCAAAGCATGAAAGTGTTCAATTGATTTTATATTTTGGTGGGATTGTCGATGGACAAATACCCGGATATTTTATCAGTTCTAAAAATAATAAATTAACTACGCTAGTTCCTACAAAGAGTCAGGTAGGACTTTTGTGTAATATGAGTTCAGAAGTTGACAAAGAATTACATGATAAATTTATGTATGAAGTTCAATGCACTCCAACTGCTGAGAAAATGATTGAGGTGCAAAAGAAATACAACGATATTATTGCAACATATGATAATTCAGTAAATACTACTCACTATGTACATGTTATTAAACTTTGATTAAGCGTTTCTTTCAAAATGTAAGTTCTCCAATTACAGAATTTAATAAAATGCTTTTAAAAGGACTCTAAATACTGTAGAGTCCTTTTCTCCTGTTATCACCAGCTGCTCGCCAATTTCCATGCTTGATGATAGTCGTAGTCAGAACTAATACCAAAAACTTGTAATCCTAATCTAAGGTTTTTTAAATAATTGAGAGTACCATCCTCACTTAAATATGTGTCACTGCTCTTTTCGATTTTAATTGTTAATTCTAATATTGTATCAAGATAAATAGTAATCATTGCTTTAGCTGAAACGGTATTGTTTCGGGTGGTTTCATAGTGCCCAACTATAGCACTTGCAATTCGAAACCATGTGTATTGACCGTAAAACGACTCTACATTGTTTTGATCAAGATACTTCAAAACTGTATCATATCCAGCTACTCTAGATGTAACAGGAATTTGAGACAGTAGAGTTGTTAAAGTTAATTTACTACTCTGCACATTGATAATACCGGAATCTTTTTCATTTACGGATGCCTCATATTCTGAAGATGATAAATCTTGGGAGACAGACTTGTCCATTAAGTTTTTTTGATTCTCTATCGTTGCCTTCCCCTGAGTGACTAAAATTTGCATTACCTTTTTAGCTTCTTCAATACTCTCTAAATTAAATGCTCTATAAAGTTCTTTAGAGTTATACCGTTTTCCATGAAACATGATGGCAGTTATTTCATTTTTTGAAGGACTATTTTTCTCTTCAATAACAGAAGAACGTTTTGTATCAGGATATTTCATTATTTCACTTATCAAAACATTACAAACGTTATTTGCAACTTTTTCAACGTCTAAAAGTCCCCCACCACCGATGCCCCAAAAATTAGATCCCATTGCTTGTGATAAAGATTGACTGGTGCGTCCATTTCTTATTTCTTTACAGCGTTGCAAGACAATGGGATATATATAAGTTCGAAAATCATATTTTCTCTTATGTGCCGTAAATTCAGAATAGTTTGCTTCAATTAATTCTTTTGCAACTTGCAGGTAAGCACGTTGTTTGTCAGTTTCTTGCTCTCTGGATTCTTTAAAAAGATTGTTAAAGAAATTCATAAATTCTCCTCTTTATAGTAAAATCAATTCGTATTTATGAAGATTGTACCATAAATTAACATACCAATTCTTTATCAATTAAACATATCATATGATAAAACCAGTCTTTCATCAGGTGCGGTAATTTTAAGCTGAAAAGACGTAAATAAATATTCTTCCTTACGTCTTTTTAAGAGAATACTAGATATATTTGCAACTCAACAATTTAGCTATAACAAAGGAGGAAATTATAGGGATTTTGTCGAAATCCTCTATTTATAAAAAAATAGGGGGAAAATCTATGAGAAAAGTTTTTATTAGTATTGTAAGTTTGTTGATTTTTGTAGGGCTTGTCTTAGGAACATCGTCAGAAGCAGCCAGCAAAAAATTGAATTTAACCATTTCAAAAGGTGTGACTTATTATGGTGAAATTTCAAATGGAAAGCCACACGGTCAAGGAACAATGAAGTGGGGTGACACGAAAACATATTCAGGTGGTTGGATAAACGGAAAGAGATCTGGCTACGGGAAATTCGTGGTTACAGATATGAGCGAAGCTTATCCAGAAGATGAGAATCTTTGGGATAATGTCAGAACAATTACATATAAGGGTTACTGGAAGAATGATCAGAAGAACGGTAATGGAATTCTGATTAATCACGTGGATGCACATCATAGTGGCAATCAAGAAGATAGCATTCAAAGTGGAGTGTTTAAAAACAACCTCTTTGTTAGCGGCTCAGAATTATCAAGTTCATCGAATAATTACTACGGGTTTTCTGTTAAGATGAACAATAAAGAAGTGAAAGCACAGACATCTCGAGATGAGCTTAATAACGCCGTTTACTATACAGGTGAACCGAATTACTTTGATATGGATTTTTTAGAAACAGTGATGATTGGTGCTACACCAAATGTTGAATTTATAGAGAAGGATTCAAAAGGTAATACAATAAAAGTACAATATTCATATATTCAAGAAAATGAACATGGAGCTTTTTCAATTAGAAAAGAACGTTACCTAAACGATAAACTTGTTTTAGAGGTCACTTCAGATGCCGAAGTTGAGAATGGTAATTTTTTAAATGAGATCGCAGTAAAATTAAAACCTTATAATAATGAGTTTAATAAATTATTCAAACTGTACAAGGATCAATGGGAGTAGTAATTCATTCTGCATCACCTATATTTGAAGCTTCTTTCACACACATTATATTAGAAGCTAATGATTTAGTGATTGCGTCACGCATATATGAGTTGATTCTGCATGTTGGGGATGATGTTATTGTTTCTCCATCAGCAAGCGGACAATTATACTATCTCATTGATAAAGTAGGTGTTCCACATGTTTCCTGATGATGAATTAACACTGGAAGAAATAGAAGCTTTGTCCGCTGTGTCTACAGCAATGGGCAAGGTTTTTTTATTTAATTTCAATAATGGACAATATGTATTAGTGAATGGAAGACCAGTAGAAGCAACCTATGAACAGGCAATCAGTCAATGGGTGACGTTTCTATTGTCCGCTGAAACCGATTCTATTGCGATTTATAAAGATACTGATTTCGGAATGAGTATAAAGCAGTACATAGGAAATAGAGAATTAGACCGTATCACAGCCGAGTTTGAAATAGAGAGACAACTGAAAGAAAAATTATTGCTTCATCCAGAAATTACGGATATTGAAGAATTGACCGTATCAAGGGATGGGAGCAAAGCTGTTTTTGCCTTTAATATTGTCACAAATAAGGGAGTTATCAACGGAGTAGAAAGTGAGGTGGTATAAAGTGGCTGATGTAAATGAAATTTATCAAAGCCTGATTGATCAAATTAGCAATGATTACGATAAGTCTCCAGGTTATCTTCTGAGTGATATTCTTAAATCTGTAGCAATAGTATTTACTGATGGACTTCTGTCAAGAAAGTAGACTGTTACGCAACGGATTTTTTAGTGAATTGCTTAGCAAAGCGGGCGGGGGAAAGATACCCCAGTGAGCTGTGCATTCACTTGCGATTGTAATAGAACTCAATGTATTGGAAAATAGCATCATATGCCTGTTCCGGGTTTTTGAAGCGCGGATTACAGTAGATGAGCTCTTTCTTTAAAATACTGTGCCAAGACTCAATGCAGGCGTTATCGTAACAGTTTCCTTTACGGCTCATGCTGGATTTCATGTGGTATGTCTTTAGTTGGTCGACATATTCTTTTGAGGTATATTGAGACCCTCGGTCAGAGTGGTGCAGTAGGCCCTCGCCGGGTCGCTTCGCCGTGTACGCCGCCTGCAGCGCGTCTAAGACCAGGCTCGTCTCCATATGGTTATACAGCCGCCACCCTACAATTTCTCGCGTGCATAGATCCATGACGCTAGCTAGGTATAAGCGACCTCCACGACAAGGGATATACGTGATGTCGGTGACCCATACGGTATTGGGCTTAAGCACCTTAAACTCTTGGTTCAGTGTGTTTGGTGCAATGGGATTATTATGCTTGGAATCGGTCGTCTGCACTCGGTATGGCTTAGATACAATAGAGCGGAGCTTCATTTCTCGCATGTACACACTCACTGTGCGTTCCGTGACCGTATAGCCTTCCTGATGCAGCAGGCGGGTGATCTTCGGACTTCCATACCGTTTTTGATGGTCGTCAAAATGGTACCGGATTCGCTCCATAACAGCAGCCTTGCGGAGGGCTTGCACACTGGCTTTGGCGTTCAGCCACTTGTAATATCCGCTCCTGGATACCTGTAGGGTACTGCACATCTTCTCCAAGCGAAATGCGGAGCGATGGTCCTTCATAAACTGGAATCTTAATTCCTTGGTTTGCTGAAGATGTGCACTGCTTTTTTTACGATTGCCAATTCTTCCTCTGTATCGGCAAGTCGACTGTCTTTCTCTTGGAGCTGACGGCGCATCTCTTGGAGCTCGGCTTCGAGTTCCCGTACCCGATCCATACTGGCTACCGGTTCATTCTTTAGCTCCCGGTATTTCCCCATCCACTGGTGCAGCGTACTTTTCGGAATGTCCAGCTCTTGCGCGATGTCCCCTATGCTCTTCGTCTGCTCTTGAATGAACTTTACCGTTTGCTTCTTATATTCTTCGTTGTACCGTTGTCGTTTTTCTCCCATAGGGATGCACCTCCGTTGCCCTTATTATCCCTCCGTCCGTTAACTGTCGTCTACTTTCAATTCTAATCCCATGATTTATCTAATAAGCAGGACGGATTAGAGCTATTATTTGATGTGGATAATTTAACAGGTGATTTACTTACCAATTATGTTAAACAGCGTAGGGGCATCATTAGAAATGCTGCTACTTACGCTCTAGGTATTGTTCCAGTTACGGGTGCTGGAACTATTAATATTGGTGACTTGTTTGAGACTGCAAATGGAATACAGTTTAAGACTATACAAACAAAAGTAATCTCTGGCACTGGAAGCGTTAATGTTCAATGTATGACCCTTGGTGATATAGGGAATGTGCCAGCTAATCAGATTACACAAATTCCTGTAACTCTAAGCGGAATTACTGCTGTAACAAATCCTTTGGCAACTCACGATGGGTATGAGGCTGAAAGTGATGATGCTTTAAGAGAACGTTACTATACTTCTGTACGCACTCCTGCAACTTCAGGAAATGTGTACCATTATTTCTCCTGGGCAAAGGAAATATCAGGCGTAGGAGATGTAAAAGTTTTCCCTATGGATACTGATATTGTTGGTGGGATTAGTGAGGTAGATGTAGTAATAATTAATCAGTTAAAAGAACCAGCAAGCGAAAGGCTTATTAATGAAGTTCAAGAGTATATAGATCCAGTAAGTGAAGGATTAGGATATGGTCAAGCACCAATAGGAGCAAAATGCTATGTTAGTTCTGCTGATGCTCTGACACCTGATATAAGTATGTCAGTTGTTCATTCAAGTGAATATACCGAAGATCAGATTATAGAGAACATAACAGAGTCTATAACAAGTTATTTGCGAAGTGTTGCATTTAAAACAACTTACATATCTGAAGCTCGAATCGGATCAGCAATTTTGGATAGTAACGGGGTGCAAGACTACTCCAATCTATACATCAATGGAGTTTCTGGAAATATTACTGTTGATGATCGAGAAGTTGCTGTTATTGGAGTGGTGACAATTGTATAAAGATACTTTAACGAATAACTTACATAAACTGGTCAGACAAGATCCATTGGTTAATGAAATCAATGGATCTATTGGTGTCTCCCTTGATGATTTCGATGAAAGAATAGGAGACTTTGCAAAACAAATTGATATTGATACTGCAACTTGGAGTCTGCCTGTTTATGAAAAAGAGTTAGGAATTATTACGGATATCAGTAAACCATATGTAGAGAGAAGACAACAGATAATTTCCAGATTAAGAGGCACTAGCAAAATAGGAGCAGCGGAGTTGAAATTGATTTGTGACTCTTATGCAAATGGTAATGTAGAAATTTATCTTGATCATGGAATAGTGGTGGAGTTTACATCTGTATTTGGCATTCCATCAAATATTGATGATTAAAAAAGTGTGTTGAGAAGCGTATCACCGGCACACTTGAAAATTAGTTAAAAGTTTAGATATGCGCTTTATAGCGAGTTTCTGCCTTATACATACGCAGATTTTACAGGATATACATACGAACAATTGTATAATGGAGGTTTCTATAAATGACAACAACAAACTATAATTTACCAACTATAGATGGAACAATGACAGGTGATATTCCACGGGATATGAATGCTTTGGCTAATGGAGTGGACTCAGCTCTCAAAGTAGTCAACGATACTCTTAGTGCGCAGTTGGCGGAAACAGCGATGAAGATAAACGCGCTGTACACGTTTCAGGACGCATGGACAGCGTGGCAGAAAAACGATTTCTTTCCTATTGGATTTTTTGGAGACTCTACAATAGACGGCACCGGAACAACCGGCTGGACAGAGAATTCTGTTGGTTTTTTGAATCGTTCCCCGAATGCCTTCCCTTATGTGTTGGAGCAGATGATAAAATCTGAGACAGGAACAACGTACAACATAAGTTACAACTTTGGTTTTGCGGGACAAAACTCCACATGGGCAGCGGCCAATATTGGCTCTGTCTTAGCGTCATTTCCGGGGATTAAGATGTTGGGTCTAGGCTTTGGAATAAATGATCGGCTGTTTTATGATAATCCGCATGATTTTTATGTGGCATTTTACAACAATATCGAGCAGATGATTATCTACTGCTATAGTCACAACATACAGCCGTTTTTACTTACGACACAGCCGACCATGGAGCCCTCTACATCGATGCCAGCATACCCTAATCGCAACAACGAGATCATTAATTCCGTGGCAAATCGAGTTAAGCAAGACCTTGCGCGCGCCTATAAACTGGAGTTAGTTGACGTGAACAAGTACGCCAGTGGTTTTTTATCCTCCTACAAGGATGGAAATATCGTTACGGATGTGATTCCGGACAAACTTCACTTTGGCGACAGAGGCCATAAGTATATCGCTGACTTGCTTTTTGCCCATTTTTGCCCTCGTGTGCTGTTTCTTGATAGAGATTCAGAGGTCGTGGAGATCGTAAACCGAATTAATAAGTGCGACATTGATGAGCATTATGTCGTGGGCAGCGAGGTCCCGGCAAGTCCTAATAATACTCCGAACACAAAGGTATTTTATAATTTCGGGGACGGTAACCAGAGGGTTCTTGCGAACTTCTACATGTTTTCAAATGACTACTATTCCGTAGATATTGCTTACGACGAAGCGAGTAAGAACAACACCGTCACTGTTCGCAATCCGTTATTGGTAACATTTAACGGAGGTCCCAATCAGTCTATTGCACACTGTGCCACAAAGGCTACCGATTCGGAGTTTTCTTCGCCTGGGTTGTCTTTGGAGTCCCGTATAGGTAAGTCTAAGCTGGGATTAAACCGCATCATAGTGTACACAAATAGTTCCCTCTGCTCTTTCGGTGGTATTATTTTTAATCGTCAAGAACAACGGATGTACACAGATACACTTTACGATATACCCGCAGATAGCTTTAATTTGCTCCACGGCAAGAAGTTAAATACCCGTAAAGAGTCTTTGTACAAGATCAAGATTGATAGCAATGTCCGCGAAGAGGACGTCATTAAGATTGACCTGTACTCTAAGTCAACCGAAGGTATCAGCATTGCCTTATCCAATCAATCGGCGGTGTTAGAAAAAATAGACATCGGTGTTAGTCAGCAGTTAGTCGGTAATGTCTCGCTTGGGCAGCAGGTTCGGAACCTTGATATTTACGTCAAGCTTTCTGCCGATCGCATAGATGTGTACTTAACTCCATTGCTCACTACGGCTGTGCTGTCCTATGTTTTTAAAGACGGGACGAACCGGGGATGTGGAAGGCTCCTAAACTCAGTGGTATTGCTTGCTGCTGCTGGGTATGTTCAAAGCGGAACCTACCTTAAAGTTACCGGAGAACTGCTATACGCAAGGTAGTGTATAACAATTCAAATCAAAAATGATAAAATATTCCCCTCTGCTTGAATATTTTGCTAAAATGGTAGTGAAATCTAGAGAGGGGTTTATTGATGAAAGATAGAATATTATAGAATATTAAGGTTATCTCAAATTATTTATTCCGAACTACTTAATGATTTTAAAAGAGCAGAAAAAGAAGAAATCGTGTACGCTGACGGAAGGTCAAAGCTTGGACATGAAGGGGCTAAGAAGGGCTCTTTCATTTATCTGTTATACGACGTTAATGACAATTTACTATATGTGGGGGAAACGGGAACTCACCTAAAAAATAGATTGTATAGAGACGGAAGCGGTTCGCATTATATAACAAATAGAACAATGTACGATGAAACAAAGTATGTA
Source organism: Paenibacillus sp. FSL R7-0204 (assembly GCF_038002225.1). NCBI lineage: Bacteria > Bacillati > Bacillota > Bacilli > Caryophanales > Paenibacillaceae > Paenibacillus > Paenibacillus sp. FSL R7-0204. The sequence goes on from NZ_JBBOCA010000001.1 coordinate 2,807,538, forward strand.
GAGTACATCAGGACAGAAAAAGAGGATGCACTGACCCCCATGGAACGGAAGATGATTGAGCAAGCATTAAGTATTTATCTAAAACCGAAATACTACAATAAGATAGAGTGGGATTACCAGTAAATACACCTTAATTTTGGACCAAATAGTGCTTGACTTAATCTTCTCAAAAGCTTCCAATAGGTGCATAAGGAGGAGATAATTATGTTGTACGTTTGTGTATGTAAGAACGAGTATTTTCTTACCAAAGGTGACCCGGATACTGAGAAAACAGATTACTACGGAACCTGTGAAAAATGTGGTGATGGGGTCACTAGATTTGTCTATAGAAACGGTAAGGTAGAGACGCGTCACCACTCTCGAGCTAAGGTGAAGCCTGATAACCAGGAACGGCCAGAAAAAGAGCAATAGGACCCTACTGCGCACTAGACCAGGATATCTTTTCAATGTAATTGTAAAAAAATCAGGTTTATAACGAATTCAATAATGAGATTCACCTGAATAATGTGAGGCAATTCGTTGCAAAACATCTCCTTCCATGAAAAAATGAGTAAGTTAACTACAGAAAATATTAGGGGGAGCGGAGATGAACGACTCGGAAATATGGAAGGCTAGAGAGAAAGCAATGAAGGAGAACTTGAAAGCTAGATTACAGATATCAATTCCTTTTGCGTTTTTACCTCTATTATTAGTTGGATTATTAATGGTTTTTTTACCATTGTATCTAACTACACATGAGATTAAATGGATAATGTACGGCGGTCTATATACTTGTGTAGTGATTATCTTAGGTTATCTTTTGTACAAATATCAAACTAGAGATCTGTAACTTTAATCTTCTTTGATAGCTAGAATGATGCCGGTTTAAACGCGTTACGGAATAACTAAATACTCATAATCGAGCTGCTGGATACTCAAGTGGCTCTTTTTTTTATAATCGGATATCTGGTTCAATAATCGAGAGGAGTCTCAATATGCAAAATCACCTGAAATCTTTTGATCGAAACCGTTCACTCACCGGCCTACTGAAAAGAGACTATGAACTGAACGGCTCTTAAATTTTGGTTGTATTATCGTGCAAAAAATCTACTAATAATTACAGCACTATTTAATAGTCAAATAATCTCAGTCAAATAGTCAAATATTTTCTATTAAAATAGTACACAAAAAAGTTGTCGTTTTCTATGCAAATTATTTGGTTAAATATTACTACATAATATAACTCTGTGTTATAATTGTTTTACCTCAATACTCGATAGATTCCACTATTATATTTTATATCCTGACACTCTATTAATTATACCTGTCGAATATAATATATTTCGGAGCTACATGTTTTGAGGGTATCTGCACTACACATCTTCTAGTATAAAACTAGGAGGTGCTGTGTATGGGAAAGCACAAAGGAGGAAGGAAAATGGCTACACAAATGGCTGCAACTCCAACACTGGATGGCCGTGATGCTGAAAGACTGATCGAGTCCTTAAAGATTAAACCTACCGCAAGATCGAGAGCGAATGCTAAAAAACTTGCCCAGTATTTTGAGGATAAAGAGAAAAGGAACTAACCTTATGACATTTAGCGGATATTCTATAGTCAGGCTATCCGAAGATGATTTGGATGACCTGGCTAATTTTGATTGTGTAAATACATCCGAATACACCAATATTGTCAGAAGAAAAAGAAGGCTTCTGGAGCGTCATTCACACGATATGAATTTGTTTTTATTAAAGGAGTCCTTAGATGAACAGTTTGATGGCTATAATACTACTTTTCTAGCTAAAAATGATAATGGTTTAATTTTAGCATATATGTCTCTTTGTACAGATGCAATACGACTTAATTATCAAGAGAGAAATAACGGAGAAATAGGGTACGAAACCTTTCCTAGCTTAAAGATAGCAAGGCTTGCCGTACATAAAGAGTATCAAAAAATTGGTCTCGGTAAAAACATGATAAAATACGCAGTACATAAATCACTGCAAATGCGTGAAGATTTTTGTGGTGTTAAGTTCTTGACTCTTGATTGCTTTCCACATAGATTAGGTTACTACATAGATACTATTGGATTTGTTAAAAACCAGGAATCACAACATCCTAATGGTTCTGATGAACTTATTAGTTTAAGATTAAACATTGATGAATACCTAGATAAATTGGAATAGTCACTCCCTCATCGGAGTGGCTTTTTTGATGTTTACTATTTCGTGTATTCCTCTAACTCCAGGACGAGGACAACACTGAGATACGCGCTGAGGAGAGGAAACGAGAACAACACAAAAGGTATTTGGTTCAATAAATGAAAAGATACATTGCCTCCTGAATTCCTGGGGGCTTATTTTAGTTTTTAAATGGTGGTGATGATTTCATTTCAACCGTAATTAGAGTAAAGGTGTGAATTTTAATGTCAAAGAGAGAGATTATCGTCTATAGGATTTTGATTTGTTCTCTTGTTCTATTTTTTATACTGAGCCTATTTATTACCTATAATAATAGTCATAGTCGAGAGATTACCAATACCAACACAAATACAATCAATATTGATACTACGGATAAACGGGAAGGTCAATTAAACATTAATCTCTGTAGCAGAGAAGCATTAATAGCATTACCTGGAGTTGGTAACGTATTGGCAGATCGAATTATTGAAGGTAGACCATACATAGATGTGTATGCTTTAGACAGAGTTGACGGTATAGGGCAAGAGACAATCGAATTATTAAAAGGAAAAGTGGTGTTCTAATGGAAATCGCTGTGATTACAAAAACTGCTATTGAGTGGTTGAAGAATGGATTATACATTCCATTCTTTGTCTTAATGATTGGCATTCTGTGCTTCTATGTTATTAAGTGGCTTAGACAGGATAGTAAAGAGCGTGAAGAGATGTTGTTGAAGGAAACAGAAAATAGTAAACAAATATTGCTTAATATTATAGAAACTAATAAGGACGAAGCTCAAGAGCGTGAATCTAGATTAATGGTTCATCTCGATAAGATGGCTGAGTCAAACGCAAAAACAGCTACTACGCTTGAGCGGCTTGAAATTCGAATGGAGAGAATTGAAGGCAATATTATAGGCATGAAGGGAAGTTTTTAATATGGATTGGAGTATTGTTTCAAGTTTCATCACGCCTGAACTTATGATTGTCGTTATCGTTTGTAATGTTATTGGATATATCTTGAAGAAAACACCAAAGGTTCCAAACTGGAGTATCGTCTATATCGTTACAGGATTTGCTGTAGCGCTTGCTATGGTTCTTGTTGGTCAAGTGTAACCTCATTTATTCAAGGTGTTCTGTGCGGTGCTGTGAGCGTCTACGGGCATCAGTTAGTTACTCAGACTACTAAGGTTAAGGAGTGAGTACCGTGACTAAGGATGAAGTACTCAAAAAGTCAGCAGTTCTATTAGATGGTTTACATCCATTAGTAAAACAAGCAACGATTAAACTAATCGGTGACTGCTATGATAAAGGAATATACATACGCATTACGCAAGGCTTGCGCACTATTGCAGAACAGAACGCATTATATGCGCAAGGCAGAACAACTAAAGGCCCAATTGTAACCAATGCAAGAGGTGGATACTCTTGGCATAACTTCGGATATGCCATTGATTTTGTATTGATTGATTCCGCTTATGACATGAAAGCAGATAAATTCATTAACAAGGTTGCTGATTGGTCAGAGGTTGCACAGTTAGCTAAGACTATTGGATTTGAATGGGGCGGGGATTGGACATCATTTAAAGATTATCCACATTTTCAAATGACGTTTGGACTAACACTTGTTGATGCAAGAAACGGAAAGAAGCCGACTCAGGCACAACTAAACGCCGTGTTAACGATAGTTCAGCCTGAACCATTGAAAGAGGGTGTTAATATGCTTAAGATTAAAGCAATCCTAACAAAAGATAACAGTGTGATTGAGGGATTTAACAAAGACAATGTAAACTATATCCCTGTTTCAGCCTTGACTAAACTTGGACTAAAAGTAAGCTGGGATAATATTAATAAGAAGCTTTATATTTCTTAATCTATAGGTGTGATGCGAATATGCATTGCACCTATTTTTTTCTAGTGGATGTGGTTTGAGAATTGTGATTGATACTTTCTTCAGATATAATAGATATGAATCACGATACTATGTATCAAGATTTAAACCGTAAGCCAATAAAGTGATTGGAAAACTACATAACTAAGAAGAATAATCCCTTATACTACAAGCCTTTTTTTATTCTAAATTCATCTTATCCTGCACTAACTCAGAGTTTATTGCCATGGTCGCCGACAAGCTGCGCATTGAGCATAAGGTGTCTTGAAAGGGTTAGGAGCAGGATAGCATAACATAACAATAAATACCACTTGCTAATGGGAAATTGTATTCCTAATAGCAGGTGGTATTTTGTTTCACTGGACACAGGTCCGATGTACAGGAAAAGCCGAACACAATGGGAATCTAATCGAAAAACCGATCAGATTCGGCGCTGCGTAGGCATGTGGACCGAATGTAATCGAAAAACCGATCAGATTCGGCGCTGCGTAGGCACGTGGACCGAATGTAATCGAAAAACCGATTAGATTCGGCACTGCGTAGGCACGTGGCCCAAATGTAATCGAAAAACCGATTACATTCGGCGCTGCTGCGATGATGTAAAGGCCTAACTTCGCAGCCCGTGAGATTGCAGGAAAATCTTGCAAGAAGTGCAGCAATGCTGCCTAATCAAAGAAAATTTTGTTGAAATCCTGCAAGAAAAGCAACAATGTGGCTCCATACAAGCGGCGGTGAGAGAAGGCAACAGCATCCTTAAGTAATTTCATATACAAAAAGCCCTAAATAAATAGGCGTATTTTTACAAATTTATTTTAATTTTATATGACTGTTTATAGAAATAATTAAACCAATGAGAGGGAAGCCTATTGAAAAAAAGGCACGGATGTGTTGTTAATTGTTGTATTTGTTGTAGTTATAGGAATTTGGATACTACTTATAGAGTTGAAGAGTGGGAAGAATATACATATTAAAAAAGAAGAGATAGCGGTGATTACAGAGAAAGAAAAGATTGAGATTTTAGGAATTAAAAACCTTACGGCTGATGGTAAGCCAATTTGATAAATCAAGTCACTCCTTCATGGAGTGGCTTTTTTTAGTTATAATGAAGGGATAAGCAAAGGAGGTGGGAGGAATGATAGCGCAGTTTTTTTTAGGGATTTGGATGCTCACACAAGCGGCTTGTCATTTTTTTGGGTTTGATGTGTTCCTTCGGCAATCCGTGAGGGATAGCTTGAGTAAGGATGAGCGGGCTTCTTTCCAAAGAGGGATGGTCCTGCCCTATCTCATATTAGGGATGACTTTTATTGGAATGGGGATTGTTGAGCGTAAGGGGAGCCTGTCCATGCCGGTTTTCCTGGGCCTGTATATTATATTGTGTGCGGCGTCCTTAGCCGGGATTTTAAGGAATAACAAAAAACACCTGGGCTATTATATGTGATGAATCTGTAGCAGCTTGTTACCGGATTGGCTGCCCCCGGAGCGTTGGAGACTGCGGTGCAGCTCCGGCGCTTTGCTTGTGACTGCGGCAGAATGGTTTCTGCTTCAGCTCCTATATTGATTCGATAATTCCTGCAGCAGTCTTCCTATTTGTCCCCGTAAAGCAACAGGCTGGCGTACATGGGCTTCCAATCCGAATCCCAGAAAAAAATGTGCGGCCCAGTTCAGATAACTCTCACTGATCTGAGTATGTATAACGCCTGACCCATCCTCATGCACTTCAATCGACTGGGACAGCCATATCTCAGATTGGCAGCGTCTAACGCCCTCAGGCGTCAGATCAACTACCAGCTCCACCAGATCCCTATCCTCCATCTGCATCACCCAATGGCGAATATTGGCCTCCTGGGGGGCTAAATTGTAAGTTAGTTTGGTATCTGCTGCTGGAACACACGCTTTCACCCGATCTACACGGAACACCCGCAGCTCCTCGGCTGCCCCGCAATACGCCCGGCAATACCACAACCCGTTCACTGTATAGACACCAAGAGGTAGAATGTCCCGCTCGCTCCGTTCCTTGGCTTCATAAACGATATGGACGGTCTGTTGCTCCAAAGCCGCTTCCAGTAAATCTCTTAGACAAGGAAGGTCCAGATCATGGGGAGGTATCCAGAACACCAGACGCTCTTGCATCCGCTGGATCGCTGCTTTCCTGTCCGCTGTCATGTAATGCAGGAATTTTTGCAGCGCGGTGTTCACCTCATCGTCGAACGGGAGAGCTTTATAGTTCTGAAGCGACTGGCAGGCAAAAAACAAAGCCATCGCCTCATACTCCGTGAAGCTGATCGGCGGAAGTACCTTTTCGCGCAGTACGCGGTACCCCCCATGAGCTCCAGCCTGGGAATATAGAGGCACTCCCAGCTCACTCAGCTCCGTCAGATCGCGGATCATGGTCCGCCGGGATACGCCGCACTCGTCAGCTAACTCCTGTATCGTGAACTTCCTGCGTTCATTCACCAGCATAATTAATTGGATGAGGCGTTGTGATTTGTTCACTTTCATACTCCCTTGGGATTTAAATTTGAAATAGTGCCATGGTTTGGCACTATTCTTCTTTATACTAAACCATATTAGTGAAGTCAAGCCAACGACACAGCTAACAATAACCTTAGAGGAGCAACGAACATGACACAAGCATCAACTTCTTATGTACTGGAATTGGTTGTATTTCATTTAAAGCAAGACACAAACGAGGCCAGTTTCCTCGAAGCTGCACGGACCTTAACCCAATTTCTGCACACCCAGATTCCCGGCTTCCAGTCCCGCAATCTGATGCATACCGCAGATCATAGCCAATGGACCGATATGATCTACTGGTCAACAATGGAAATGGCGCTGGCAGCGATGGAACGGCTTCATTCTGCACCGGAGTTTCGGAATTTTGCCGGTATGATCGACTCCCAGGGCATTCAAATGATGCATCTCACTGTGGCAGAATCCGCTTCCGGGAATGCTAAGGAGGGCTCAGCTCATGCATAAAGTTACTGTTATTGGCCTCGGAGCCATGGGAGCAGCCATCGCGGCAGTACTGGTAGAGCAGAATTACCAGGTTACGGTATGGAACCGCACCCCAGCAAGAGCAGATGCACTTATCCGTCGCGGGGCGATTCTCGCATCCAGTGCTGCTTCAGCCATAGCTGCCAGTCCGATCACGATTATCTGTGTAGCCGATTACCAAGTGACCACAAATATCCTGGACCAGGAGTCTGTGAAGTATGCTCTGGCCGGCCGCGTGCTGATTCAGCTCAGTACCGGGAGTCCTCAGCAAGCCCGTGACCTTGAAGCGTGGGCCGCTGGAGCGGGGGCGGCATATCTGGATGGAGCTATTGTGGCATCACCACCGCAGATAGGCAGCGCGGGAGCCACAATCTTCGCCTCAGGCAGCATGAGCGCTTGGGGACAGAGTGAGTCGCTTTTATACAAGCTTGCCGGTAACGTAGCTTATCACGGTGAACAAGTCAGCGCAGCGGCTTCAACCGACTTGGCCTTCCTGGCCTATCTGTTCGGCTCTTATCTAGGGTTTTTTCACGCGGCCCGCATCCTTGAGACGGATGATTTATCTGTAGAGGCTTTTGGCGAAATGATTGCCCAGGTATCGCCGGTGATCGGTGAGGTGATGAAATATCAGGGCACGGTCATCCAGAGCAACAGTTACAATCAACCCTTAAGCTCGCTCCAAATGTCCATGACAAGCATTGAGCTGCTTACGCTACAGGCACGTGAATCTGGCATCAATAACGAATTCCCCCGGTTCGCTGAGAATCTGTTCCAAAAAGCCCTTCATGCTGGCTATGGGAGCGAGGAAGTCGCAGCTTTGGTTAAGGTACTACGCTAAGAATAATTCTGTAAAAGAAACCGACCCAGCGATTGCTTGGTCGGTTTTGTTATAAATATAAGCTTATCCTTCATATATATTAGTTAACGGACGAGTTGCCTAGGCTGCTCAGGTAAGCATCGGCTTCTTGATATGTAGGGTAATGCACGGCGAATTTGCCGAACAGCCGTTTCATTTGCATTTTCCAGACCGGAGAATCTGCAACGTATACCCAGCCGCCTACCCCTGCTTCTATCGCGCGGTCACCGGTGGGAGCGAGCATTGCGGCTACTTCAGGGGAGAGCACGGTTGGGGAACCCGTCACATCGGTGACTCCGGTGAAGCCCGGCTTCAGCTGCTTCAGTGCATTTTCGAAATCGGCTATGTATGCGGGTACGTCACTCTCAGTCAACCCGTAGGCCCTAACGATCACCTGGTTTTTTGCAACATTGACTTCCATTGTGTAAGACATGAACATTCCTCCAGTTGTGGTATTAACTTTACATTAGATTATATCGGATAAGATTGGGGTCTATTTGAGAGAATAAGGAAAACGGATCAGAACGGTTCTCATTTATGGGAATTAACCCCATATATTAAGGGGATACGGAGGATTTTACGATTCTGATCCAAAGAATTTACACAAACAATTGTTATTATGAAACACAAATTGTTGTCTTGTGTTATGATATAGGTAGAGGTGGCTCTTATGAACGATTTCGATAATTACCCCGATGAGCTGGGGAATTTCATCCGGCACTTCAGGAAGGCCCGCGGGTTAACGCTCAGGGGGCTGGAAGAGAAGAGCGGCATCAGCTATTCACAGCTCAGCAAGATTGAACGGGGAGAGAGTATCCCGCTTAAGGATAACCTGGATAAGATCATTGAAGCACTCGGAGGGGATCTCAAGAACCGGATGTATCATTTGGCCGACTATATGCCTGATATTGAGTACATCAAGACGCTGAAGCAGGGCTACAAGCTGCCTAAGCATAATCAGTCCCAGGACTACATTTACGAGACGGCGTTCAACAAGCTGAAGGAATTCCGGGCGAAGGAAGACAAAGAAACGTCATATGTTTCCTTTGATTCTGACGAGGTCATCGTATATGAGACGGAATATGGGGCAGGAATGGTTATAGAGAAGATCGAGAAGTACAACCTGACCGATGTGCTGAACGATATATTCGAGGGAAGTCTGGACAGCCTCCGCAGGCAACCCCGTCAGGGACGCCAGGCTTTCTTATTCGGAGAATGGCTGCGTGAAGGCATCTATGAGCTGAAGGAAGAGGAACAGGACCAGGTGATTCAGGCCTTGAAGGAATTCACCCAGTTCAAAGTGCAGCAGATTAAGGGCGTGTATAAGTAATGAAGTGCCCGGCTTAGCGTGCTTGCAAAATGAATAATGTTGCCCTTATTTGCAGCCATCTATTCATCTTGATCCATAAACAAACTACAAATGGTTAGACAGAAAAGGGGATAAGAAACATGAGAATCAATATGAAGTTCACCAGCAAAGGGAAAGCGGCCATCGAGAATTTCAACAACGAAGAGCTGTTGGAGATTTTTGCAAGATACATCAAGACACTGACCAAAAAATACGATATTGAAGTAGATGTGCCGCTTGAAGTAAATCAGAATATCGTTGCCGATGGAACCGTCATTGCTATGGCCCAGAACGTCAAATGTGATGCCGAAACCTTCTTCAAGGAGTTGGGACGCGATATCAAGGTTCCCCTCAAGAAGCGGCTTGGCGGGAAGCTGGAGAATGTGTTCAAGACCGAAATTATCGAGTAGACCAAAGTTTGTTTACACACCAAAAACCATCCCCGCATATTGTGGAGGATGGTTTTTTTGCATCTGTGGAGGTATACCATATGGGTGGAGAGCTTCGCATTCTAATGATGTTGGGTACCTGAAAGATTCCGCGTGGTGAGAACGTTCCTGATAATCTGGATAAAATCCGGTGAAGCCTTGGCTTCCAGCGCCAATTCGTAGATGTTCATTAATTGTTCGTCAGACAATAGCTCAAGTGATGAGGGGCGCGGAGAAGGATGAAAGTAAGTATCCATTGTATTCCTCCATCATGGTTGAGAGTAGTGGAAAAGATAATTAAGATATTAATGAAACGCTTCTATGTAAATGGTACCATCTGGAATATAATCCGTCTGCTGTCATTCGCCCTCTGAATTTTACTTTACATAAGTTGGATAATATGTGATAATGATTGAATTTGTTTTTCTTAGCCTGTCATGACTACAAAAAAGCAGCGCCCCCTTTGAAAAGGGAATCGCTGCTCTCTTTACATTCTATGACTGTGGTCCGTTCTTAAGCGAAGCCAGAAATCTGCGGATACGTGGTTCCTTGGATTCAGATACCGTTGCAAATTGTTCCCCTTGATTGAACAGAACAATCTTCCGTTCCGGATCATAACCGTCAATATTGCCAATGTTGACTACATTGCTGCGGTCAAGACGTTCAAAGCCCATTTCTCCGTAAGCTGCATACAAATCGGAAAGGGTGGTAGGGAGAACAAATTCGCCTTCTTTCGTATGGACGAATATTGTATTCTTGTAATTAGAGAAATACAATATCTCCTCCTCCCGGATACTGCGGGAAGAGCCGTCGTTTTGTAAGACACGCATGTACTCCCCATCCTTGTGTAATTACTTGCGTAATTCTTTTGGTGCTTCCGGGCTGTGAATCCAAATTTTAAGTATTTTCGTAAAGAACAGTGCTGATGAAGTCAAAATTACGGATGAATAGCGTGCAAAGTTCTTTTTCACTTGACTGTCTCCTTTTTGGGCAATGAAATTATTGTTAAGGACTGAGCGAAGAAAGCGAGTCCTAGAACATGGGATTGAATAAAAAGATTAGAACTAACCATTAACACTGATAATACTTTTAATAATGGATAATAGCGTAAAGGAACATGCACATTGGCATCAGGGTTAGGCGCGAATATCACAATTATAATCAAAGAGAACATATTAATAAGTATAAAGTGTTGTTCAGATAGGAATGTAATATGGGGCAAAGAAGAACATAAAATGATGGAGATAATATTACAAGCTGTTGCAGATTTTAGATGCTTACCACCAGATATAAATCTAAGAATAGCGAAACCAAATAGGGCAATGGCAGTTGTTGCAATACTTCCAGTTGACCACCCAATGAAAAAAGATATGAATATAATAAGCAGGGAGTTAAGTATTATACTGAGAGAATATTGCATGATCTCAATGGAACTGGTTTCCTGCGGATTGGCTCGTTTTATCATAGAGGCAAGCTTAAAACATAGTGTATTCATGCCCACTTCTATCCTTTTTATAAGATAAATAAATATAACAAAACATTAGTGCAAAATATAGTAAGGGTAGAGTGATGAAGTATCCTGAGTTGAAAAAATGCATTATAGAAATTACAACCGCGGCTGTTGGGAGATTCAGAATAAACAACAATTTTTCGCGCTTGCTAATTTTAATAGAGCCATTAGGTTTATCTGACACGTAGTCGAAGCCTTTGCGCTTATAACCAATATAATATCCGATGAAGATAGCTGTGGAAGCCGTTAAAAGCTGCAAAAAGTAAGTGGTTAAGTCCAATCCAAGAAAGGTTTTTTCTGATAATACACCAACTTTGTTAAAGAAGAGTGCATAAAGCAATTGGATGAATGTGTAGGCTTGGTATGTCATACCAGTTAATATTGCTGAGTAAAATATATGTATTCTAAAAAGCAACCAAAAGAAACATAGAATTAAGCAATACTGTAAGATAATATCAACTTCTAATTTTGAATAATTTATTCGAACGACATATGAGAAGAATGAAAGGATAAATCCAGCAAATAACATCTCTTTTGGATAAATATCAATCTTAAAAGCTTTGAAAGCTAAATAAAACATAGCGTATGCTTCCAGAATGGAAAATACCATATAAAGCACAAAATCCAGCATGCTTACACTCCCGGGAAATAGATTAACAAATCTGTAATCCTGGTGATATTATACATAATAGGCTAAGATACAACAACAGGTTTTGACACAATCCGGCAAATATTTCTTAAAAATTGGTTTGGAGAGGGGTTTTTACCATGAATCAGCGTCCTGCGCAAGGAGAGTATACCGAATTTCAGTCCAGATATATTACACTGGTGCCGCCGGAAGGAGCACTGAGCGTTATTCTAAGAGAGCAGACTCAGGAGGTGCTGGCTCTGCTTGGCGGGCTGACAGAGGAGCAAGGGGCCTACCGCTATGCCCCCGGGAAGTGGAGTATCAAGGAAATGCTAGGGCATCTGACGGATAATGACCGCATTATGTCTTACCGCTTGCTTTGTTTTGCGAGGGGAGAACAGGCGCCGCTGCCGGGCTATGAGGAGAATGATTATGCGGCTGCCGGGGCGTTCGACCGCTTCACGCTGCAAGAGATGATTGCGCACTACCGGATCGTCCGCGAGTCCACCTTGGCGCTGGTAGACAGTCTGGTGGATAATGATTATACCCGTACAGGCAGCTCCAATGGCATTGCGATGTCGGTTAGAGCGCAGATTGCTCTGATCATTGGACATGAGCGGCATCATCTGCGGATTCTTCGTGAACGTTATTTGAACTAAAGGGAGGTAACGCGCGTGGGCTTACTTAGAGGCATCTGGCATGTCTTCATCCCGAGGGAGCGCACGTTAATATACACCACGTTCGATCAGGGACAATATCTCCGGGTCAAAAGCCGCCTTGCAGCAGCAGGCATCCCGCACCGTTCCCGGATTAATGGCGGAATGAGAGAGACCACACGGCGTGCTAACTTCGGCGGGAAGGCTACGATCCAGCATGATCTGTTCGTCCGCAAGGAGGATGAGCACAGGGCGCTTCAAGCGGTTCAATAGACTGGAACACAAAAAAACGCATTCTGGCCTGTTGAGGGCTGGAGTGCGTTTTAATGTTCTGTTTTAGGGTATTTTACAATGGAGGATTCTTGTGGCATTTACGGCAGACCGGGTAATAGGCTTCATTGCCGCCGATCTGGATCTGTTTGCCGCTGTATACCGGCTTGCCGTTCTCGACCCGCAGCGCCATGGTGGCTTTCCGTGCGCAGAACCAGCAGATGGTCTTCATTTCTTCGATCTTGTCGGCGTAGATCAGCATATATTTGCTGCCTTCGAACAGATTGTTCTGGAAATCATTTTTGAGGCCGAAGGCCATCACCGGAATGTCAAGCTCATCCACAATACGCACCAGCTGCAGGATGCAGTCCTTGCTCAGGAACTGGCACTCGTCTATCAGTACACAGTGCGGCTTCGGCAGACTGCTGCTGACAATGCTGTAGATATCGGTCTGCTCGTCGATAGGAATGGCCTGCTTGCGCAGTCCGATCCGGGAGGAGATGTATCCCACTTCATCCCGGTTATCAATGGAAGGTGTGAAGAGGAGCACCGACTTGCCCTGCTCTTCATAATTATGTGCAACCTTGAGAATCTCAATGGATTTGCCGCTGTTCATAGCTCCATACCTGAAAAATAATTGTGCCACGTCCATCTATCCTTTCACTGTTGAGCTAATCTGCAACACGACCCAAAAATCGACCTTTCTAGAGTATCATACTCGGGGCCGGAGTAGCCAGTGCAAACATTGCTTCCGCCCGGGATGTGCTATAATGAACGCAATTGTGTCCTCAGCAGGAGAATATAGTGAACAGAAGGGAAGTTAGTCAGGTGACAGAGAAATTGGAGCAATATAAGGAACGGATTAATGCGCTGCGGGAGAAGGGGGAGCTTATCCCAGGTACGGAGAATTTACTGGAAGACATGCTGGCCGAGCTCACTGAGCTGAACCGCAGCAACAAGGCACTGCGCCGGGTCATTTTGAAGTCGGGACAAGGCTCTGCCATGTCTACCCGCCTGCGGGATGCGCTCTACGAATAAGCAAATGGGGTATCTTCGATGAAGCTAATGTTGACTTTTCTTAAAAAATACCGTGTCGCCGCCATTGCCGCGCTGGTCATGATGCTGATTGAACTGGCCGTGGAGCTGTCGCAGCCGCTGCTGATCTCCAAAATCATTGATGACGGTATCCGGCAACAGGACACGGCTGTCGTCTGGCTGTGGGGCGGTGTGCTGGTAGGGAGTGCCGCTGTGGCATTTGTGGCGGGAATACTCAGCTCCTTTTTTGCGTCGCATGCCAGTCAGGGGTTCGCGTTCGACCTGCGTGACAAGCTGTATGAAAAGGTACAGTCGTTTTCTTACGATATTTTTAGCCGCTTCCCTACCTCATCCCTAATCACCCGCCTTACCGGGGATGTAACACAAATTCAGGATACGATATTCATGGGGCTGCGGTTCATGACCCGTATTCCGCTGGTTGTGATCGGAAGCGTGATTATGGCGCTTGTTGTACATATCAAGCTGGGGCTGCTGCTGACCGTGACCCTGCCGTTTTTGGTGATTTTCATGATCTGGCTGATGCGCAGAGCGTCTGAGCTGTTCCGCAATGTGCAGAGCCGGCTCGACGGCGTGAATGGTGTGATTCAGGAGAATTTGACCGGAATCCGGCTGATCCGTGTATTTGTGCGGATGGGCCATGAGATTGGACGGTTCGCAACCTTCAGCGGAGAGCTGATGAGATCGACTATTGCTGCGCTGCGGCTTACCGAGACCTCAACCCCGTTCATTATGATCATCGTCAACGCCGGGATTCTGGCCGTGTTATGGTTTGGGCGGATAGAGATCTCTACAGGAGATGCGACGCTGGGGCAGACCGTTGCTGTCATTAACTACTCGCTGCGGACGATGGGAGCGCTGTCAGCGCTATCCTGGATTATGGTCAGCTTCTCCCGCGCACGGGCGTCCTCGGGAAGGATCGCTGAAGTGATGGCGGCAAGCGAAGGCCCAGGCGAGCTGGGCATGACTGGAGAAGGTCTTGCGTCTGCTGTTCAAGGCAAGGTTGAATTCCGGCAGGTCAGCTTCAGTTATCCCGGCAGTGACATTAAAGTGCTTGACGATATCTCCTTCACGGTGCAGCCGGGGGAACGCGTGGCGATTATGGGCGCGACCGGCTCAGGCAAATCCTCTCTGGTCACGCTGATTCCCAGGCTGTATGAATGCGGCAGCGGGAACATCCTGGTGGACGGACAGAAGCATACGGAGATGGATATGCAGACCTTACGGGGCTCGATTGGCTATGTACCTCAGGAGGTACTGCTATTCACCGGCTCGATCCGGGAGAATATAGCCTGGGGAAATACAGCGGCGAGTCAGGCAGAGATTGAGCAGGCAGCAGCGGCAGCGCAGATTCATGACACAGTTGCCGGACTGCCGCAGGGCTACGAGACTGCCCTTGGGCAACGCGGAGTTAATCTGTCGGGCGGGCAGAAGCAGCGTCTGAGCATTGCACGGGCGCTGGTGCGCAGACCGGCGATCCTGATTCTGGATGACAGCACCAGTGCGCTTGATGCGGTGACGGAGGGGCTTTTGCTGGCGGAGCTGAAGAAGTTGTCCTGCACGACCTTCCTGATCACACAGAAAATCAGCTCAACGGCCTCGGCGGATCTGATTCTGCTGCTGGACGAAGGCCGGCTCATTGCGCAGGGGACCCATTCCGAACTAATGGAGGAGTCCGCGCTGTACCGCAAAATCTATCAATCGCAGACAGGGGAGGGGCAGCATGTTCAAAGCACTCATTGAGCCGTTCCGCTATCCGAAGCTGGATGTAGGCCACGGCGAAGCCAAGGTCTTCGGGGCGATGGGCAGCCGGAAGCCGAAGGCGAAGGCCAAGAACTGGTCTGGCACATTAGGACGCATATGGACTTATCTCGCTGAACGCCGGACAAAGCTGATACTGGTGCTGTTCATGGTTCTGCTAAGCTCAGCCTTGTCGCTCCTTGGACCCTACCTGATCAGCCGGGCAGTGGACGATTATCTGGGCGGGGAGGGCGGCAGAACGTGGGGCGTCTTCCTGCTGGTGCTGGCGCTCGTCTACCTGCTGAATTCCCTGGTCTCCTGGCTGCAAAATGTATGGATGATCGAAGTGGCCCAGGAGACGGTCTACCGGATGCGGACGGATCTGTTCTCACACCTGCACCGCCTGCCGATCTCCTTCTTCAACCGCAGGCAGCAGGGGGAGATTATGAGCCGTCTGACCAATGATATCGAGAATATCAGCTCGACGCTGAACAGCTCGGCGATTCAGATCTTTTCCAGTATTCTGACGCTGGTGGGCACGGTTGGCGTGATGCTGTGGCTCAGCCCGCTGCTGACGCTGCTGACCTTCATTGTAGTGCCGCTGATGATGCTGGGCATGCGCTGGATTACCCGGCGGACCGGACCGCTGTTCAAGGAGCGGCAGCGGAATATGGGTGAGCTGAACGGGTTCATCGAAGAGACCTTGTCCGGGCAGCGGATTATCAAAGCCTTCTCCCAGGAGGAGCGGGTGATTACCGGCTTCAGAGAGCGCAATAGACGGATTATGCTGTCGGGGTATTGGGCACAATCGATCTCGGGCTTCATTCCCAAGCTGATGAATGGTCTGAACAATCTGAGCTTTGCCATCGTGGCCGGAGTCGGGGGGCTGCTTGCGATCCGAGGACTGGTAACGGTGGGGATTATTATCGCTTTTGCCGAATATGCCCGCCAGTTCACCCGGCCGCTGAATGATCTGGCGAACCAGTGGAATACCTTGCTGTCGGCTATTGCCGGGGCGGAGCGCGTCTTCGAGGTGTTGGATGAGGAGACGGAGGCCCGGGATGAAGGCGAGGCGGTGAAGCTGGAACATGTGGAGGGAGCCGTAAAGTTCACGGATGTGTCCTTCTCTTATGAAGGTGGCGCTGATACGCTCCAGGGAATTACGTTCGAGGCGAAGCCCGGGGAGATGATTGCGTTGGTTGGACCTACCGGTGCCGGCAAAACAACGCTAATCGGCCTGCTGTCCCGCTTCTACGACCCAAGTCGTGGCAGTATTACGCTGGACGGGCGGGAGCTGTCAACGGTCACCCGTGAGAGTCTGCGCAGCCATATGGCCTTCGTCCTCCAGGACTCCTTCCTGTTCAAAGGCACGATCCGCGATAATATCCGCTACGGCCGGCTGGGTGCAACCGATGAAGAGGTGGAGGAGGCCGCGAAGCTGGCCAATGCCCATGCCTTCATCATGAGACTTCAGGACGGCTACGACCGGATGCTGTCTGTGGACGGCAGCGGCATCAGCCAGGGACAGAAGCAACTCTTGGCTATTGCCCGGGCAATTCTGGCGAATCCGTCCATGCTGGTGCTGGATGAGGCGACGAGCAGCATCGATACGGTGACCGAGATTAAGATTCAGGAAGGGCTCCAGGCACTGATGAGCGGCCGGACCAGCTTCGTGATCGCCCACCGGCTGGGCACGATCCGCGCGGCCGACCGCATCCTGGTGCTTGAGGCCGGACGCCTGATCCAGCAGGGCTCGCATGAGGAGCTGCTCCGGCAGGGCGGCCTCTACAGCGAGCTGGTGCGGGGCAGTAAGGAAGCGGCTGGGGAGTAAGGATGAGGGATGGTTGGGGCATGAGTGAGGTATAGTGAGGATAAAGCAAGGAAGTGTAACTTTGATGCTGGCACTGATGCTGACGCAGGCGCTGGCGCTGATGCTGGCGCTGACGCAGGCGCTGATGCTGGCGCTGATGCTGGCGCTGATGCTGGCGCTGATGCTGGCGCTGATGCTGATGCTCACCCTTGCATTGAAGGCTGTACGTAGGGGCTACGGCGGTGGAATGGGTAAGGTAACTGTATATTGTGCAATAGATATCTGATTTTTGAGTGGGAAATGGTATTCTACTGTATTTGGTACATTAGATTTTGCTGATTTGAGCAGAAAAGTGGGATTTGTTCGAATTCTATTGTACGAAGTGCAATAGCTTTTGAATTCTGCTGGAGATTACCCTTTTCTGTTGTACATTGTGCAATTGCGCTGTTCGTCAGCGCTTACAACTATACCCTCTCATAGGACAACAAGGGGATGCCTCAGCAGCCGGTTCGTTCATGGCTTGAGGCATCCCCTGTTTCAATGGAATATAATTAGGAGCGGGCTTCGGAGGACGGGGGCTGCTGCGCTTGCTGCTTCTCCCGGAAGCGGGGGCCTACGTAGTTCTTTTTGCGGTCACGGGTCAGAATCCAGCCGCCTAGGAAGGTCATGCCCGCCAGGAATAAAAGCAGACCGCCGCCGAAATGCAGCCACGCGAACACCGGAACGACCGAGTCGTCTCCATGCATCGCGAAATAGTTGAACAGATCATCTTTCATCATCAGGAAGCCCGTCATCGCCAGGAGGCCGGGGATCACCAGAATAAGGATGGCAATGAAGCGTGAAATCAGCAGTTTCATCACAGTCGCTCCTCTTCGCAGCTCTTTGAATTCACCCATATGATAACGCTTTAACCTGCAAAAGTCCATGAATACATGACGTTTGTAAGTTTTGTATTACTCCCGAAAGAGAGTACAATATAATAGATTGAACTGAATTCAAGAGGAATGACTGGAGGATACATATCATGACAATGACCTGTGATGTGGCGATACTTGGGGGAGGCACCGGCGGTTATGTGGCAGCGATCCGCGCTGCGCAGCTGGGCAAATCTGTTGTCGTTATTGAAATGGACAAGCTGGGCGGAACCTGCCTGCACCGCGGCTGTATTCCCAGCAAATCACTGCTGCGCAGTGCAGAGGTATTGGCTGAAATCAACGAGAGCGAAAGCTACGGTATAGAGACTACGGGCACAAAGCTGGTGTTCCCCAAAGTGCAGCAGCGCAAGGAAGCGGTAGTGGAGCAGCTTCATCAGGGTGTGCAGTATCTGATGCGCAAGCATAAGATTCAGGTGCTGAAGGGTAAAGGACGGATCATCGGGCCTTCGATCTTCTCCCCGCGAAGCGGCGCAGTGGCTGTAGAACTGGAGAATGGAGAGATGGAGACTGTGGTCTCTACGAATCTCATCATTGCTACCGGCTCGCGTCCGCGTGTTCTGCCGGGCCTGGTGCCCGACGGCAAGGTGATTCTGAGCAGTGAGGAAGCGTTGACGCTTGAGGAGCTGCCGGCCTCGATTATTATTGTGGGCGGCGGGGTGATCGGAGTGGAGTGGGCATCCATGCTGGCTGATTTCGGAGTGCAGGTGACTGTCGTCGAGGCAGCCGGGCAGCTGTTGCCGCAGGAGGATGAAGAGGTGGCCCGCGAGCTGCTGCGTCTGCTGAAGAAACGCGGAGTCCGGGTGCTCACCGGAACAACGGTGGATGCAGAGACCCGCACAGTGTCGGAGACAGGGATTACGATTGAAGCCCGCAAGGGGGAGCAGAGCCAGACTCTATCGGCTGATAAGCTGCTCGTATCCGTAGGACGCGTGGCGAATATCGAGAATCTCGGACTTGAAAATACAGATATCCGCTTCGATACAGGTGTCATTGCGGTAAATGCCAATATGCAGACGGGTGAGCCGCATATCTATGCAATCGGCGATTGTATCGGAGGACTGCAGCTGGCCCACGCTGCCAGCCATGAAGGCATTCGTGCCGTCAACCATCTGGCGGGCGAAGCGCTCCATCCTTATGAGACTCATCTGGTTCCCCGCTGTGTCTATACACGGCCGGAAGTGGCAAGTGTCGGCTACACGGAGAAGGAAGCGAAGCAGCTCGGCCGTGAGACGGTGACAGGCAAGTTCCCGTTCTCCGCCATCGGCAAAGCCATTGTGTACGGCATGAAGGACGGCTTCGTGAAGGTGGTAGCGGACGCGAAGAACGGGGATATCCTCGGTGTGCAGATGATCGGCCCGCATGTGACTGATCTGATCGGCGAAGCGGCGCTGGCGCAGATTCTGGATGCCACACCTTGGGAGGTCGGGGAGGCTGTGCATGCCCACCCGACACTGTCGGAGGTGCTGGGCGAGGCGATGCTGGCGGTGGATGGAAGAGCAATCGGATTCTAGCGTGAGTTAAAGAGCTTAACAAGAAGGCCGGAGGGAGCGGAAGGCGTGTACTGCGCCAATATCGCTCCAAACCGGCTATATTTGTTCGGTTTCAGAGTTCCCGCTTGGCGGAGGGATTTTGACTTTTCTTTTTGCCGGGAAAACGATTATAATGAATTTAGTACCTGGTTATAGGATCAGGGCATATATACTAATATTAAGGTCAATCCGCCTGGCGGACGCGTCCTGAACCGGTTAGTGATAGCGGGGGCTGGAAGCTGGCGCCGGCAATACTTTCAAGGAGGTACCTCTTATATGGAATCCCAAGGTACTGTAGACACCGTTAACAGACATAAGCAGCTTGGACTCACAGACGGCCAGGTTATCGATATGTACAGATTCATGCAGCTCGGACGGAAGTATGATGAGCGCAGTCTGCTGTTGCAGCGTGCGGGCAAGATCAATTTCCATGTATCCGGCATCGGGCAGGAGGCGGCTCAGGTCGCGGCGGCATTTGCACTGGACCGGGAGAACGACTATTTCCTTCCTTATTACCGGGACTATGCGTTTGTCCTCTCTGTTGGCATGACCACGCGCGAGCTGATGCTGTCCGTCTTCGCCAAGGCGGAAGATCCGAACAGCGGCGGCCGGCAGATGCCGGGCCACTTCGGACACAAGCGCCTGCGGATTGTAACGGGCTCAAGCCCCGTCACGACCCAGGTTCCTCATGCGGCAGGCTTCGCACTGGCGGCGAAGATGCAGAAGAAGAAGTTCGTCTCCTTCGTCACCTTCGGGGAAGGCTCCAGCAACCAGGGGGATTTCCATGAAGCGTGTAACTTTGCCGGTGTGAATAAGCTGCCGATGATTATTTTTTGCCAGAACAATCAGTATGCGATCTCGATTCCTGCTCACAAGCAGCTTGGCGGCAAGGTCAGCGACCGTGCGCTCGGCTACGGCTTCCCCGGCATTCGGGTGGACGGCAATGATCCGCTTGAGGTGTACCGCGTAGTGAAAGAAGCCCGGGAACGTGCGCTTGCCGGTGAAGGCCCGACCTTGATTGAAGCGATGATGTACCGCTTGTCGCCGCACTCCACTTCGGATAATGATCTGGCTTACCGGACCCAGGAGGAAGTCGATGAGAACTGGGCAAAAGACGGCATCGCCGCGTTCCGCACCTATCTGACCGGACTCGGTCTATGGAGTGACGAGCAGGAGCGTGATCTGGCTGCTGAATATAATCTTGAACTGAAAGAAGCTATAACCTACGCGGAGAATGCGCCGTTCCCGAAACCGGAAGATACGCTGCTGCATGTCTACGATGAATCCGGCCTGAAGGGAGGCGCTTAAGCCATGGCGATGATGGAATATATCGATGCAATCCGGCTGGCGATGAAGGAAGAGATGGAGCGCGATGAGTCGGTGTTCGTGCTGGGTGAGGATGTCGGCGTGAAGGGCGGTGTCTTCACAACAACCAAAGGCTTGCAGGAGCAGTTCGGCGTAGAACGGGTGCTGGACACTCCGCTTGCGGAATCTGCTATTGCAGGGGTGGCCATCGGCGCTGCGATGTATGGCATGAAGCCGATTGCCGAGATGCAGTACTCGGATTTCATGCTGCCCGCAACGAACCAGATTATCAGCGAAGCCGCCAAAATCCGCTACCGCTCCAATAATGACTGGAACTGTCCGGTCGTCATCCGTGCGCCGATCGGCGGCGGTATCTTCGGCGGGCTGTACCATTCGCAGTGCCCGGAGTCAATTTTCTTCGGGACGCCGGGACTTAAGATCGTAGCCCCATATTCAGCTGCAGATGCGAAGGGACTGCTCAAGGCGGCTGTCCGTGATCCTGATCCGGTGCTGTTCTTCGAGAACAAGAAATGCTACAAGCTGATCAAGGGCGATGTGCCGGAAGGCGATTATACCGTGCCGATTGGTGAAGCGAATCTGCTGCGTGAGGGCAGCGATATTACGGTGATCGGGTATAGCCTGCCGCTGCATTTTGCGATGCAGGCAGCGGAGGAGCTGGAGAAGGAGCATGGCGTCACTGCACATATCCTGGATCTGCGTACACTCCAGCCGCTGGACCGCGAGGCGATTATTGCCGCTGTCCGGCAGACCGGCAAGGTGCTGATTGTCCATGAGGACAACAAGACCGGAGGCATCGGCGCTGAAGTGGCGGCGATCATCGCCGAGCATTGTCTCTTCGACCTCGATGCCCCAATCTTCCGCCTGTGCGGACCCGATGTCCCGGCGATGCCGATCTCACCGCCGATGGAGAAATTCTTCCTGCTCAGCAAGGACAAGGTCAAGGCTGAGATGCTGCGTCTGGCGCAGTACTAAGTTCAATAATTCATCCTGCCTGGACACCGCGACCGTGACCCAGGCAAGAATGTTGCAGAAAGTGCAGCTTGGATATGAAATAGATAGTGGATTGGGAAGAATGCTGCAGGAAAGACAACATTATGTCCGCTCAGCCGCCCGAATGAAGAGAATTGCTGCGTTATGTGCAACATTTTTGATTTTGGGCAGATTTTTATGAGCGAATGTTGTATAAAGTGCAGGATTTGATGGCTGACTTTCGAAGCCAGTTTTGTACGAAGCAAATTTAAGAAGTCCACGCTTACAAACCATTAAGGAGTGACATTATGTCTGACAATACAACGCTGACGGATGTAATTATGCCGCAGCTGGCTGAATCGCTGGTCTCGGCGACCATCGGGAAATGGCTGAAGCAGCCGGGCGATCCGATAGAGCAATATGAGCCGATCTGCGAGCTGATCACGGATAAGGTGAATGCGGAGCTGCCTGCAACGGTAGACGGCACCATGGCCGAGCTGCTGGCCGAAGTTGGTCAGACGGTCAGCGTCGGCGAGATCATCGCCCGCATCGCAGTGACTGGCTCCGCTGCGCCAGCCGCTGCAGCCCCGTCACCGGCAGCTTCCGGTGACGCCCCAGCCCCAGCGGCTGCCCCGCAGGCGGCCCACGCCGCCGCGCGGCCGCCCGTGCCCGCTGCGGCTTATGACGCCGCAGCTCCAATGCGCGCCCGTTACTCTCCGGCTGTGCAGTCGCTGGCCGCCGAGCACGGCATCAACCTGGCGGCCGTGCCGGGCACCGGCCTGGGCGGACGTATCACACGCAAGGATGTGCTCACGTTCCTGGAGAACGGCGCCTCCGTTCAGCCGCCGACACCCGCGGCAGCCCCTGCTGCTGCGCCTGTACCTGACGCCGCCCCTGCACAGGCTGCGCAGCAGCCTGTGTTCCAGCCGGTTCAGGATGAATTTCAGCCGGTGCGCAATTCCGGCCTGCACCTCAGCGAATCGCCGAAGATTCCGACGATTGAGATTGAAGGCGGACGGGGCAGCAGCTCGGAATATCTGATCGATGTTACGCCGATCCGTAATACGATTGCTACCAGAATGCGCCAGAGCGTCTCGGAGATCCCGCATGCCTGGACGATGATCGAGGTCGATGTGACCAATCTGGTGGTGTTGCGCAACAAGCTGAAGGATGAGTTCAAGCGCAAAGAGGGCATTAACCTGACCTATCTCGCTTTTCTGATGAAGGCGGTGGTCAGTGCAATCAAGGATTACCCGATCATGAACTCGGTCTGGGCCGTTGACAAAATCATCGTCAAACGCGACATCAACATCTCGCTGGCCGTAGGCACAGAGGATTCCGTAATGATACCGGTCATCAAGAAGGCCGATCAGAAAAATGTTGCCGGGCTGGCCCGCGAGATCGAGGAATTAGCGCTGAAGACACGCGAAGGCAAGCTGCGGCTGGACGATATGCAGGGCGGTACGTTCACGGTGAATAATACCGGCTCGTTCGGCTCGATTCTGTCCTACCCGATTATTAACTATCCGCAGGCGGCGATTATAACCTTTGAATCTATCGTCAAAAAGCCTGTCGTCATCAATGATATGATTGCCGTACGTTCGATGGCGAATATCTGTCTGTCGCTGGATCACCGGATTCTGGACGGAGTCATCAGCGGACGGTTCCTGCAGCGCGTGAAGGATAATGTGGAAGGCTACACCCCGGAGACGAAGCTCTACTAAGTAAGGCGGCTGCGGACCCCTGGGACAGGGAGAATGAGAAGCAAAGGGGAACTTACGATCATGGAGAATCTGAACCTAAGCAAACTTACAGTTACCATTCTTCCGGTGATGGAGTACGGAGCGGCCTGGGAGTTGCAAAAGGAAGCGGTGCATGCGATTGACGCGGGCACTGCTTCCGAGCAGCTGATTCTGCTGCAGCATCCGCCCACATACACCATCGGTTCGCGGAAATCTCCGGAGCATCTGCTCCTCAGCGGGGAACAGCTCAGGCAGCAGGGCATTGCGCTGTTTGAGATTGACCGCGGGGGAGATATTACATATCACGGGCCCGGCCAGCTGGTCGGGTACCCGCTTTTGAAGCTGGGCGAGAACGGCAAGGTTGATCTGCACGGCTATCTGCGCAAGCTGGAGTCGGTGATTATTGCTTTTCTTAAGGCCTATGGAATTACGGGAACCCGCAAGCAGGGGTATACCGGGGTGTGGGTCGGTGATGAGAAAATCTGTGCAATTGGCGTAAAGTTCAACAAGTGTAAATTCCGCCGTGGGTTTGTCACCAGTCATGGCTTCGCCTTCAACGTATCGGCCGGGATCGGGCAAAGCGGCTTCACAGGCATTATCCCTTGCGGGATTGCGGAATACGGAGTGACCTCGCTTGAGGAATGTACAGGGCGCGCTTTTGACATCGGGACGGTCGCTGAAGAGCTAGTGCCTTATTTCCTGGAGCAGTTTCCGTATAGCCAAACAGCGCCCGGGGAACCCGGACGCTGTTACTTAAGCGCTAAGCGTGATTAACCTGCGAGGAACGGTTCGATGACGAACAGCACCGTAGAGGCGATCATAGCGAACAGCATGATGTAGATGATAATGCGAAACCATTTTTGTCGTTGCATGAGTGACTCCTTTGAGATTAGTGTAAGTTATGAGCATAAGCCCACAATTGAACGCAGTACAACCATTGTAACGTATCTGAGAAAGAGAGGGAAGTCCATATGATATCACAAGACCGATTGATCCATGAGTTCATGGAGCTTGTCCAGATTGACAGTGAGACCCGGAATGAACGGCAGATTGCCGATGTGCTTAAGGAGAAGTTCAGCAGCCTGGGGCTGACTGCGGTGGAGGACGATTCGCAGGAGAGAACGGGGCACGGAGCCGGCAACCTGTTCGTGACCTGGCCTGCGGACAGCGGAGTGAGCGCGCCGAAGCTGCTGTTCACGTGCCATATGGATACCGTGGTACCCGGCCAGAAGATCAAGCCTGCCCTGGGGGAAGACGGCTGGATTCGAAGTGATGGCAGCACCATTCTTGGAGCGGATGACAAAGCGGGACTGGCTGCCCTGTTCGAAGCGATCCGGGTCATTCAGGAGCAGAAGCTGCCGCACGGCCAGATTCAGTTCGTCATTACGGCAGGCGAAGAGTCCGGGCTGATGGGCGCACGTGCGATGGACCCGGCGCATCTGGATGCAGACATGGGCTTCGCGCTGGATTCCAACGGAGAAGTGGGAGCCATCGCGATTGCAGCACCGGCACAGGCGAAGGTAACGATGCAGATCTTCGGCAAATCTGCCCATGCAGGCGTGAACCCGGAGGATGGCATCAGCGCCATACAGGTAGCGAGCAAAGCGATCTCGGCGATGAAGCTTGGACGGATCGACAACGAGACGACTGCGAATATCGGCAAGTTCGCCGGCGGCGGACCGACGAATGTGGTCTGCGACCATGTCCAGCTTGATGCGGAGGCCCGCAGTATCGTGCAGGAGAAGGTAGAGCTGCAGATTGCCTCCATGCGGGAGGCGCTGGAGACTACAGCACGCGACCACGGCGCGCAGAGTGAATTCCGCAGCGAGATCATCTATCCGGCGTTCAGCTTTAATGGGAATGATCCGGTTGTTCAATTGGCTGACCGGGCGATCACTTCGCTGGGCCTGACGACCCGGCTGTTCGCTTCCGGCGGCGGCAGTGATGCCAATGTGTTCAACGGGCTGAACGTTCCGGTTGTGAATCTGGCGGTTGGCTACGAGGATATCCACACCACGAAGGAGCGGATCAAGGCCGCAGACATCGTCAAGGTGGCCAGCCTGGTTGTAGCCATTGTGGCCGAGAGCCAGAAGGGCTAAGCCGAATAAGAGGCTGTGCAGGGACTGGCCAGGGCAAAGCTTTTGCTAAGGCGGTCTGCTGCCGCTTAAGAATAACATTAAAGGAGCTGCTTCCGGGATGATCCGGGAGACAGCTCCTTCTTATACCCTGGAATATCATAGACGCTGACCGGAAGAACGAAGCGGCATTATCCAGCCTGGGAAGCTTTGATCCGCGAATCTGCCTGGAGCAGCAGGATGTAAGAGAGGGGCATATCGCGCCCGTATTGCTTCATCCACCCGGCCATTACGGCCATAATCTGTTCCGGTTTACCTACCATTGTAACTGCGGATGAGCTTGCTTGGACAAGGATGTTATTCATGCCTGCATTCCTTCTTTCTTCTTAAGTTTGCTATAATACACCCTATGCATAACGATGCCAAAGGAGACCACAAATCTATGAAAAAAGATGAAATAAACCGCAACCCCGCATTGGATGAAGAAACATTGTCAACGAAGCCGATTTTTGCAGGCCACATTATTTCGCTTCAGGTGGATACCGTGAGGCTTCCTGACGGCAACACCGCAACCCGCGAGGTCGTGAAGCACCCTGGAGCTGTAGCCGTGCTGGCCTTGAATCAAGGTAAAATGCTGGTCGTGGAGCAGTACCGTCAGCCGATGCACCGTACCGAGGTGGAGATTCCCGCAGGCAAGCTGGACCCGGGTGAAGATCCGCTGGCGGCTGCGGGCCGTGAGCTTCAGGAGGAGACCGGATTTCATAGCGGGGGGCTGAAGCTGCTGAAGTCGTTCTACACCTCTCCCGGCTTCGCCGACGAGATCATTCACCTCTATGTGACCGAGGATGCCCAGCCGGGCGAGATGGCGCTGGATGAGGATGAGTTCCTGGAGGTCTCGGAGCTGACGCTGGAGGAAGCCTACCAGTACATTGCGGACGGACGTATTGCCGATGCCAAGACGATGATGGCGGTCTATGCCTGGCATCTCTACACGCTGACAGGCCAATGGCACTAGCGGCGGAACTCAGCAGCGTCTATTGCGATCTGCATGTGCATATCGGACGGACCTCAGAGGGCCAGGCGGTCAAAATCAGCGGCAGCCGTGATCTGACCTTTGCCGGAATTGCCCGGGAAGCGGCGGAGCGCAAGGGGATTGGCCTGATCGGCATTATCGACAGCCACTCACCGGGCGTGCTGCGTGATATTCATACCGCGCTGGATTCTGGTGAAATGACGATAGCCGCAGGCGGCGGAATTGCGTACCGGGGGACCACGATCCTGCTGGGAACCGAGATTGAGATCCGTGAGCCCGGGCGGCGGGAGTGCCATGTCCTGGCCTTCATGCCGGACCTTGGAACGATGGAGGATTTCAGCACCTGGATGAGCGCCCATATGCGTAATGTGAATCTCAGCTCGCAGCGCCTGTACGCCCCTTCCAGGGTGCTTCAGGACGAGATTACCGGGCGGGGCGGGCTGCTGATTCCGGCACATATTTTCACGCCTCATAAGGGGCTCTATGGCTGCGCGGCCGAGCGGATGGCTGAGTTATTCGATCTGGACCGCATCGCGGCGGTGGAGCTTGGCCTCAGTGCGGATTCAGAGATGGCAGGGTATATCTCGGAGCTTGACCGTTTCAGCTTCCTGACCAATTCCGATGCCCACTCCCTCGGCAAAATCGGCCGCGAGTACAATGTCATCGAGATGCGGGAGCCCTCTTTCGAGGAGCTGAAGCTGGCGCTCCGGCGCTCGGAAGGACGCAGGGTCAGCGCCAACTTCGGGCTGAATCCCCGGCTGGGCAAATATCACCGGACCTATTGCGGCGGCTGCGGCAGCATCATCGATGAAGCCTACAGCACCTCGGAGCGCTGCCCGTATTGCGGCAGTCCGAAGCTGGTCCAGGGTGTGCTGGACCGCATTCTGCACATTGCCGACCGTCCGCTGCCGCAGGTTCCGGAATATCGGCCTGCGTACCATTACCAGGTGCCGCTGGAGTTCATTCCCGGCCTCGGCAAGCGTAAGCTGAACCAGCTGCTGGAGGCTTTTGGCACAGAGATGAACATTCTGCACCGGGCTGCGGAAGCCGAGCTTGCCGCTGTAGCGGGAGCGGAGCTGGCCGGGCTGATCGTGCTGGCCCGTACAGGACAGCTCGTGCTCTCCTCGGGTGGCGGAGGCACCTACGGCAAGGTGCTCAAGAACTAAGGACAAGTCATAGATCAGGACATTCCCTCATATGGTGTAACATGTGACCGGAAAGGGGAATGTCAGGGTGCGCAGTCTAAAGCTGATGGTGAAGGAACAGACGCCTCTATATATTTTTGTCGCGGTATTATTTCTGGTCGGGGTGGTCTTCGGAGCGCTTATCGTCACTGCGCTTACGCTGGATCAGCAGCAGGAGCTGGGCGATTACTTAAGCAATTTCTTCGTGACGGTCGATCAGCAGGGACTGCCTGCCGCGCAGGATTCATACTGGAGCATCGCCGCCTTTCATCTGAAGTGGGTCGGCCTGATCTGGGTGCTCGGCTTGTCCGTGATCGGACTTCCGGGCATTCTGATTCTGGATTTCCTCAAAGGCGTGCTGATCGGCTTCACCGTCGGCACTCTCGTCAGCCAATATTCCTGGCACGGTATGCTATTCGCCCTGGTCTCCGTCGCTCCGCATAATCTGGTGCTGATTCCAGTGCTGCTGGTATGCAGCGCGGCGGCCCTCGGTTTCTCCCTGCTAATGATCCGCAGCCGGGTACTGGGACAGCAGCGCCGCACGCAGATTACCCATCCGTTCATGATGTATACGCTGCTCTCCCTTGGGATGGCGCTGCTGGTGATGGGAATCTCGGGCTTCGAGGCTTGGGTGACACCGGTGATGATGCGCTGGGTGACGCCTCTTCTGGTGTCGGCCGGATGAGGAAGAATTTTCAAATATGGAGGATCTGTGAATGAATGGGCCAGCCCTGTCGAGATACTAAAACCGTTTGACTTCTTAAAGGAAATCCCCCTATAATGGAAGAAGTGGCTTGAAGCCCGGTGTGGTAATTTTCCAAGGGGGAGGCAGACAATGGAAGCCCGAATAGACAAGATTAAGCAACAACTACAATCCCAAGGATACAAGCTTACACCTCAACGGGAAGCGACCTTAAGAGTTCTCCTGGAGAACGAGGATGATCATTTAAGTGCGGAAGATGTATTTATGCTTGTGAAAGAAAAGGCGCCCGAGATCGGTCTTGCCACCGTGTATCGTACCCTGGAACTGCTTAGCGAGCTTCATGTCGTGGAGAAGATCAATTTCGGAGACGGTGTGGCCCGCTATGATCTGCGTACGGATACGGCGAAGCATCATCACCATCATTTGATTTGTGTACAGTGCGGAAGTATGGATGAGATTCGTGAGGATTGGCTCGGACCGCTGGAAGAGCGGCTGGAGCAGGAATATAACTTCACGGTGGTTGATCATAGACTTGATTTTCACGGAATATGCCACCGCTGCAAGGATAAGAATCCGGCAGAGGACAATACTCCCGAATAAGCGTATATAGAACGTGGACTTAAGAATGCTTCATTGCGATATTCCTAAGCTCATCTTCAGATGAAGCATGACCGCGCAAGCTCTCCCCCGGCTGAATGGCTGGAGGGGAGCTTTTTGATTGCCGGGAGAGCAAGGAAAGCGGGCTGGGGCGGGGAATGAAAGGGATAAATCCCATTGAATCCGCTGAAAGTGGGCTGGACGGGCAGTTGAAGCTGAGTAATGAAGAGCACAAGTGCCCCTGAATTCGGCAAACGTGGACTAAACAGGCGAATAAGGTGTAAAAGTGCACCTGATTTCGGCAGAGCCGTCTCAGTGAGAGCGGCCAGGGAGCCAAATATTACTTAACATACATAACACGGCCCTCAGGCGCATAAAGTGAAGGACGAGTTCTGCTCACATTCTTTCTGTTCACAACCCTTCTGCCCGCATTCTTTCTACTCGCCGCACTTGCCTGCACTTACCCAAGTGTAGCAGAAGGGGAGCATATGCAGGATGCAGAAGCAGACGCTGATATCATTTTGAGGAGGCTGCCTGGATGATTATTTCTCTGCCCCGCACGGTGCGCCGGCTGTATTTCATGACGATGCTTGTGGCGGTAAGCTGTGTACTGTATTATGTTTTGAGCTGGGTCAGCGCATGGATTAGTCCGGCCCGCAATGTTGAGATTCCGGAAGGCACCGCCGTCCGGGCGTTTCAGGATGTCCAGTATGGGGAGCAGGGGATAAGTGCGGGGGATCGCCTGCGCCTATTTTACTGGTACGGGGAGTAACGGGACGGATTGCAGGATTAAGGGAGAAGTATGTCGAATCAATCTATAGCATGTCATGGAACAACGCTGTTCCGGCTGCTGGACCCCATCCGCTGCGAAGCCGCATGAAGCAGCCTGAGTCTGACAGGAGCGTGAATTGATGAAGTCATACTTACAGCCGTTTATGCAGTATTTGTCCGGGGACAAAGGATTGTCTCCTAGTACGCTGGAATCCTATGGACGGGATATATCGCAGTTTCTGGAGTTTGCGGAAGAGCGCGGCCTGGACGCGGCAGAAGAGATTAGAAGAACACATATTATGCTTTATCTGGGCGCCCTGCGCGGAGCAGGGAAGGCAGCAGCCACGGTGAACCGGAATACGGTATCGCTGCGCGCCTATTTTCATTTTTTGCTGAAGGAACGGGTGATTGTCCAAGATCCTACGCTGGATATGGAAGCCATTAAGCCGAGTCACAAGCCGCCGATCATTCTCAGCATTGAGGAGATCGAGCGTCTGCTGGCAGCTCCGGACGAAGCTGCTCCCCAGGGGATGCGAGATAAGGCAATGCTGGAGCTGCTGTATGCGACGGGTATCCGTGTGACAGAGCTGATCTCGCTGAATGTGGAGGATGTGAACACCAGCCTGCGGTTCGCTCGCTGCAGCGGCGCCTCCGGCAAGGAGCGTGTGGTCCCGATCGGCGTCATTGCTGCGGATTGCGTAGCCCGTTATACCTCAGGGATGCGGGACAAGCTGCTGCGTGCAAGCCCGGAGGAGCCTGCGCTGTTCCTGAACAGTCTGGGCGGACGGCTGACCCGTCAGGGCTTTTGGAAAATCATCAAAAAATACGCGCGTGAAGCCCAGATTGAGCAGGACATCACGCCGCATACCCTGCGCCACTCCTTCGCTGCGCATCTGCTGGAAGGCGGGGCGGACCTGCGCTCTGTGCAGCAGATGCTGGGCCATTCCGATATATCGACTACTCAGATTTACAGCGGAATTGCCCGCAAGAATATGAAGGAGGTCTACGAGAATCATCATCCCCGGGCGAAATAGCCGGCTGCTCAGGCATGAGGGACTTTAGAAATAACGGGCAGGCGGATCTGTTTGGCCGAAAAGATGCTTTTTGTGAGTAAGAAAGTTATGATGGAATCATACTGAAGAAATCGCTCCCGGGAGAGGTTCTCCCGGAGTTTCTTCATGCTTAGAGCATAGGGCAGAATTATGCAAACTATAAAAGGAGTGAAGACGGCAATGTCCTCATTTAAACGCATCGGATTTATTGTTCTGGACAGTGTAGGTATCGGTGAAGCGCCGGATGCTGCTAATTTCGGAGATACAGGCTCCCATACGCTCGGACATATTCTGGAGCGGGTTCCGGGTCTTAAGCTTCCGAATCTGCAGCAGCTTGGGCTGGCGAATATTGCGCCGCTGCCGCCGCTTGAACCGGTAACTGCCCCTACAGGCTACTACGGTAAAATGCAGGAGGTATCCGTAGGCAAGGACACGATGACCGGCCACTGGGAGCTGATGGGGCTGAAGATCGAGGTTCCTTTTAACACCTACTTTGACGGCTTCCCGGCGGAACTGATTGAGAAATTCGAAGCGGCTACCGGACGCAAGGTCATCGGCAACAAGCCAGCTTCCGGTACCGAGATTCTCGTGGAATACGGCGAGGAGCAGATGAAAACGGGGGCATGGATTGTCTATACCTCGGCGGACAGCGTATTCCAGCTTGCGGCACATGAAGATATTATTCCTCTGGAGGAGCTGTACAGCGCCTGTAAAATCGCCCGTGAGCTGACTATGGCTCCCGAATTCTCCGTAGGCCGTGTGATTGCCCGCCCTTATGTCGGCGAGCCGGGAAATTTCGTACGTACACCGAACCGCCATGATTATGCGGTGAAGCCGCCGGAGCCAACGGTGATGAATGCGCTGGAGGATATCGGCAAGGATGTGATTGCTGTCGGCAAGATCAATGATATTTTTACCGGCGAAGGGGTAACCGCAACTTATCCGACCAAAAGCAATGAACACGGCATCCAGATTACCATCGACGAGCTGCGCAAGCCGTTTAACGGATTCCTGTTCACCAATCTGGTGGACTTTGATTCCCTCTACGGCCACCGCCGTGATCCGGAAGGCTACGGCCGTGCGCTGGAGGTATTCGATCAGGCGCTGCCTGAGCTGCTCAGTACTCTCGGTGAGGATGATCTGCTGATCATCTCCGCAGACCATGGCAATGACCCTATCCATGCCGGAACGGACCACACGCGCGAGTATGTGCCGCTCTTGGTCTACAGCCCGAGATTCAAGACTCCCGGCAGCCTCGGCATCCGTCAGACCTTCTCGGATGTGGCCGCCACAATCGCCGATAACTTCGGGGCGAAGGCTCCGCAGTACGGGACAAGCTTCCTATCTGAATTACAGTAATCACACCACAGATTGAACTGAATTTATGAAAAAAGAAGGAGTGTAACCCATGACCACTATAACCTCAAGCAAAATTCAAGAAGCAGCCGTATATATCAAAGATAAATGCACCGTCGCCCCCGAAATCGGGCTGATCCTGGGCTCCGGCCTCGGCGTTCTGGCGGATCTGATCACAGATGAAGTTGTTATTCCTTATCATGAGATTCCTCATTTCCCGGTGTCCACGGTTGAAGGACATGAAGGTGAGCTGCTGATCGGCATGATCGAAGGCCGCCGCGTGGTCATGATGAAGGGCCGCTTCCACATGTATGAAGGCTACGGCCCTGAGGTTACAGCCTTTCCGGTTCGTGTGATGAAGGAGCTGGGTGTAACCAGCCTGCTGGTCACCAACGCTGCCGGTGGCGTTAACACCGAATACACACCGGGCGATCTCATGCTGATCACAGACCACCTGAACCTGACCGGACGCAATCCGCTGAGCGGACCGAATGACAATGCGCTGGGCGTACGGTTCCCGGATATGTCTTCAGCTTACAGCCCGCGTCTGATTGCAGCCGCCAAGGAAGCTGCTGCGGCACTGAATTTCGAGTTCAAGGAAGGCGTATACGCCGGTCTGCTCGGACCGAACTATGAGACTCCTGCTGAGATCGTAATGCTGCGCCGCCAGGGAGCAGATGCCGTAGGCATGTCCACCGTATCTGAGACTATCGTTGCCCGTCATGCCGGGATTGAAGTGCTGGGCATTTCCTGTATCACCAACATGGCAGCCGGAATTCTTCCGCAGCCGCTGAATCATGCAGAGGTAATGGAGACCGCTGAGCGTGTGCGCGAGCAGTTCCTGAAGCTTGTGCTTGCTTTTATCCCCAAAATGTAGGTACTGCTTCACGTACGCGTTATTCTATACACAATCCATATCCGGGAGGATCAATCGATGACAACACCAACCACAGTCCCATACGGCACTCAAGTTCAGGAAGCTGCTGCTTATATTCAATCCAAATTCGGCGGTTATACACCGGCAATCGGCCTTATTCTGGGTTCAGGACTTGGAGACCTGGGCGACCAGATCGAAGATGCAGTCTACCTGCCTTATGAAGAAATTCCGCATTTCCCCCATTCAACGGTAGAAGGTCATGCCGGACGGTTCGTGATCGGTAAGCTGGAAGGCAAGGATGTTATGATCATGCAAGGCCGTTTTCACTACTATGAAGGTTATGAGATGCGCAAGGTAGTCCTTCCGGTCTATGTAATGGCTAAGCTGGGCATCGGCACGCTTGTCATTACCAACGCTGGTGGCGGAATGAACAGAGCGTTCAAGGCAGGCGACCTGATGCTGATTACCGATCACCTCAATATGACTGGCGACAACCCGCTAATTGGACCGAATGATCCGGAGCTCGGCGTAAGATTCCCTGATATGTCCAGTGCGTATGACCCAGAATATATTGAGCTTGCGAAAAAGCTTGCAGGCGGAGTTACTGGTGTGGACGGTGAAGCGCTTGTCCTGCAGGAAGGCGTATATGCCGGCATCAGCGGCCCGACTTATGAGACCCCGGCTGAGCTGAAAATGCTGGCTTATCTCGGCGGCGATGCCGTAGGCATGTCCACCGTGCCCGAGGTTATCGTAGCCAGCCACAGCAAGCTGCGCGTGCTCGGCATTACCTGTATCACAGACATGGCGATCGGCGATGAGCTGGAGCCGCTCACCCATGAGCAGGTAGTTAAAGTGGCGAACCTGACCAAGCCTAAATTCATCGGACTGGTGCGTGCCTTCGTCCGTGAGGTGCAGGTCTGATGCGTGCCGTTGATCTCATTCAGAAGAAAAGAGACGGCGGTGAACTCAGCCGCGAAGAAATCGCTTTTCTGATTCAAGGCTACAGCAAGGGGGAGATCCCGGATTATCAGATCTCCGCTTGGGCAATGGCTGTGTATTTCCGCGGTATGAACGCGCGGGAGACCGGCGACCTGACCCTAGAGATGGCGATGTCCGGTGACCAGGTCGACCTTAGTCCGATTGCGGGCATCAAGGTGGACAAGCATTCTACCGGAGGCGTGGGTGATAAGACGACGGTTGTGCTTGCACCGCTGGTCGCAGCGGCCGGAGTTCCTGTAGCCAAAATGTCCGGGCGCGGCCTGGGCCACACCGGAGGCACACTGGATAAGCTGGAGTCGATCACAGGCTTCTCGGTGGAGATGGACCGGGAGCGGTTCTTCGCCCAGGTGGGCGAGATCGGCGCAGCTGTGATCGGCCAGTCCGGCAACATCACGCCAGCAGACAAGAAGTTGTATGCCCTGCGTGATGTGACGGCCACAGTGGAATCCATTCCGCTTATTGCCAGCTCCGTCATGAGCAAGAAGATTGCCGCAGGTGCGGACGCCATCGTGCTGGATGTGAAGACCGGCAGCGGTGCGTTCATGAAGACGCTTGACGATTCCATTGCACTCGCCCAGGCGATGGTAGATATCGGCACTCACCTTGGCCGCAACACTGTAGCGGTCATCAGCGACATGGACCAGCCGCTGGGCTTCGGCATCGGTAATGCCCTTGAGATCAAAGAGGGCATCGAGACCTTGAATGGCCACGGTCCTAAGGATCTGCAGGAGGTCTGCCTGATCCTGGGCAGCCAGATGCTTGTACTTGGGGGCAAGGCAAAGGACGAAGAAGAAGCACGTTCCATGCTGCTGTCCCATATCGGGGACGGCAGTGCGCTGGATAAGTTCAAGCAGATGGTGTCGGCCCAGGGCGGCGATGCCTCACAGATTGATTCTCCTGACACCTTGCCCGCTGCCCGCAGATTCATCGAAGTCAAAGCTGCGACCGCAGGCTATGTGGAGAGCATCCAGGCTGAAGAGATCGGTGTGGCCGCGATGCTGCTCGGTGCCGGACGCGAGACGAAGGAGTCCGTGATCGATCTGGCGGTCGGCATTCAGCTCTCGCTGAAGGTCGGCGACGCCGTGGCCGCAGGCGATACGCTGGCAGTGCTGCATGTGAACGATGCCAGCGAGAGCAAGGTGCAGGAGGCCGAAGCCAAAGTGCTGGAGGCTTATCGCATCTCCGCCCAGCCGGTTCCGCCGCAGCCGCTGGTTTTTGCACTGGTGACCAAGGATGGGGTAACGCGTTACTAGCCGGAACGGAACCTGCACAATTAAGCCTATTCATACGAACAAGCCGTACGAATCAGCATATTGCTGGCGTACGGCTTGTTTTATTTTTGATAAGGAAATTATGATTTACGTCCGATGTGGATAAGTAGTGCATAAAGTTGGGGGAAGTGTCTTGGAGCCTCGGCAGGATGACTACATTCTGGATCAGTAATAGGAATGACTTCGCTGATTTCACCGAACACATGGACAGCGCGTGGTCATCTGGGCCGGATACGGTCGAAAAACCGACTACATTCGGTACGGCAGAGGCATGTGGGCCGGATATGGTCGAAAACCGACCACATTCAGTGCGGCGGAGGCGTGTGGGCGGGATATGGTCGAAAAACCGACTACATTTAGTGCGGCGGAGGCGTGTGGGCGGGATGTGGTCGAAAAACCGATTACATTCAGTGCGGCGGAGGCGTGTGGGCGGGATATGGTCGAAAAACCGATTACATTCAGTGCGGCGGAGGTGCGAGGGCGGGATGTGGTCGAAAAACCGATCACAATGGGGATGCCGCAGGCATTTTGTTCTGAAGACATCCGGGTAATTCCTTCACCTTTTCCCTACAAACATAGTAATTCCCTTACATAACATAACCTGAATCTCGTAACGAATGGAACCAAATCACTGATTCTAGGGTCAATAGCATACGCAGTTGAAATTGGCTTGAATAGGATAGACTACATTATATTTTATTACCGGATTCATATGGAAGGAGCCGATAGGTTCTGGATGAATCTGCAGTTCATTTAATAGAGATTGACACTTTCAGCAATGCAGCAGCTAATTTATGGAGAAGGAGGCCAGGGAATGGCGGTATGGAATACGGGGCCTATTGAGAATAATGCTGTAAACGGCTCAAGACCAACGATATCATCGACTGTAATAATCGCCAATCAAAGTACAACCCAGACCGTGATCGTCGTAACACAGGGTTACAATCTCAGTGGGATCAGAACATTATTTATCTTGAGCCAGGATGAGATTTTACCCAATACGGTGATTTCAAGAAATTATTACAGTAATCTTAATTCCTTTGAATTTGTATTTACAATCACTGGCGGTGCTGTTGATAACACAGAAATATCTGTATGGGGAAAAGGAAGTTCAGGACAGCTAACTACCCCTCATCGCTTAGTTTCTGCAGAATTACTAGGTTATTCTGGAGGGGGTGGTGTGACAGGGGCAACGGGAGCGGCTGGTGTAACTGGAGCCACCGGAGCGACAGGCTTGACGGGAGGTACGGGAATCACCGGGGCCACAGGCGTAACAGGAGCTACCGGAGCTACGGGTGCAACCGGGGCAACTGGAAGTACAGGGGCAACGGGAGAGACCGGAACCACAGGTGTAACAGGAGCGACGGGAGCGACTGGAGTTACGGGAGCCACCGGAGCAACTGGAGCAACGGGAGTAACGGGAGTAACCGGGGCAACGGGTGCAACGGGTGCAACCGGAGCAACTGGAATTACGGGGGCAACGGGTGAGACCGGGACCACAGGTGTAACGGGAGCGACTGGAGCAACCGGAGGAACTGGAGTTACGGGAGCCACCGGAGCCACCGGAGCAACTGGAATTACGGGGGCAACGGGTGAGACCGGGACCACAGGTGTAACGGGAGCGACTGGAGCGACTGGAGCAACCGGAGGAACTGGAGTTACGGGAGCAACCGGAGCAACCGGAGCAACTGGAGCAACGGGAGTAACCGGTGCAACGGGTGCAACCGGAGCAACTGGAATTACGGGGGCAACGGGAGAGACCGGAACCACAGGTGTAACAGGAGCGACGGGAGCCACCGGAGCAACTGGAATTACGGGGGCAACGGGTGAGACTGGGACCACAGGTGTAACGGGAGCGACTGGAGCCACCGGAGGAACTGGAGTTACGGGAGCCACCGGAGCCACCGGAGCAACTGGAGTAACCGGAGCAACCGGAGTAACAGGAGCTACAGGCGCAACAGGAGTCACTGGAGTAACGGGAGCCACCGGAGCAACTGGAATTACGGGGGCAACGGGTGAGACCGGGACCACAGGTGTAACGGGAGCGACTGGAGCGATTGGAGCCACCGGAGGAACTGGAGTTACGGGAGCCACCGGAGCAACTGGAGTAACAGGAGCTACAGGCGCAACAGGAGTCACTGGAGTAACGGGAGCCACCGGAGCAACTGGAATTACGGGGGCAACGGGTGAGACCGGGACCACAGGTGTAACGGGAGCGACTGGAGCGATTGGAGCCACCGGAGGAACTGGAGTTACGGGAGCCACCGGAGCAACTGGAGTAACAGGAGCTACAGGCGCAACAGGAGTCACTGGAGTAACGGGAGCCACCGGAGCAACTGGAATTACGGGGGCAACGGGTGAGACCGGGACCACAGGTGTAACGGGAGCGACTGGAGCGATTGGAGCCACCGGAGGAACTGGAGTTACGGGAGCCACCGGAGCAACTGGAGTAACAGGAGCTACAGGCGCAACAGGAGTCACTGGAGTAACGGGAGCCACCGGAGCAACTGGAATTACGGGGGCAACGGGTGAGACCGGGACCACAGGTGTAACGGGAGCGACTGGAGCGACTGGAGCCACCGGAGGAACTGGAGTAACGGGAGCCACCGGAGCAACTGGAGCAACTGGAGTAACCGGAGCAACTGGAGTAACCGGAGCAACCGGAGTAACAGGAGCTACAGGCGCAACAGGAGTCACTGGAGCAACTGGAACTACAGGAGCCACCGGAGCAACTGGTGTAACAGGAACAACAGGAACAACAGGAACAACAGGAACAACAGGAACAACAGGAGTCACTGGAGCAACCGGAGTAACAGGAACGACAGGCGCAACGGGAACAACAGGAGTCACAGGGACAACAGGTGCTACCGGAGCTACCGGAGCTACAGGTACACCTACTCTGGCATTTTCCAATACTGCAGGCTCGATAGCGGTCTATCCGCCATTGAACACAGAAGTCATTGTTGTTTCGGTGACTCAGAACGAAGTGATCTCTCAGCAGCTGAAAATAGATTACGCTATATCATTAGAAGCGATCACTTCGTCCAACTGGTCACTTGTTGCTGAACTTCGTATCTACCGCTCTGCTACTTTGATCTCTACCAGAACACTTAACCGTAGCGGAAATGCATCGGGAACGCAACGTTTTCCGATTGCGGACACTTATGTTGATACAGCTCCGGCTACTGCTTCTGTATCCTACCAAGTTCGTGCAATTGTTACCACGGATAGCAATATAACCTCAGCAACAGTTATCAATCGAAATCTCAATATTATTACTTTCACTCCCTAATTCCGCTCCACCCAGCAGACTAAAAGTAAAATAGCCTTAGCCCAGAAACTGAGCTAAGGCTATAAATGCATCTGAGGACAATTGAATCATACTCCGTAACTGCTAAACGGAACATACCGCTACCCCACCGGCAGATAGCCCTCCACGGCAGACATCATCATATAAGCCCCGTTGCTCTTGTTACAGAGAGCAGTAATGGTTATGCCGCGTTCAGGATAATAGGCGGAATGGAAGCTGATCCCGGGATCGTAGCCCATGATATGGTACTTTAGCACCTTCCCGCTGGGGCCGGTTTGTATCCACACGCCGTAACCATAATAGCTGTCCTTCCGCTCATAAATATGCGGTGTCAGCAGCAGAGCGGTGGTCTCTGCCTGTAACAGCTTGTGTTCAAGCAAGCCGCTCCACAGCTTATGCATATCCGCCGCCGTAACAAATGCCCCTCCGTCCCCGCCTCCGACCACCGGAATGGAGTAGATGTTGCTGGTCTTTTTCCCATTGCTGCTGTCAATGTATCCCTGAGCGGTGTGGGCCGGAAGCGCATCAAGCGCGAAGTAACCGGAATCCTTCATCCCGCAAGGCAGAAAAATATACTGTTCTACATATTCCGTGAACGGTTGCCCGCTGACGGCTTCTACGAGCATAGCAAGCATGATATATCCTGCATTGTTATAGTGAAAACGACCGCCTGGGGCAAATTTCATAGGAAGTCCAGCAAACAGCGGGAGGAAATCCGCAGGCCGCCTCAGCGTGTACATCGGGGTCTCCTTCCATAGTGTCGCGAAATCCTCCATCTCTTCTTCATCGAAGTAATCCGGTATGCCCGAGCTGTGAGTCAATAGCTGATGCACGGTGATCGCTGGGTCGAACAATGGGAATTCCTGCTTCGGCAAGATGTCTAGTATTTTGGCGTCAAAAGAAAACAAACCTTGCTCTGCGAGCTGGCAGACCGCAATAGCGGTAAATAGTTTGCTGCCGGAAGCAATGGCGAAGCGGGTGTGGGCCTGGTTGAGCCGTACGTCCCCGATATTAGCTATCCCAAAAGCTGCGGCTGCAAGGACATGCTCCCGTTCCGTCACTTGTACGACCCCTGAGAACCCCGTCCGCCGGGCCTCTTCACTGATAATCTGGACCAGCTTGTCCTTATTAATCTGATGTGCAGGCTTCATCGTATGAAGCACCTCCTGTCTGAAAATAAGCATCAGTACCCTGTTATATTTCGCTGCTTGGGAGAATTAACCTTTATTCATTGGCGGTAAGCCGCAAGAGTGTACGCTGCGCGTAAGGTTTATCTGCAAAGGACAAGAAATGCTGTTCCAGTTTGGCAGGGCGGTACATTGTGGACATTTTGCCGGATGCGATAGTATAAATGCAAACATGACAAACATGAGCATGCATCCGGGGAGGAATTAGAATGGCACTTCAGCAAACGATTACAGTCTTGAACGCACTGGACAGCGCTTATGTTAACGGTAAGCAGGTCAAGCAGTTGTTCGCAGAATATCCTGCGGTTAAGGTTGAGGTTCAGAAGGTGGAAGGGGAAAAGGGCAGCACAGAATTCGTCAAAATCACGATCCCGGGCAGCGAAGGCAAGCTTGGCGGCGGATCTGCTCCAACGTTCGGCATTGTCGGCAGACTGGGTGGGATCGGGGCGCGCCCGAGCCGGATTGGCCTGGTCTCTGATGCAGACGGTGCGGTAGCGGCGATTGCTTCTGCGCTGAAGCTGGCAGACATGCAGACCAAAGGGGATGTGCTGCCGGGGGATGTGCTGGTTACCACCCATATTTGCCCGGATGCTCCAACCCTGCCGCACGAGCCGGTGGATTTCATGGATTCTCCTGTAGATATTCTGCAGATGAATGAGCATGAAGTGCTGCCGGAGATGGAAGCGGTTCTATCCATTGATACGACCAAAGGCAACCGTGTGGTTAACCACAAAGGGATCGCCATCTCACCGACGGTCAAAGAAGGCTATATTCTGCGGGTCAGCGAAGATTTGCTACGGATCAAGGAAATGACGACCGGGCAGTACCCGGTTACTTTTCCTGTGACGACTCAGGATATTACCCCTTACGGCAACGGGCTGTATCATATCAATTCCATTCTTCAGCCTGCGGTAGCTACCTCTGCTCCGGTGGTGGGCCTCGCGATTACTGCCCAGTCTATGGTGCCGGGCTGCGGGACTGGTGCCAGTCATGAGGTGGATATTGCCCAGGCGGTGCGTTTTGCTATCGAGACGGCCAAGGAAGTAACGCAGGGGACATGTTCTTTCTACAACGAAGCAGAGTTTGCCAAAATTACTGAGCTGTACGGCTCCATGAGCGTGCTGCAGACGCTGGGCAAACCGGCAGTCACCTCTCAATAACTGGATATTGGTATTGCAGGTAGGCGCTGAATTTCCTTCAGCGCCTGCTCTGCAATCACTGGGGGTAGCAGAAGCAGGCAAGACAGCAGAGGAGGGAAGCGCATGAAGAATATCGGGCTGATTACGATTGGGCAAGCACCCAGGCAGGATGTCGCGCCCATCATTGAGAAATATCTGAAAAGCAAGGCGGGACTGGTTCAGTCCGGGGTGTTGGACGGGTTCACGGCTGAACAGGTGCGTGAATTCTACAGTCCAGGGCCGGGAGAGTATGTGCTGACCACCCGCATGGCGGACGGGTCCGCTGCGGTAATCTCCCGCGAGCGGATACAGACCGTTCTGCAAGGGAAGATTGATGCTATGGAAGCCGCTGGGATTCGGACGATCCTGCTGGCGTGTACGGGAGTTTTTCCGGGACTGCATACGTCTGCTGCCCATCTGATTGAGCCGGACCGGATCATTCCTCCGGTCGTGCAGGCGATGCTGGACGGGCGTCGTCTGGGACTGATTGGCCCTTTGCCGGAGCAGGAGGACGCAATGATTGAGAAATTCGCTGGCGCCGGAGCCAGGTTGCCGTTCGCTGCGGCTTCACCTTATACGGGTACGGAAGCGGATTTTCGCGCCGCAGCAGAGCGTCTGAGCGGTCATGCGGATGTGTTAGTGCTTGACTGTATGGGATATGTGGAGCAGCATAGACAGTGGGCGGCCTCCGCAGGAGTGCCCGCCGTGCTGTCCAATGCCCTGATGGGCAAGCTGGTCGCAGAAATGGTGTAATTCGGGAGGAAATGAAGATGAGTGAAGCAAGAATCGGAATTAGCATGAATGTTCTTAAGGATTGTCTCGGGCTTGCCGGCGGAGAACTGCTGGCCGTAGTAGCCGACGATGATAAGCGTGATCTGGCCGAGTCGGTCTATGAGGCGGGCAAAAGGCTGGGAGCGGAATCAATGCTGCTGGTCATGCAGCCGCGAAGCAGATCGGGGGAGGAGCCTCCGGCTCCAGTTGCCGAAGCTATGGCTAAGGCGGATGTGGCCGTATGCATCACGACACATTCGATGACACATACGGCGGCGCGCAAGCAGGCAGCCGCGGCAGGAACCCGGGTAGCTACCATGCCGGGGATCACCGATGATATGTTCAGCCACGGCGCGATCACTGCGGATTATGGGCAGGTGAAGGCGCTGACCGAGCAGGTCGCTGCGCTGTTGTCTGCGGGCAGCCGGGTGCGTGTGGAGAAGGAAGGGATGGTTCTTAGTTTCTCTATTGACGGCCGGGATGGCATTCTCAGCACCGGGCTATACCTCAATCCGGGCGAATCAGGCAATCTGCCCTCAGGTGAAGCTTATATTGCACCCCTGGAAGGCACGGCTACCGGCCAGATTAAGGTGGACGGCTCGGTTGCAGGGATCGGTGCCTTGAACGGCCCGATGGTGCTGACCGTGGAAGATGGACGGCTGATCCATGCCGGCGGGGAGCATGGCGGCAAGCTGCTGGACATGCTTGGCGATGGCGATGGCCGGCTGCTGGGCGAATTCGGCATCGGGACCAATAACAAGGCCCGGATTACAGGCGTGGTGCTGGAAGATGAGAAGGTGTACGGGACGATCCATGTTGCTTTTGGCAGCAATAATACGTTTGGCGGGGTCGTTGCGGCTGGCGTGCATATTGATGCTGTGGTCATGAAGCCGGATGTGTATATCGACGACAAGCTGATTATGCAGGCTGGGGAGCTGCTGTAAGCAGAATGGAAGCTGCTGATTGCAAGGTTAAATAAGCCGCACCACAGATTTGGACGGTGGGTGCAATCGCCACTGTAGTGAACCTTTGGATTTCCGGCTGCTATTGCTGTTTACGGCTGAAATAGGGTGGCTGGTTATGCTTTTGCAGCATCTAAACCAAGGCGGTCAGGAGGAGATAGGATGCTTGGAATCATACGTGTCATTACATTGCAGGAGAACTCTGCAATCCAGTTACATGGAGATTTAATTGAGTGGCGGTATGGTCTGCCGGTGATGAGCCGCTGCATCCCGGATCAGCCCCGGGGTGTGTATGATGCGCAGACTGAGGCGGAATCCATTCCGAAGATTATAAGGCTTGCCGGGGAACTGGAGCAGCAGGGATGCACGGCTATCGGCATCAGCTGTGCAGCCGATCCGGCACTCTTGGAAGCCAGAGCAGTGGTGAATGTTCCTGTGCTGGGAGCGGGCTCCTGCGCGGCCCATATGGCTATGGCTTACAGCAACCGGGTGGGGGTGCTGACGATTCTGGAAGAGGTGCCGCCGCTTATCCGCAGCATTCTCGGCGATGCCTACGTTGGCATGGACCGCCCCGACGGCGTGACAACCACGCTGGATCTGAACACACCCGCCGGACGGACAGGCGCGCTGGCGGGTGCCGCCCGGCTCGTGGAGCGCGGCGCCGA
This sequence comes from Paenibacillus sp. FSL R7-0204, assembly GCF_038002225.1. Classification (NCBI taxonomy): domain Bacteria; kingdom Bacillati; phylum Bacillota; class Bacilli; order Caryophanales; family Paenibacillaceae; genus Paenibacillus; species Paenibacillus sp. FSL R7-0204. The sequence continues at coordinate 2,851,372 of NZ_JBBOCA010000001.1, forward strand.
AGCCCTTGTGCTGGCGTGCACAGGCTTCGCCACCATCGGCTTGGCAGCGGAGCTGGAAGAACAGCTCGGCATTCGGGCGTTCGATCCCATACTCTGCCTTGGTGCCGCTGCTGCTGCGTCAGCCTCTGGTGAGGGAGCTGTGCATCGCATGTAGAATGGCTTTTTGTGTTGGGCAGGCTTTGCAATTTGCTAGAACTCGCGTCCTTGTAAGTGTGGGGCAGACTACGTGTATAGGCGATGTGTGGCAAATAATGCGTGAAAATCAATGTGTGGCAAACTAATAGCTGATCTCTTCGAAGCGTTCCTCCTGGCTCAGGGCAGGGGACGCTTCTTTGTAGTTAGGGGATTAGAGGAGCACAAGTGCCCCTGAATTCGGCGTAAGCGGGCAAAAGGAGAGAATGAGGTGCAGAAGTGCACCTGAATTGGGCAGATGCGGGCAAAAGGAGAGAATGAGGAGCACTAGTGCCCCTGAATTCAGCGGGATGGACTATGAGGCTGATAGCGGCGGGGGGGACAGATTTGGGGAAGCAGGAGTAGCACGGCGTAGATGAATATCTTTTGAGTAACTAAATGGGTTAGAGCACTTTGTCATAGGTAACATATCTGCGTACATCTGCCGTCTGTAATCAAAGGGATAAATCCCTCTGAATCCGGCGAAACGTGCCTGCCGCCTGTAATCAAAGGGATAAATCCCTCTGAATCCGGCGAAACGCGCCTCACGCTCGTAATCAAAGGGATAAATCCCTCTGAATCCGGCGAAACGTGCTCCACGCTCGTAATTGGTGGGGGAGGGGGCAGAGACGTAGGGACTATAGGAGCGGCCATTTAGGAGTTGGTGAGAGATAGATCCTTTTGATCCACTCCCCCATACTCCGCCTCTTGCAATCGCTTCTCATTCTTCCACCTGTGATCCAATTTCTTCCTAATGTGCTTTCACACCGAAAATCTGCCGTAACTGGATATCAATTTCCTGTGGCTCGGCGGGAATCTCTGATAAACTAGCGGGAACGCAAAAAGTGGGCTGGCGGCATTGTCATGGCATATTGGCATATTTCAGGAAAAATCATGAAATACTGAAGACAGCAGAGGGAGGCGGAAGGGTGAATACACGAGGAATTACGCTGCGGGAGCTAATGGAGCTCTCGGTTCTTGGGAAAGCGAAGGTCATCAGCGGCGAGCAGGGGCTGGACCGGGTGGTCCGGTTCGTGGATATTATGGAGGTTCCGGATCTGAAGGGCTGGATCAGCGAAGGGGTGATGCTGCTGACGACAGCCTATTCGATCCGGCATGATCCTTCACTGCTGACCGAGGTGATCTACACGCTCGACAATCTGGGCGCAGCGGCGCTGGCGATCAAGCCGGCCCGCTTTCTGAAGGAGATCCCCCAGGGGGCCATCGAGGCCAGCAATGCCTGCGGTCTGCCGATTGTGGAGATCCCGCCCGAGATTCCGTACACAGATATCACCCAGCCGGTGATGGAGCTGCTGCTGGGACGGCAGGCGATGCTGCTGCGCCGGGCGGAGGAGGTCTACCGCACGCTGACCACCATGGTGCTGGAGAACAGCGGCATTCAGGCGGTCAGCGACAGTGTGGCCGAGTTCCTTAAGGCCCCGGTGGCACTCGTAGATACGGAGCGGAAGATTATCGTATCCTCCCCGGCAGACTATGACTGGACCCAGAGCGACTCTCCGCTTAGCTGGAACATCCATGTGGACCGCCGGACGGTTGCCCGGCTGCTCGTCGACAAGGAGCGGCTGGATGATATGGAGGAGGTGGGCATCGAGCAAGCCCGGCTTGTTTTTGCCCTTGAAATAATGCGGCGTAAGGTAGCCGAGGATACGGAATTCCGGCTGCGCGGCAACTTCATCGATGAGCTGCTGACCCCGCCGCTGCCGTCGAGGCATGAGGTGCAGCGGCGGGCCCGCCAGCTCGGGATGAACCCTGAGCACAAGTGGGAGGTGGCCGTCATCGAAGGGGAGACGGCGCCGAGCGAGGAGACGGTGAACCGGCTGCTGGAGCGGGAGGCGAAGAAGCGCGGCGTCACGCCGCACGCCGAGTACCGTTCGAGCCGGGCGGTGCTGTTCCTGCCTACGCAGGAGGGGCGCAGGTTCACGCCGGGCGGTGACGCGGAGGAGCCGTGGGAGAAGACGCTCTGCGGCTGGCTGCAGGACAAGGCAGAAGGCTTAAGCAGTTACCGCTGCGGTATCGGCACCTCGGAATACCTGTGGGACATCCACACCAGCTATAACGAGGCGCGCAAAGCGCTGTCCATCTCCAGAAGACTCGGACAAGGCCCCGGCGGGATTACCCGCTACGAAGAGATGGAGGTCTATCATCTGCTGGAGGGGCTGGACGGTCCCGGATTCGAGCGGCTGTTCGAGCGTAAGCTGGGCAAGCTGCTGCAATACGACCAGGAGCATGACAGCAATATGCTGCTGACCTTCTATCATTATCTGGAGTGCCGGGGCAGTCTGATTGAGACGGCGAACAGCCTCTATATCCACCGCAACTCCGTCAAATACCGGCTGGAGCGGATTCGGGATATCACCGGCTTCGATCTGAATGATCCGCGCGAACAGTTCGTCTGCCATTTGTGCCTGATTTACTATTACCTCCAGGAAAAATAGGGCGCTTTGGAAGAATTCTGGAATTTCGTGTGAGTAAATCTAACATTCATAGTCCTTGATAGTGCACAACCGACAAACGGTTGTGCATTTTTTTAGCTGAACGGGACGTAGAGGGGCTGTGAAATTCTATGTAGAATTAGCTCAACACTTTAATAAGACAAAGGATACACGTATTACCTGACATGAGAGCGGAATTCAGTCACAGAGACACAGCAGTCGAAGTCGTAAGGGGGTTGATTCATTGTTTGCTTATACATTAAAAAGACTTGTGCAGATGATTCCAGCCTTGCTCGGCATTATCGTCATCACCTTCATTCTGTCGAGAGTCCTGCCGGGCGATCCTGCGATTATGCTGGCCGGAGAGCAGGCTCCGGAGGAGATTGTGAACAAGATCCGCCAGGATATGGGGCTGGACAAGCCGCTGTATATCCAGTTCTTCGCTTACATCGGGCAACTGCTGCAAGGCGATATCGGCTATGCCTATCACACCGGACATTCGGTCGCCAGCGACCTGGCCTCACGCTTCCCGGCTACGATTGAGCTGACCCTGGCCAGCATCCTGATTGCGGTTCTAATCGCCATTCCGGTAGGCATTGTGGCCGCTACCCGTAAGGAATCGCTACTGGATCACATCTCGCGTGTATTTTCCCTGATAGGTGCTTGTGTGCCGATCTTCTGGCTCGGACTGATGTTCATCTATATCTTCTACTCCATTCTGGGCTGGGCACCGGCACCGATGGGCCGGATCAGCGGGGACCTCAACCCGCCGGTGCATATCACCGGGCTGTACGTGCTGGACAGTATACTCTCCGGCGACACCGCTGCACTTAAAAGCAGCCTCGCGCATCTCGTGCTCCCGGCGATCTGCCTCAGTACCGGTACGATGGCGATCATCGCCCGGATGACCCGCTCCAGCATGCTGGAGGTGGTCGATCAGGACTTCGTCCGCACCGCCCGGGCCAAGGGGCTGCGGGAATCGGCCGTCATCTACAAGCACGCACTGGTTAATGCGCTGATTCCCACGCTAACGGTGCTCGGACTCCAGTTCGGCTTCCTGATGGGCGGCGCGGTCATCACGGAGACGATCTTCTCCTGGCCGGGAATCGGCGGCTATGTCACCGACTCCATACTGGCAGCGGATTACGCGCCGATCCAGGCGTTCACCCTGGTCAGTGCCGTGCTCTACTGCGGGATTAACCTGGCGGTCGACCTGATCTACGGGTTCATTGACCCGAGAATCCGTTATGAATAGAACAGCTTGTGTGAGAGGAGGAGATTGCTTGTGAGCACTGCAGCACATTCAGCACAGGGCAGCCCGGCGAAGCCCGCACCGGCCAAGCCCCGGACCCTATTATCCCTGCTGCTGCACAACCGCCTGGCGGCCTTCGGGCTGACCTTCATCCTGATCTGGACCGTGGTAGCCGTCTTCGCCCCCTGGCTGGCTCCCCATGATCCATTCGTCACAGATATGGCGAATAAGCTGCAGCCGCCCTCCGGCAGCCACTGGTTCGGGACCGACAACTTCGGCCGGGATATTCTCAGCCGGGTGCTGTACGGCGCACGGATCAGCATCTGGACCGGCCTGATCGCGGTCTCGATCTCCTTCCTGATCGGGATGCCGCTGGGCGGGATTGCCGCTTACTACGGCGGCCGGACCGGAACCATCATCATGCGGGTCATGGATGTATTGTTGTCCTTCCCGTCACTGGTATTGTCGATGGCGATTGCCGCCTCGATCGGCGCCGGACTCAGCAGCGCAATGATCGCCGTCGGCATTGTCGGCATCCCCGAATTCGCCCGGCTGATGTTCGGCCAGACGGTCTCTCTGCGGGAGAAGGAGTATATCGAAGCCAGCCGGGCCATTGGTGTGAAGGATAGAGTCATTCTGTACCGGCATATTCTGCCGAATGCTCTGGCGCCGCTAATGGTGCAGGCTACGCTCGGGATGGGCTTCGCCATCCTGACCGCGTCCAGTCTCAGCTTCCTGGGGCTGGGGGTCAGACCCCCGATTGCCGAATGGGGCGCGATGATCTCCGAAGGCCGGGAATATATCATTTCCGGGCAATGGTGGCTGGTTACTTTTCCAGGCCTCGGCATTGCTACCTCCATCTTAGGCTTCAACTTACTCGGAGACGGCTTCCGGGATGTGCTTGACCCGCGGTTGCGTTCGGGGAAATGAGGCGGAGCAGGGGAAACCCCCAAGGCTGCCCCATCCCCGATAGAGATAGATAGATTAACGTCAGCTAGAACGTAAGGCGGCAGATAATCATCAGCAGCACAAGTAGTTGTTATGCAAGCAGGATATAGAAAAGGGAGGAATTACCCGATGAAAAAAGTTAAACTGTTGTCCACACTCGTCGCTTTTTCAATCATGCTTGCCGGATGCGCCAGCAGCGCCAATCCGCAGACCCCTGCTGCCACTTCGGCAGGAACGGATACTGTAGCAACAGCAGCCCCGGTCAAAAAGAATCTGACGGTGGCCTATTCCGAGGGCGGCACCACGCTCGACCCGGCGGAAGCCAATGATCTGACCTCCGATACGCTTGTGCTGGCCGCTTATGATCAGCTGGTCACCTACGGCATCAAGACCGAGAATGGCGCCAGCATCGCCAATACCGAAGACATCAAGCCCATGCTCGCAGAGAGCTGGGAAGTGAATGCTGACAACACGGTGTATACGTTCAAGCTGAAATCCGGCGTGAGCTTCCAGAGCGGCAATCCGGTGGATGCCGAGGCGGTGGCGTACTCTTTTGAACGTGTGGCGAAGTCCAGCTCCGGCAGCTTCCTCTACGGCATGGCCTCAATTAAATCCGTTACGGTAAAAGACGCTTCGACCGTTGAAGTTACTCTGACTAATGCCAATCATAATTTCCTGCAGATTCTGGCGATGTACACCTTCTCCATCGTGGACCAGAAGACGGTAGAAGCACAGGGTGCAGACTACCTGAAGACGAATGCCGCCGGTTCCGGCCCGTTCAAGCTTACGAAGTGGGACCCGGCTACCGAAGCTGTTTTCACAGCTAATGACAGCTACTGGCAGGGTGCGCCAAGCCTCGGCAAGGTAACCCTGAAGTTCACCAAGGAAGCTTCGAACCGCGTGCTGCTGCTGGGTAAGGGCGATGTAGACATGGCCATTGAGATTCCTCCGAAGGATGTATCCACGCTGGAGAGCAATTCGGCGCTGACGGTCGCTTCCAATGCGAGCAACCGGATTCTGTTCTTCGCCATGAACAACAAGGTCAAGCCGTTCGATAATGTAAAAGTCCGCCAGGCGATCAACTATGCGATTCCCTACGATCAGCTGCTGAGCGGGGTGATGTACGGCCAGGCCAAGCAGATGAAGAGTGCGGTAGCCAGCAACACGCCGGGCTTCACCGATGCAGGCTATGTGTATGAGTACAATCTGGACAAGGCCAAGGCACTGCTGAAGGAAGCAGGCTATGAGAAGGGCTTTGACTTCGACTTCACGCTGGGCTCCGGCTTCGATGACTGGGAAGATGATGCGGTCCTGATCCAGGCTGAGCTGGCCAAAATCGGAGTCAACATGAAGATCAACAAGCTGGCCCGCGCACAGTTCCTGGAGCAGCAGAAGACCAATAATCTGACCTCTTATATCTCCAAATGGACTTCATTCGTCAATGATCCCGGCTACCACCTCGGCTTCCTGCTGTACGGCAAGGGCTCTTCCAACTACATCAACTACCAGAATGCTGAAGTAGACAAGCTGTGGGAGCAGGCGAACCTGGAGACAGATACGGCGAAGCGCACAGAGCTCTACAAGCAGGCTCAGGAAATCATCACGACAGAAGCACCTTGGGCGTATCTCTACGAGTATAACCGCATTGTGGGGATGAGCAACAAGATCAGCGGCTACGCCTTCTACCCGGATGAAGTGATCCGTTTCTATCCGCTGTCGATTACAGAATAAGCAGGTTTGGCTAAAAGAGAGCGGACAAGCCCTAGGCTTCGTCCCTCTTCTTGTCACAAATTTAAGCGGTCCCCTGCGAGGGGATCACAAAGGAGAATTCGTAACCCATGACCGACTGGAAAAGCAAGGTGCTGGAGGCCATTGATGCCGGGCAGGAGGAGCTGCTGGAGCTGTGCTCTAAGCTGATCCGATTCCCTTCGGAGAATCCGCCGGGCGATTCGCGGGAGATCAGCGCCTACATTATTAGTTATCTGAAGGAAGCCGGGATTGACACTTCAATCTATCCAGCCACCGAAACCATGTTCAATCTGGTGTCCACCCTGGGCGCAGGAGCGCAGGAGCGCACCGGCAAAAAGCTGATCTACTGCGGACATACCGATGTCGTTCCGGCGGGAGACCGCTCGCGCTGGGATTTCGATCCGTTCTGCGGCGATATCGTGGATGGCTATCTGCTGGGCAGAGGCGCTTCGGATATGAAGGCCGGGCTGGCCGGGTTAATCTACGTTACTGCACTGCTGTCGAAGCTGGGCGTTCCGCTCAAAGGGGATCTGTCTCTGCTGATCGTACCCGACGAAGAGACCGGAGGTCACCTCGGGGTTCCCTGGGTGCTGGAGCGCGGCCTGATTACCGGAACCGCCGCTGTGATTGCCGAGCCTTCCGGCCCGCTGAACCCGACCATCGGGCAAAAGGGCAGCTGCTGGTTCGAATTCACCGTCGAAGGCACACCGGGTCACGGCAGCTTGTCGCCTGTGGTTGGAGACAGCGCCATTGTGAAGGCCGCCAAGGGCATTGAAGCCTTGCAGCGCCTGTGGGACATTAAGGTCGAGGTGCCTGAGGAGGTCCGGGAGATTATCCGCATCTCGCAGGAGTATGTGAAAGGCAGCGAAGAAAGAGATTCCCTTGCCTATCAGGTATTCGACCATGTGACGGTCAACATCGGAACCATTCAGGGCGGAACCAAGGTGAACGTAGTGGCGGACCGCTGCACCATTCAGGTCGATTCCCGTGTACCGTTCGGGGTAGACTACCGGGATGTGCTGGACCGTGCCCGCTCCCTGCTGCTTGAAGCCGGCATTGAATCCGAGGTGAAGGGCTTCGGCTTCCAGGGCAATGCCAACTGGACCTCCAATGAGGAGCCGGTGGTCAAGGATCTGGTGGAGAGTATCTGTGAGGTGAGCGGGGAAGAAGCCTACGGCGTGCTGCAATGGGCCTCCAGCGATGCGCGCCATTTCCGCACTCATAACATTCCGGTGCTGCAATACGGCCCGGCCGAGCTGTCAACGATTCATAATTTCAACGAGAAGGCTCCCGTCTGGCAGATTATCCAGTGTGCGAAGGTCTATGCTTTGACGGCGCTTAAATATCTGGGCGTGGAAGATAGAGAGAATTAAAGAGAAGTACATCTTTTTTGGGGCCCCCGCAAAGTACCTGAGTAATCAACGCAGGCGAAGCATCACTTTGTGGGGAGTTTTTTGGAGGGAGGGGCAATCATGACAGAACTGCTGGAGGTATCAGGGCTATGCACCGAGTTTCAGACAGCGGCGGGTACGATCCGTGCGGTGGACGGCATCAGTCTGTCAGTGCGCAAGGGAGAGACGCTGGGAATTGTCGGTGAATCCGGCTGCGGCAAAAGCATCACCTCACTCTCCATCATGCAGCTGCTGCCGAAGCGGATCAGCCGGATTGCTTCCGGCCACATCCGCTTTGAGGGTAAGGATATGCTGGAGATGTCGGTAAAAGAGGTGCGGAGCATCCGGGGGAACCGGATTGCGATGATTTTTCAGGAGCCGATGACCTCGCTGAATCCGGTGTTCAAGATCGGGCGCCAGATCTCCGAATCCGCCCGTTATCATTTAAAGCTAAGCAAGAAGGAAGCCGATGCCCGGGCGGTAGAGATGCTACGCAAGGTGGGGATTCCCCGTCCGGAGAAGATTGCCCAGCAGTATGCCCATCAGCTCTCCGGCGGGATGCGGCAGCGGGTGATGATTGCGATGGCGATGGTCTGTAGTCCCCAATTGCTCATTGCCGATGAGCCGACGACGGCGCTGGATGTAACGATTCAGGCGCAGATCCTTGATCTGATGCGGGATCTGCAAAAGAATGAGGGCATGTCGATCCTGATGATCACACATGATCTGGGGGTCGTTGCCGAGATGTGCGACCGGGTCGTCATCATGTACGCGGGTCAGATCGTCGAGGAGACGGATGTAACTACCCTGTACAGCCAGCCGCTGCACCCGTATACTCAAGGGCTGCTGGCATCCCTGCCCCAACTGGCGGGAGATGAGGACCGCCTCAGCTCGATTCCGGGCCAGGTGCCGAATCCGGCCAGCCTGCCGCCCGGCTGCCGGTTCGCGCCGCGTTGTCCTGTAGCGGTGGACCGCTGCAGGGAGCAGCTCCCGGAGCTGCTTGAAGTGCAGCCGGGCCACACATGCCGCTGTATCCTGCAGCAGGAGGGGATTCTATGACCACATTATTGGAAGTCTGCAATCTGAAGAAGCATTATCCGATCCGCCGGGGGTTCTTCTCTAAGCAGGTCGGTGCAGTCAAAGCCGTTGACGGCATTACTCTATCCGTTGAGCAGGGAGAGACGCTGGCTGTGGTCGGAGAATCCGGCTGCGGGAAATCGACCACCGGACGGGCCATTCTGCGGCTGATTGAGCCGACAGAAGGCGAGATTATATTCGGCGGCACCGATGTGCGCAGCCTGAATACCGAGCAGCTACGCAGGTTCCGTACCGATATGCAAATGGTGTTCCAGGACCCTTACGCTTCGCTCGACCCCCGCTGGACCGTCCAGCGCATTCTGGAGGAGCCGCTCCGTACCCACGGATCAGCTCCCGCCGGAGAGCTGAAGAGCAGGGTCGAGCAGCTGATGGAGGTGGTGGGCCTGTCCCCCTATCAGGCCCACCGTTTCCCCCATGAATTCTCCGGCGGCCAGCGGCAGCGGATCGGGATTGCCCGCGCGCTTGCGCTGAATCCGAAGTTCATTGTCTGCGATGAGCCGGTATCGGCACTGGATGTTTCCATCCAGGCCCAGGTGCTGAATCTGATGCAGGATCTGCAGGAGCAATACGGCCTCACTTATATGTTCATCTCGCATGACCTGTCAGTCGTGAAGTTCATCAGCGACCGGGTGGCCGTCATGTACCTGGGGAGGATTGTCGAGCTGGCGCCGACGAAGGCACTCTTCGCGAAGCCGCTGCATCCGTATACGCAGGCGCTGATGTCTGCCGTTCCAGTGCCGAATCCGGGCCTGAAGAAGCAGCGTATCGTCCTGACAGGGGATGTTCCGAACCCGGAGACACCACCCACGGGCTGTGCCTTCCACCCCCGTTGTCCGCATGCGATGGACCGCTGCAAGTCGGAAGCGCCGGTGCTGCGGGAGTTGGATTCAGGCCATCAGGTGGCCTGTCATTTGTATTAAGTAATAAGTGAGGAGGGGCCATCCGGCAGCGGGTGGCCCTTTGCTTTTGCTGGATGCGAAAAACAGCATACGATGGGCCGGGCGAAGACAAGTGGACCGAATGTATGCTGAAAACAGCATACATTGGGCTCGCACGCAGGCCCGTGGACCGAATGTATGCTGAAAACAGCATACATTGGGCTCGCACGCAGGCCCGTGGACCGAATGTAATCGGAAAACCGATCACATTCGGAGCTGCGGAGGCACGTGGTCCAAATGTAATCGGAAAACCGATCACATTCAGCGCTGCAGAGGCATGTGGACCGAATGTAATCGGAAAACCGATCACATTCGGAGCTGCAGAGGCATGTGGACCGAATGTAATCGGAAAACTGACCACATTCGGCGCTGCGGAGGCATGTGGACCAAATGTAATCGGAAAACCGATCACATTCAACGCTGCAGAGGCATGTGGACCGAATGTAATCGGAAAACCGATCACATTCGGCGCACTGCGAAGGCGCATGGTCCAAATGTAATCGGAAAACCGATCACATTCAACGCTGCGGAGGCACGTGGTCCAAATGTAATCGGAAAACCGATCACATTCGGTGCTGCGGAGTTGCGTGGGTCCAATGTAATCGGAAAACCGATCACATTCGGCATCCTGCCTCCTACTTCCCCGCACCATACCAGACGCTTTTCCTGCCCGCTACGTCACCGGCAACACCGCCGGACTTTAGCCCTATTTATTATCCCGGATGGGACAACGTCTCCCGTCTAGGCAGAATGACTTATTTTTACAGAGTCTGCTCCGTTGTTAAGGGAATATCCTTTCAGAAATATCACTGAAATATTTCATTAAAGTTTGAAAATAAAAACAAACCCTTTTATAATTACTTTAAATTACAACTGACATGGGAGGAGATGGGAGAAGACAGTGAATAAGCCACGCGAATTATGGATTGATGCCGCCAAAGGATTCAGTATTATTTTTGTCGTGATGGGCCACTCGGGCGATGCGGCAGCGAACCATTATTTGTCCTGGTTCCGGATGCCTTTGTTCTTCATGCTCAGCGGGCTGCTGTTTAAGCCGGTTGAACCCGGACGTTATCTGCGCTGGGCAGTGAAGCGGACACGGGGGCTGATGACTCCTTATTTTGCCTACGGACTCCTGATTGCGGCAGTGCTGCTGCTGTTCAACCTGAATCTTAAGGGGTTCGCAGAGAATGTAGCGAGGCTGCTCTACGGGGGACTGTCGCTCACGGGGCCTTACGGGGTGTTCTGGTTCATCACCTGCCTGCTGTTCACCCAGCTGCTGTTCGGATATATCGTCCGTTATTCCCGCAGTATCCAATTTCTAATAATAGCCTCTGCGTACCTCCTCTCCCATGTGATCTCCCTGACCTCGCTCAAGAACTTCAACCTTCCTTGGAATATAGATGTGTCGCTGCTCGCCATCACTTACTATGCCATCGGCTTCTATGGCAAACAGGTGATTCCTGCACTGATCCGCCGCTATTCGGCGCTCCCTGTACTGCTCCCGTTATGCGGCCTTGTGCTGCTGCTGGAACGGAGGGGGATTATTCAATACAGCCTGAATATGAAATACAAGGAGTATACCTCGCTCGTGCTGGATCTCGCGGTGCCACTGCTGGTCTCGTTGACCATTTGCGCCGGAGTGTACCGGCTGGTACAGCTTGTTCCGCTGGACTGGATGGGCAGCCTGGGGCGCAACTCTATTGCGATTATGTACCTGCATCTGCCGCTGAATTACAGCCTGAAATATCTGCTTGGCGCGAATTACGGACTGATCCCCTTTACGCTGATCGGGGTGGGTGTGCCGCTGCTCGTAGCCATGTGGGCTGTGCGCTCTCCGGTACTCTCCAGACTCTATCTCGGGCATAAGGGCGGGAGCCGTCCGGCAGTGAACTCTAGCAACGCACGCTAACGCGCGGACAGGTGCACAAGCTCTTTTTCATATTTTACATATACTTTAGTAGAATATGAAAAGGAGTGATACCCTTTGGCCAAAATACTGTTGGATTATAACGCCTCCGTAGTTACACCTATTACTAACGGGGTTTCCATACCCGTCCCTATTTCTCCGGCAGGTATACAGATTGCAGGAACATCGGTGTATATCGATCCCGCAGTTCCAGGACATTTCCCCAATAAGGTGGAACTGAAAGCCACTATCGGCGTGGATGTTACTCTGGATACTCCTAATGTGCTGGTCCGCATCTGGCGGGCAGGCACCGAGATATTCTATGCTCGTGTAGAGCTTGAAGAGAATTACAATGACGACGGTATTATTTCGCTGCATATGGTAGATATCAACGTCCCGTCCGGTGTGCAGAACTATCAACTGATTGTGGAGAACCAGGATGTTGACTCCATTGCTACAGTGGTGGGACCTGTTATTTTCAGCGCATTGGCTATCGGCGGATAGGCCATTCTTAGCACTATGGAAAAGAGGCTTTCTCAAGTATCTGTGAAGATACCTGGGGAAGCCTTTTTTGAAATATAGTTTGAATTACAGAATGTATCTGTTTCAGAGGATAGCTAATCCTTCTATTTCTCGCTGAAATGGAATAATTTCCTGCCATTCTGACGAAACTGGAACACAGTACCTGTGAAATGAAGGTTAAGTTCAGGAGGGGAACCATTGTGAGGAAAATTCGTTATGTTACGCTTGTGCTGTGCATTGCTGTATCGGTTCTGGGAGGCGCTACCGGAGCCTGGGCCGAGGAAAAAGCCAAAGGCACCGCAAATTCCGGCAATGCCGGAGGGGCGGCGGAGCTGGCGCCGGGGGCGCGTTCTGCCATTCTTATGGATGCCAGCACGGGCACGGTCATCTATGAGAAGAACAGCCATGATAAACTTCCGCCGGCCAGTATTACCAAGATTATGACTATGCTGCTGACGGTGGAGGCGCTGGACGAGGGCAGACTGCAGCTGACCGACAAGGTGCGGACCAGCGAGTATGCGGCATCGATGGGCGGTTCGCAGATTTTTCTGGAGCCGGGTGAGGAAATGACGGTTGACGATATGCTGAAGGGCATCGCGATGGCCTCCGGCAATGATGCTTCCGTAGCTATGGCGGAGAAGATCGCCGGCTCGGAGAGCGCCTTCGTCGATCTCATGAACCAGAAGGCGCAGGACCTGGGCCTGAAGGATACTCATTTCGCCAACTGTAATGGTCTACCGGCTGCGAATCATTATTCCTCCGCGCATGATATTGCCGTTATTAGCCGGGAGCTGCTGAAGCATGAGCAGATTATCAAATACACCGGCTCTTATCAGGATTACCTGCGCAAGGATTCCACCAAGCCGTTCTGGCTGGTCAACACCAACAAGCTGGTGCGGTTCTACACAGGGGCGGACGGTCTGAAGACAGGATATACGTCCGAAGCAAAGTTCTGCCTGTCGGCGACGGCGGCCCGAGACGGCCTGCGCGCTGTAGCGGTGGTGCTGGGCGAGCCGAACACCAAGACCCGCAACAGCGAAGTTTCGGCGATGTTCGACTACCTCTTTTCCCAATATAAATTGCATACGATTCACAAGGAAGGCGACACCATCGGCACGGTAAGGATTGAGAAGGGCGTGAAGTCGCAGCTGCCGCTCGTGGCGAAGGAAGACTATAGTGTGCTGCTCCGCAAAGGAGTGACCCAGGAGGGCATCCGCCACGAGCTGGTGCTGAATGAGCAGGTGAAGGCTCCGGTCGCTGAAGGCCAGACGGTTGGCAAGCTGGTCGTGTACCAGGGAACCGCTGTGCTGAAGGAATACGAGCTGAAGGCCGGTGAGAACATCGCTAAGGCGGGCTGGTGGAAGTTGTTCAAGCGGGCAACGGGCGCTATGTTCACGAAGGATTAAGGCCGCAGCCGTTTCAAGCTTGTTTGTTCCTTTTTGTAGATTGGAACAGGGGCTTTGTGTAAGTTCTTAGGGTTTTTCTTCTAGTTTTGTCGTGAGGCAGGAATCCTCAATTGCGGTGTAGAAACCTTGTCCTTGTAGGGGAAAGAAATGGTTACAGGGCGGTTGTCCAAGCAACGAAGAGGAGAGTGGCAAACATGAATTCTCATGTGGAGATGGAGCATCACCGGGGTGTGCTGATTGTCCGGTTGTCCGGGGAACTGGATCATCACGCAGCCGATTATGTACGTATGGATATGGATGAAGCAATTATGCGGGGCCAGGTGGAGCATCTGATCCTGAGTCTGAAGGAGCTGCAGTTCATGGACAGCTCGGGTCTCGGAGTGATTCTGGGACGGTACAAGCTGATCCGCAGTAAGGGCGGTAAAATGGCAGTCTGCGATGCCACAGCGCCTGTGAAGCGCCTGCTGGAAATGTCGGGCCTGTTCAAAATCATGCCCCTATATGACGACGAGAGCGCTGCACTCTCGGATTTGGAGGTCGCGTTATGACTAGTAGCGAAGCTCGTAACTTCATGAGTGTCCAGTTTGCTGCGCTGTCGGAGAATGAATCGTTCGCGCGTGTGGTAGTGGCTGCCTTTGTCTCCCGGCTCGATCCGACGATGGAGGAGCTGAATGACCTGAAGACGGTAGTCTCGGAGGCCGTCACCAATTGTATTATTCACGGTTATGACAGTGATCCCGCAGGCGTTGTCAGTATATCCGCTTCGCTCGACAATGAGACCGTGCACCTGACGATTGAGGATAAGGGCCGGGGCATTGAGGATCTGGAGCTGGCCCAGCAGCCGCTGTATACCTCGAAGCCGGAGCTGGAGCGGTCAGGAATGGGCTTCACCATTATGGAGAATTTCATGGATGAATTCGAGGTTATCAGCGAACCGGGACGCGGAACTTCAATCTCCATGAAGAAAACCATCGTCTCGAAAAAAGCTTTATACAATTAGGGGTTGGAGCCATGGAAGCAGAATCAAAAAAAGCTCCGCCGACCTATTTGGACGATGCGGAGGTCAAACGTCTAATCGCACTTAGTCAAGCAGGGGACCATACGGCCCGCGACACGCTGGTCAACTGCAATATCCGCCTCGTCTGGTCGGTGGTGCAGCGGTTTATGAACCGCGGATATGAACCGGATGATTTGTTCCAGATCGGCTGTATCGGACTGCTGAAGTCCGTTGATAAATTCGACCTCAGCTATGAGGTCAAGTTCTCCACCTATGCGGTACCGATGATTATCGGCGAGATCCAGCGGTTCCTCCGCGATGACGGCACACTTAAGGTCAGCCGCTCGCTGAAGGAGATGGCCAACAAGGTGCGCAAGATGAAGGATGAGATGTCCAAAACGCTCGACCGCCTCCCGACCATCGGTGAAGTGGCTGAAGCGCTGGGCGTCACGCCCGAAGAAATCGTCTTCGCCCAGGAGGCCAACAAGCCGCCGACTTCGATCCACGAGACCGTCTTCGAGAACGACGGCGATCCGATCACGCTGATTGACCAGATTGCCGACGAGTCGCAGGAGCGCTGGTTCGACAAGCTGGCTTTGAATGAGGCCATCGGTGCGCTAACGGAGCGCGAGCGTCTGATCGTGTACCTGCGTTACTACCGCGATCAGACCCAGTCCGAAGTCGCCAGCCGCCTCGGCATCTCCCAGGTGCAGGTGTCGAGGCTGGAGAAGAAGATCCTCGCGAACATCCGCGAGCAGATTGCGCAGTAGGGGTGGAGGTTGCAGCACGACTGGGCTGCGGCAGGTATGTCGCAACATTAGGTAGAGACAACAGCTCAGTAAATCCGATACAGCAGTCGGGTTAGCTGTGGTGCTTAGCAAGGTTAAGTATGTGGTGTACAGTGACGGGTGCAAGGGGCCGCCTCGGGAGGGGCGGCTTTTTGCGTGCGCTCACAGCCCTCTTTTACCACTATCATTATGCTACCACGCCACCCATACTTGAGTTATACAGAGACCGGATTAGTTTAAGGTCAGTGTGGAGAGAACTGCTTAACTATCATGCATAGCTGAGAAGTGTGAGGTGGACTCAGATTCCCTTATTCGGCCGAAACGTCTCTTTTTAGAGCTGAAACGGACTCGGATTCCGTTAACTTGTCTATCCGGCCCCTGATCAAGCGGAATCTGGTTACTTAGCGGATTCTGAGTCCGTGCACTTCGCATATCCGCCGGATTAGCAGAAATAGCGGAATGTCTGGGATTAGAATTGAAAGTAGACGACAGTTAACGGACGGAGGGATAATAAGGGCAACGGAGGTGCATCCCTATGGGAGAAAAACGACAACGGTACAACGAAGAATATAAGAAGCAAACGGTAAAGTTCATTCAAGAGCAGACGAAGAGCATAGGGGACATCGCGCAAGAGCTGGACATTCCGAAAAGTACGCTGCACCAGTGGATGGGGAAATACCGGGAGCTAAAGAATGAACCGGTAGCCAGTATGGATCGGGTACGGGAACTCGAAGCCGAGCTCCAAGAGATGCGCCGTCAGCTCCAAGAGAAAGACAGTCGACTTGCCGATACAGAGGAAGAATTGGCAATCGTAAAAAAAGCAGTGCACATCTTCAGCAAACCAAGGAATTAAGATTCCAGTTTATGAAGGACCATCGCTCCGCATTTCGCTTGGAGAAGATGTGCAGTACCCTACAGGTATCCAGGAGCGGATATTACAAGTGGCTGAACGCCAAAGCCAGTGTGCAAGCCCTCCGCAAGGCTGCTGTTATGGAGCGAATCCGGTACCATTTTGACGACCATCAAAAACGGTATGGAAGTCCGAAGATCACCCGCCTGCTGCATCAGGAAGGCTATACGGTCACGGAACGCACAGTGAGTGTGTACATGCGAGAAATGAAGCTCCGCTCTATTGTATCTAAGCCATACCGAGTGCAGACGACCGATTCCAAGCATAATAATCCCATTGCACCAAACACACTGAACCAAGAGTTTAAGGTGCTTAAGCCCAATACCGTATGGGTCACCGACATCACGTATATCCCTTGTCGTGGAGGTCGCTTATACCTAGCTAGCGTCATGGATCTATGCACGCGAGAAATTGTAGGGTGGCGGCTGTATAACCATATGGAGACGAGCCTGGTCTTAGACGCGCTGCAGGCGGCGTACACGGCGAAGCGACCCGGCGAGGGCCTACTGCACCACTCTGACCGAGGGTCTCAATATACCTCAAAAGAATATGTCGACCAACTAAAGACATACCACATGAAATCCAGCATGAGCCGTAAAGGAAACTGTTACGATAACGCCTGCATTGAGTCTTGGCACAGTATTTTAAAGAAAGAGCTCATCTACTGTAATCCGCGCTTCAAAAACCCGGAACAGGCATATGATGCTATTTTCCAATACATTGAGTTCTATTACAATCGCAAGCGAATGCACAGCTCACTGGGGTATCTTTCCCCCGCCCGCTTTGCTAAGCAATTCACTAAAAAATCCGTTGCGTAACAGTCTACTTTCTTGACAGAAGTCCAGTCAGTCCACTTCCGTGGCCGATGGAGCCCCCCCGATGGTCCTGCGCACGGTTATACCAGAAGCTTCACATATGCTAAACTAGGCTAAACTTGTAACAATCGATGATTGCTTGCGACAACTAACAATAAGACAAAATGACTATGGAGGACTAAATCCAATGGATTATGCAAAGCTCAGCAAAGAGGTCTCCTACGCTCTGCGTCACGCGCCGTGGGAATATGAACTGGAATTGGATGAACAGGGATGGGTGGACATTGAACAGCTGCTCCACTCGCTGCATCAGGACAAGAAGTGGGCAACAGTCGGTGCAGAGGATCTGGACAAAATGATCGCAGCATCGGATAAGCAGCGGCATGAGCTTTCGGAGGGCAGAATAAGGGCGCTGTATGGTCACTCGGTCCCGCAAAAAATTATCAAGCAGGCTGAAACGCCGCCCCCTACTCTGTACCACGGTACAGCCAGGCAATGGGTGGAGACGATTCTGCACGAGGGACTGAAACCCATGAAAAGACAGTATGTTCATTTCTCAGTGGATAACGATACAGCCAAGCTGGTGGGAGGGCGCAAGGACTCAAGTCCTGTAATTTTAACCATAGATGCCGGGCGGGCCGCACAGGAAGGAATCAAGTTCTACCACGGAAATCATAATATCTGGCTGGCGGACTATATTCCGCCCGAATTTATTAATGACTTGTAGCCTACTCTATCTAACCCCAACCATAACAAAAGCGCCCCAGGCCAGCCGGTTCACGGCTCGCGGGACGCTTTTATTCATACCATGTGTTCACAGATATCTTCTTAAGGCGCTACAATCACACCCGTGGAAATCATATAGTTCCCCGGTGCCGAGTAGTTACCAGCATCGTCGCCGGATAAGGTGTAGACCACGGTGATAAGTTTGCCGCTGCCCGCAGCAGCATCGCTGTAGGTTGCGGTTGCACTGACGGTAACATCATCCCCCGGAATAACTCCGATCAGGGTACCTGGAGTGATCTGGGCCGATGTATTCCCGTCATAGAGCTTAGACTCTGTGAGAACGGGTGCTGTAATGTCGAGCTGCAAGGCTGTGATAATACCTGTATTAATGGTATAGCTAACAGGGGGGGAATAGTTCCCTGCGTCTATACCTGTTAAGGTGTAGGAGATGGTGATGATTTTGTTCACTCCCACGTTAGGAGTGTCATAGGTCCCAGCAGCATGCACGGTCACATCATCTCCTTCATAACTTCCCGTTACCGTACCGACTATCACTGCCGCTGCGGTAGTTCCGTCATAGACTCTGGAGCGTGTGATCTGATCCCGGTCAATTTCCCCGTTGGTGACAATGTAGCTCGCAGGTGCAATATAGTTGCCTGCATCTGCTCCGCTAAGTGTATAGACTACAGTTATGGTTTTGTTCGTCCCAATGGATGATGTGTCATAGTTGGCAACGGCGCTCACAGTGACATTTTCCCCGGGAACTACCCCTATAAGCTGTCCGGGAGTCACCGCTGCTGCCGTGGTTCCGTCCTTGAACTTCGCCAAGGTCAAATTCGGAGCTTCGATGGTTAATGGATGGAGTGCGATGCTGCCCGTATTCACGATATAGGGAGCGGGTGCAAGATAGCTGGCTGCTTGTGCTCCGCTTAATGTGTAGGTAACGGTTATGGTCTTGTTCACCCCAAGCGCTGCGCTGCTGTAGGCAGCAGAGGCATGAATATTAACTGTGTCTCCGGCCAATACACCGGACAGCGAGCCCTCGGTTACAGCTGCTGAAGTATTGCCGTCATAGGTTTTGGACTCTGTCAAGGAGGCAGGAAGCCCTATAGTCAGTTCAATCGCTCTAACCTCAATCGTGCTGGAAGGGGCCGAGATATTGCCGGAGGCATCTAGAGCATACACAACATAATGACCGGCAGGCAGACTCTGCGTATTCAGCGGGGAATAGACGGAGGCGGTTACCGCCAGCTTTTTACCAAGAGCAGCATGAATAGAATCCTCCAGCCCGGTTGTAGTTCCAACCACTGTGGAAGGGACCAGATACAAATAACCCGCTTCGTTGCTTGTTCCATATACATTGTCTCCTACAGTAACCGCTCCAAGGGTCACACTGGTAAGTAGAGGGGCTGACGTATCACCCGGATCAGGAGTAGGTGCTGGTGTAGGAACTGGTGAAGGTTCTGGTGTAGGTGTAACTGCAGGTGTTGGTGTCGCTACTGGTGTAACTGTAGGCGCAGCCGTTGGGTCGGAAGGGACATAGGTGCTCCGAACCGGCGTAGGTGTAGCAGTTGGTGTGGATGTTGGACTAGCTGTCGGTGAGGCGGTTGCTGAGGATGTGCCTCCACCATTTACTGGAGTATTAGCCGGAGCTTCCTCAATAACTTTGGTGCGCGTTAAGGACACTACGGCTTCCGCACGGGTAATATCTCTGCCGGGTCTGAAGCTGTTATCTTCGGAGTAACCCTTCATGACTCCTGCGGCAGCCACGGCGTTGACAGAATCCAGTGCCCAGGCGGCAATATCCTTGGAATCGCTGAAAAGAGCACCGGTCTGCGCGGCATCCAGCTTCAATAACCGGTTGATGATCACTGCGGCTTCCTGTCTGCTGATCGTCTTGCCGGTACCGATGGTACCATCTGAATATCCGCTGATATATCCGGCTTTCACGGCTTTGGCAACCTCGGTGTAGGCCCAGTTGCTTGTAGAGAGATCCTTATAGGCAACAGGTGCCGTCTCGGTGAATCCGAAGGCACGGTTGATGAGCGCCATGAACTCTGATCTTTTCAGACTATTGTCCGGTTTGAAGCTGCCGTCGGCGTATCCCTGAATGAGCCCTTTTTCAACCCAATCGGTAACTTCATTCTGTGCCCAGTGGCCTGTGATTCCAGTTAATTGAGGAGCTGCTGCGCCAAAAGCTGTTCCGGCAGAAGAATATAGTGCAGTTACTATCATTAGTGTAGAGAGAAAAAGCTTGCCCGGTGTATGATTCAATATTAAGCCTCCTGAAAGTGTATTGTCTTCGCTGATATAGGCCTTGGGTTTCACTTAATATCCTCCGGGCAACAGTTTTGGCCTCCGAGCTTGGCTAAATGAAATAATAGTAACACATATCATTCGAAATTGATTTAAATAAATATAATCATTGCAAATTTAATTTACCAAAATATAAATCTAACACTGGTCAATACATTCTGCACCCTCTTTGTAACCTTTTCCTCCCGGACCGGCACTTATCATTAGAACACGATAAAAATACAGAAATGAGGTTTGCAGACGTATGCTGCATTGGATTGAAAAGGCGCAGAAGGGCGATGCCGAAGCCTTCCGGGAGCTTAGCGGGCATGTGCGGGGGATGGCTTACGTAGTAGCCTACGATATGCTCGGGGATGTGCAGCTCGCGGAAGATGCGGTACAGGAAGCCTTGCTGGAGGCGTATATGAACCTTGCCAGCCTGCAGGAGCCTGCGGCGTTTCCGGGATGGTTCAAAACCATTGTGGTCAGATAGTGTCACCGGCTGCTGCGGCGTAAGCGTCAAGCCCTGCTGCCTCTGGAGGCGGCGGTGCATGTCGCGGGCTCTTCTCCAGGGGTTGCGGAGATTGCCGAACATAGGGAATGGACGCAGGTGCTCCACAGGTCAGTGTCGGAATTGTCTGCCAAGCTGCGGGTACCGCTGCAATTGTTCTACTTCTACGGGTACTCGCTTCAGGAGATTTCCGTGTATCTGGACCTTTCCGTTGCTACGCTGAAGAAAAGGCTGTACGATGGCAGACGCAAGCTGAAGGGGGCATTGCCTGTTGTCGATCTGGCGGCTGCATTTCATTTGTTACATGAGGGAGGACAGCGAATGCTGCATATTGTGAATGGTGACACGGTGGGAGACAAGCTGAAGCAGGGGATTGTCCAGGGGGAGGTGCTGGTGTGGAGAGAGATCTATTCGGCGGGACCGATTTTCATAGATCCGGCGGCAGAGCAGAATCAGCAGCTGCGGGCTGAGGTGCTGCAGGCCACGATGGGCATTCCGGCGGCTGAATATTTGGCGGGCTGTGCGGAACAGGAGCGGAGGATTAGCGGATTCCGCCAGTATGATGAGGTGGTGTTGTGGTTCGAGCATGATCTGTTCGACCAGAGTATGCTGGCCTATCTATTACACTGGTTCAATGGGCAAAAGCTGGGCAACACGAAGCTGAGCCTGCTCTGCATCGGAGAATTCCCCGGGATAGAGCTGTTCCAAGGTCTGGGACAGCTGACGGAAGCTCAGCTTAGTACCCTGCCGGGAACCTGGCGGAATATTGGACGCAAGGAGCTGCAGCTGGGAAGCCTGCTGTGGGAGGCTTACGCGGCTGCCGATCCCCGCGAGCTGGCGGATTTATTGGAGACGAGGCGGGAGGAGCTTGCGGAAGGTGCGCTTGCTTTTGCCTATGACGCCTTCATGGCCCATCTCTCCCGCCTGCCCTCCGTAGAGAATGGTCTCGGGATCGTCGAACAGACCACCCTTCAAGCCGTGGCTAATGGAATGGACACGCCGCTCAAGCTGTTCCGGCAGGTGACGGATGAGCTGTACCGGCTTGGCATGGGCGATACGGAATACTGGAAGATCCTGCGCACACTGACAGCCGGGGAGAAGCCTCTGATTGAGATTGATGGTGTAGCAGAGCTAACAGATTACAGGGAAGTACCAGAATTCCTGCATCGCAGCGTTACGCTGACTGGATGGGGAGAGCAGGTGTTGGCCGGAGCAGCCGACCGGCTACAGCTGCAAAGTATCGATGAATGGTACGGCGGCCTGCATCTGGAGGGGCATGACGCCCCCTGGCGCTGGGACCGTGCTGCGGAACGGCCGGTACAGCACCCGCCATCCGCGCGGATGGAATAGAATGTAACATGGAGGTTTCCCTGCTAAGCTGAACGCTTGGCGGGTGAACC
The DNA here is from genome assembly GCF_038002225.1 of Paenibacillus sp. FSL R7-0204. NCBI lineage: Bacteria > Bacillati > Bacillota > Bacilli > Caryophanales > Paenibacillaceae > Paenibacillus > Paenibacillus sp. FSL R7-0204. The sequence continues at coordinate 2,873,651 of NZ_JBBOCA010000001.1, forward strand.
TCTTTTTTGTGTTAGTATAATAAATACTCCAGGTCAAGACAGTTACAAGTGAAGAAGGAGGAGAGCGGCATCAGAACATTAGTGATCAGTGACATTCACGGCTGTATAGAGGAATTCAACCTGCTGCTCCGCCGGGCGGAGTATAACCCTTCCAGGGATCAATTAATCCTGCTGGGCGATTATGTGGACAGGGGGCCGGACAGCAGGGCGGTTGTGGATCAGGTGAAGCGGCTTGCCGAGGCAGAGGGGGTTATTGTGCTGCGGGGCAACCATGATCAGATGGCTTGCGATGCGCTGGCGGGAGAGGATGACAAGCGGGATACCCACTGGATTACGAATGGGGGATTCCACACCCTGCTGAGCTATTGCGGAGGCCGGGATTCGGTGCTGCTGCACCCGGATTCAGGCTGGAAGGATTATACGGAGATGAAGCAGTTCATGCGTACGGAGTATAAGGAGCACCTGGATTTTCTGGGTTCGCTGCCCTACTACTATGAGACGGAGACCCATCTGTTCGTTCATGCGGGCATTGATCCTTCCCTTGGCGACTGGCGGACCCAGCGGGAGTATGATTTTATCTGGATTCGGGAGCCGTTCTACAATCATCCTGTTACTTCTACGGAGAAGACCGTCGTATTCGGCCATACCTCTACGGTAGATCTGCAGGACGGGGCAGGCGTCTGGTTCAGTCCGCTGGGCGATAAAATAGGCATCGACGGCGGCTGTGTGTACGGGGAGCAATTGAATTGCCTGGAGATTAGCGAAGCCGGATATAAAACCTATGCGGTCCGGCTTGGGGAGCGGGAGTAACAAGAGCTGGGGAGCAGACGGGGTGAAAACAAACACCGAATTGGTTATAATTGGAATATAAAATCCGAATGTTCAGGAGGAAGAGATGTCCAATTCACTCTTAACTAAGAACGCGTTAGCCCGTTCCCTGAAGAAGCTTATGCTCACAAGGCCGCTTAATAAAATAACGATCCAGCAGATCACGGCGGATTGCGGGGTGACACGCCATACGTTTTATAATCATTTTCAGGATATCTATGAGTTGCTCGGCTGGATCTACAAGTCAGAAGTGATTGAAGGACTGGACCAATACTGCTGCTGGGCGGGCTGGAAGCAAGGATTTTTAAGCGTCTTGCGCTACACTGTGAATAACAAAACCATCTGTCTGAATACCTTCCATTCGCTGGGACGCGAGCATCTGGAGCAGTTCCTGTACGGGGTGATTTACCGCGTCATGATCAGTGTAGTGGAGGAGCTGGACGGACAGGTCTGGCCCGGACAGGAGCAGATTCCAGAGCCAGTGAGAATGCAGGCTAGGCTGGATATAGCCGATTTCTACACGCTGGCCATCCTTGAACAGGTGATCCACTGGCTCAGAGCAGGGGCGAATACAGATCCGGCTGAAGTGGTCGACAAGGTATCGCGGATTATGGACGGCTGCATTGCCCGGGGGCTGGCGCATTACCAGTCTGCAGTTCATCCGGTGAAGTCATGACACAATGTCGGACGGTTGTGTAATCCTTATACAGTTGCGTCCGGCTGTCCATAGAATCCCTGGTTCAAGGCGGGTATAGTGAAGGCAGTTAGCAGGCACTTATCCCCTGATCAAGGAAGGAAGAGGACACATGGGTACATATCAAAGAATTCATCCGCAGGTTCAGGAAGGTATCGCTTCACGCAAGGCATATCTCGTCGGAGGAGGGATCGGCTCCCTGTCGGCGGCGGCATTCCTGATCCGTGACGGGCATATGCCCGGCCGGAATATTCATATTTTGGAGCAATCCTCTATATACGGCGGTTCCATGGACGGGGCAGGCAATGCCAAGGACGGCTACAGCGCCCGTGGCGGACGCGAGATTGAAGAGCACTTCGAATGCTTCATGGAGCTGTTCGGCTTCATCCCTTCCCTGACCAATCCGGATCGGACGGTGCTGGATGAATTCCGGGAGCTGAATCTGGCTGAACCGATTGAATCGCATTGCCGTCTGGTCGAAAAGCAAGGCACCCCCGCCGACTTCTCATCGCTTGGACTTTCAACTGCACATGCGCTGGAATTAGGCAAGCTGACGCTGGCTACCGAAGAGAGACTGGGCACGGTGACGATTGAACAGTTTTTTGACCCGAGCTTTCTGGAGACGAATTTTTGGTATTTCTGGCGCTCCATGTTCGCCTTCGAAAATTGGCATAGTGTGGTAGAGGTCAAGCGTTATATGGAGCGGTTCATGCACCTGATCTCGGGGATGAACCAGCTGAAAGGGATTTTGCACACCGAATACAACCAGTTCGACTCGCTGATCCTGCCGCTGATGAAGTGGCTGGAGCGTGAGGGCGTTCAGTTCGACACAGGGCATCAGGTCACGGATCTGGAGCTTGATATCAAGGGGAATGAGAAGGTTGTAACCGCGATTCAGGTGCAGGTGAACGGTTCCCCAAAGACCATTCCGGTGACACGCGGGGATCTGGTCATGGTCACGAACGGCTCAATGACAGAGAATTCTACTGTTGGCGATCTGGACCAACCGGCGGTGCTGAACCGGTCTGTTACAGAACGGGGCTGCTGGAGTCTATGGGGCAAGCTTGCTGCCAAATCCCCGGATTTCGGCCGTCCCGAGGTGTTCTGCGGGGATATCGACAAGTCCAAATGGCTGTCGTTCACGATGACTTTTACCGATGATGAGATTGTATTCCCTTATCTGCTGGAGCTGACGGGAGATGCTCCCGGCATGGGCGGCGTGGTGACGATCAAAGACTCCAGCTGGATGATGTCCTGGACCGCACCGAAGCAGCCCCATTTCATTAACCAGCCGGACAATGTGAAGGTGCTGTGGGCGTATGGCCTGTTCCCGGATGCCGAAGGCGACTATATCAAGAAAAAAATGAGCAACTGCACCGGACGCGAGCTGCTGGAGGAATTGTGCTACCATATGGGCCTTGCGGACCGCATTCCCGAGATTCTGGAGCATACGACTAATGTCATCCCTTGTATGATGCCTTATATCACTGCGCAGTTCATGCCGCGCGCTCTTGGTGACCGTCCGCAGGTCGTGCCGCAGGGCAGTGTGAATCTGGCCTTCCTCGGCCAGTTCGCCGAAGTGCCGGACGACTGCGTATTCACGGTGGAGTATTCGGTCCGTTCCGCGATGATGGCTGTATATGAGCTTTTGAAGCTGGAAAAAGAAGTGATTCCCGTCCATCCGAGCAAATATGATGTCCGGGTGCTGCTGACCGCTTTCCGCACCTGTCTGGGCAACAAGCCGCTGCCGCTCGATAAGACGCTCGGTGAGCTGCTGGCGGGAACGGTGCTCTCGAAATTGATCTAGCTGCCAGCATTCGACAGGATTCGTCCGCAGATTATGATACAGTTAGACTAAAAAATTCTGCGGAGGAACCCTGATGAAGAAAATTCTTAACCGGATCGCACTTGCACTGCTGCTTATGACCTTTGCAGCCATTGTATTGTGCTTCTATTTCAACCAGTTTATCTATGCCTATGGTCTGATCGTAGTGCTGCTGTTGATCTTTGGTGCAATGGGCCAGCTCTATAAGCTGAAGAATGATGAATATATGTACTCCAAGCTGAACAGGAGAGACGAATACGAGGATTACACGAGGTAGCTGATTCCGCTGCCCAGGCATGCCAGGGGTCCGGCAGACATAGGATGGTAATAAGCAAGCGCTTAACCATTTAGTCACTGCAGGAGGAGAATAGTGTGAACAAGAGACTGGCAGCTGTTATTCTGCGGATTGATGCCATTGCTACAGATATTCTTGTACCGCTGCGCCGTAAGACGATTAATGAAGCGGCTATGCATCAGCTCTATGAGGCACTGGATGAGACCTATGCTCTGATGGAGCATGAGCGGCAGATTGACCGGGAGCTTGCGGCCATCCTCTTCTTGCTCTATTCTCAGCTGGTAACCCAATCCAATTATGTGTATGACAAAAGCCTCTTCGTGCCGCATATCGGCAAGCTGCAGGGGTATATCCGCAAAATATTCGGCGGTACGCTTCAGAATGTATAGAACTCATTTAACAGCCAATCTAACAGCTTATACTCCAGCTACATCTTTAACAGGATGGGACCGGGAGGATAGGCTGTTTTATTTTATTTTTTTGTCCATTGCCAAACCTTGACCTGTTCCTTTACAATATTATAATGATAATGAGAATCAATTTCAAAGAAACAGGTGACATTCATGAATCAACAGGCAGTGTCCGGGAGCGGGCTGGATGAGAAGGCCAAGCCGCTGAAGCTGCGGTCCCGTCCCTGGGCGGCAACACTAATTCTTATTGGCGGTCTCATTGCGCTGGCGCTGGGGATCGCTATATCCGTATCGTTCGGGGCCGCAGATATTAAGCTGTCGGTCGTATGGACCGCAGTCTTTCATTTCAATCCCGATATTACCGACCATCAGATCATCCGTGAGCTTAGGCTGCCGCGTGTGCTGGGCGGCGTAATGGTGGGAGCCAGCCTCGCTGTGGCAGGGGCTATTATGCAAGGGATGACCCGCAATCCGCTGGCGGATTCGGGACTGATGGGCATTAACTCTGGAGCGGGCTTTGCGCTGGCGGTCTGCTTTGCATTTTTTCCGGGATTGCCGTTCATGTATCTCATTCTCTATTCCTTCGTTGGCGCCGGAGCGGGAGCGGGAATTGTCTATGGAGTAGGCTCACTGGCGAAGGGCGGGCTAACCCCGGCCAGGCTCGTATTGGCAGGTGCTGCCCTCAGTGCGCTGCTCTCAGCGCTAAGTGAAGGCATCGCCCTGTATTTCCGGATCGGACAAGATCTCGCCTTCTGGTATGCCGGCGGTCTGGCCGGAACGAAGTGGTTCCAGCTGCAGATCATGTCTCCATGGGTGATAGCGGCTATCCTCGGAGCCATTGTGCTGTCCCGTTCGATTACGATGCTCAGCCTGGGTGAGGATATTGCTAAAGGGCTTGGGCAGCGTACAGGGCTGGTGAAATTGGCGGGTACGCTAATTGTCCTGATTCTAGCCGGAGCCTCGGTAGCTGTAGTGGGAGCTGTAGGGTTTGTCGGCCTGATCATCCCTCATCTGACGCGTTATCTGGTAGGTGTGGATTACCGCTGGATTATTCCCTGCTCTGCGGTGCTTGGTGCGCTGCTGGTGGTCGGGGGCGATCTGACGGCCCGGATGATCAATCCGCCGCATGAAACGCCGGTGGGTGCGATTATAGCGCTGATTGGGGTACCGTTCTTCCTGTATCTGGCCCGAAAAGAAAGAAGGGAGCTGTAAAGATGCAGAGCCGAAAGAAAATTTCTTCAGAAGATGCAAGGCGTAAGCATGGCCTTAGGGTGATTGGCGTGCTGGCCGTTCTGATTGTGATCATGTTCATTATAAGTGTGAATACAGGATACATAAGACTTACTCCGCTTGAGCTGTTGGATACGTTGTTCGGTAAGGGTACGGAGAAGCAGGAGCTGATTCTGTTCCAGTTCCGCCTGCCGCGGATTGTCATTTCTCTGTTAATTGGTACCGCACTTGCCGTATCCGGCGCAGTGATGCAAGGGGTCTTCCGCAATGATCTGGCCGATCCGGGTATTCTCGGCATTAATGCCGGGGCCGGGCTGATGGTCATGCTGCTGATTTCCTTCTACCCGACGACCTCGGCGGCACCGGTCTATCTGTTGCCTGTGGTTGCTTTTGCCGGGGCGGCCTGCACTGCTGCTCTGATCTACAGCCTCGCCTACAAACGGCATCAGGGCATTTCGCCGATCCGGCTGCTGCTTACCGGGGTCGCAGTGGCGGCAGGCATGAGCGCGGCGATGATCGTGCTGACGCTTCGCCTCGATCCGGACAAGTATCAGTTCGTTGCCACCTGGCTGGCGGGCAGCATCTGGGGCACAAGCTGGAAGTTTGTCTTATCCCTGCTGCCCTGGATTCTGATTCTCCTGCCTTATGTCATCTACAAGGCACGGGTGATGAATGTACTTAATCTGGGCCAGCAGACAGCGACAGGACTCGGTGCTAATGTGAGCAGAGAGCAGTTCCGTCTGCTGGCAGCAGCGGTCGGCCTTGCGGCTTCCAGCGTAGCGGTCAGCGGAGGTATCGGCTTCGTCGGGCTGGTCGGCCCGCATCTGGCGCGGCGGCTGGTTGGACCGAAGCATCAGCTGATGCTGCCCGCCTCTGCGCTGATCGGCGCGCTGCTTGTCATTGCGGCGGATACGATCGGACGGCGGATTCTGCAGCCGTCCGAGATTCCTACCGGCATTGTAGTAGCCGTCATCGGTGCTCCATACTTTCTGTATCTTCTGGCCCGTACCAAATCTTAAATACAACCAGACCTTGGAGGGATATCAATGAACGAAGCAATGGAATTATACGATGTGACGATTATTGGCGGCGGCCCCGCAGGCATGTATACAGCGTTCTATAGCGGAATGAGGGATCTGAAGACTAAGCTGATTGAAGCGAAGGATGAGCTGGGCGGCAGAATGCTGATCTATCCTGAGAAGATGATCTGGGATGTCGGAGGAGTAACACCTATTCTCTGCCGCCAGTTAATTGATCAGCTGGCAGAGCAGGCGCGCACCTTCGATCCTACCCTTGTATTCGGACAGCAGATTGTTCACCAGGCCCGCCAGGACGACGGAACGTATATCCTGACCTCAGCCACAGGCGAGCAGCACTGGACCCGTACCGTCATACTTACCATCGGATACGGTATTCTGCAGATGGCGAAGCTGGAGATTGAAGGCGCGGACCGCTATGAGGTGACGAATCTGCACTACACGGTACAGGAGCTGGAGCCCTTCCGCGGCAAGCGGGTACTGATCTCGGGCGGCGGCGATTCCGCAGTGGACTGGGCGAATGAGCTGGAGGGGATTGCCGCCAGCGTAACCGTGGTGCACCGCCGGGAGCAGTTCGGCGGGCATGAGAAGAATATTGCCCGGATGAAGGCCTCCTCGGTGGATGTGCGTGTGCCTTGTGCGGTAAGCCAGCTGCACAGCAGTGACGGAGAGCAGATCGATCAGGTGACCGTCTGCCATATTCAGACCGGAGAGCACGAGCAGCTTGAGGTCGATGCCGTCATTGTCAATCACGGGCTGAGAAGCGACTTCGGTCCGCTGAAGGACTGGGGACTGGATATGGGAGAATGGTGTGCGAACGTCAGCGGGAAGCTGGAGACCAATCTCCCGGGTATCTTCGCTGCCGGAGATTTCGTGGATCATGAGAGCAAGGTAAGGCTCATTGCCGGAACGTTCACCGATGCGGTGCTTGCCCTGAACAGCGCAAAGCTGTACATGGACCCTACCGCTGAGAAGGTAGCCTACGTCTCCTCCCATAATGACCGGTTCAAGGAGAAGAACAAGGCACTTGGCGTAGTAGATAACCACTAGCATTCCTCCTTCAGAGATACCAGCCGGTGTACCGGCATTATCTCATAAGCTGTATCTGCACAAGCTGTCCCTTACACGGATTATTCCGTACCGGGGACAGCTTGTTTCTGCTTTTACACATTCCATATGCTGTATAAAAAAAGGATCGCGGGCGAATAGTAAGAGCCAGGAGGTGAGGATATGGAGGATATAAATTCGCCGGTCTCCCCTAGGCTGGAAGACAACATCAGTACCATTCAAGCAAGGCTCGGGAACAGCCCCGATCTGGTTATACGCACTTATGAATTAATTAATAGAACAGCCCGTGTGGCTGCAGTATATATCGCTGGCATAACAGATAGAGTGATGGTCGATGACTATATCTCGCATGTCATGTCCTTTCAAGCTCTGAATGACCGTGCACGGCTTGCGGTAACTCCGGAGGAAGTCTACAGCTATATTAAAGAGAATGCCCTTAGTATAGGCAAGGAGAAGCTGGTTACAGATATTAACGGGCTGCTGGAGGCGCTGCTCTCGGGCGATACGGTTATTCTGGTGAACGGAGTGGAAGGAGGTATTAGTGGAAGCACCTGCGGCGGGGAGTCCCGCGCGGTTACGGAGGCAGGCACCCAGGTCGCCATCCGCGGCTCCAAAGAAAGCTTCACAGAGACCATCAGCACGAATATTGCCCTGGTCCGCAAAATCATCAAGAACCCGGACCTCTGGACCGAAACGATGAAGCTGGGCGATGTTACCCACACTGATATCACGATTATGTATATCCGCGGCATTGCCGATGAAGCGACGATTCAGGCGTTCAAGGATAAGCTTCAGGAGATTAAGGTCGATATGATTCTGGAGTCGGGATATATCGAGCAGATCGTAGAGGACAATAAATATTCGCCGTTCCCCACAATGTTCAATACGGAGCGCCCGGATAGTGTGGCAGCCAATCTGCTGGATGGACGGATAGCTATCTTCGTGGACGGTACCCCATTTGTCCTGATTGCTCCTACGACCTTCTTCATGTTCTTTCATACGGTGGAGGATTACTACCAGCGGTATGATATCTCCTCGCTGATCCGGATGCTCCGGTTTGTGTGCCTGGTCATTTCGATGTATGGTCCGGCAATCTTCGTTGCTGCGCTGAACTTCCATCAGGAGATGATTCCAACCCCGCTGCTGATCAATCTGGCGTCACAGCGGGAGGGGGTGCCGTTCCCTGCCTTTGTTGAAGCGGTTCTCATGGAGGTTACCTTTGAGATTATCCGGGAAGCAGGGGTCCGTATGCCTTCACCGATCGGCCAGACCGTCTCCATCATTGGCGGTCTCGTGCTTGGGACAGCAGCGGTTCAGGCAGGGATCGTCTCGCCGGCGATGGTCATTGTGGTCTCGCTGACAGGAATCTCCAGTTTTGCTACACCTGCCTTCAACATGGCGCTCTCCATCCGCATGCTGCGGTTTATCATCATGGCGATCGCCGCATTTATGGGATTGTATGGCATCGCCATATTCACTATTATGCTGATTGCTCATCTATGCAGCCTGCGCTCGCTCGGGGTTCCTTACATGACGCCTATCGGTCCCTTTGTTCCGGGGAATCTGAAGGATACCTTCATCCGCTCCCCGCAGAGCTTCACGAGGCTCAGAAAGCGGCTAGTCAACAACAGCAACCGCTCTTCAGCCTCTCCCGCAGGGAAAAGGGCCGCCGGGAGGAAATCTGATGAACGGTAAGGGGCTACTGCGCCTGATCGCCGTAGCGGTGCTGGTCCTGCCGCTTGGCGGCTGCTGGAACAGCCGTGAATTGAATGAGCTGGCCGTTGTAAGCGGCATAGGGATGGATCTTGTCCCGGAGACAGATGAATACCGGGTCACCTTTCAATTGGTCAATCCGTCTTCAACATCGACAAGTACCTCTCCCGGAAGTGGCAAACCTGCTGTAGTGGTGGTAACGGCCACTGACAAAACGATGTTCGGCGCGCTGCGGCGGGCGTCGAAGCATGTAACCCGCCAGCTTTTTTTTGCCCATACCCAGCTTATTGTACTTGGGGAGCCCCTGGCGCGGGATGGTATTAACGATATCTTCGACATCTTCGAGCGGTCCCATGAGCTGCGGCTCAATTCAGAAATACTGGTCGCCCGTGGCAGCGATGCCGCCTCTGTCTTGAAGCTGCTGACCCCTGTAGAGAGTCTGCCTGCTCTGGGGCTGGTCAAAAAAGCGCAGAATACCTCCAGTGTCTGGGGGGAGAACCGGCCAATCAGCGTATTTGATGTCATTCACGGCATTACTGGAGAAGGTGATCTGACGATCAATGCGGTGAAGATCAAGGGAGATGCTCAGGAGGGGGAGAAGAAAAGCAATCTGGAGGGGTCAGAGACCCTGACCGAGACGGTGATGAACGGGCTTGGGGTGTTCAGACAGGGAAAGCTGCTCTACTGGATGAAGGACTCAGAAGCACGGGGCACCGAGTGGCTGCTTAACCAGATAGATGAAACCGTGCTCGATATTGATGCGGATGACAAAAAAGAGTCCGTTGCCGTCAATATCATCTATTCCAGAACGGAGGTAAAAACCACGATGGAGAACGGTCTTCCGGTCTTTCATGTGACGATTGCGGAGGAGGGAAGCGTTAATGAAACAGACAGCTTCGTGGATCTCAGCAAGCGGGAAGAAATTATGAAGCTTGAGCAGGAGCTGGAAAAGAAGACGAGGATTGAGGTTATGCAGGCTTTTGAGAAGGGACAAGAGCTGGAGAGTGATATTTTCAATTTCGGCAATGAGCTGAAGCGGACGAATCCGCAGGAATGGGCAGCGCTGGACGGGGACTGGGGCCAGATCTTCGCGAAGGGCAAGCTGGATCTTAAGATCAAGGCTTACATCCGCAGTACCGGCATGAGTCTGAAACCCTATATTCCGGAAGGTAAATAATCGGTTTAACCGCAGAAATCAGGTGATTGGTGTTATGAAAAAAGAAGCGATCAGTCCGAACCAGCTGCTTGCGTTGATCATTCTGTTTGAGCTGGGAACCGCCGTGCTTGTCCCTATCGGCCTGGAGAGCGGCCATTCGGTCTGGCTCGCGATTCTGATGGCCCTTCCCGGAGGCATCCTGCTGTATCTGGTATTCGCACAGCTCTATCTCCAGTTTCCGAACCAGATTATTAGCGGGTATACACGCACCATTCTCGGGCCGTGGCTGGGCTGGCCGGTCAGCCTGCTGTTTCTGCCGGTGATTCTCTATAACGGCTCCAGAAATCTGCGGGAAGCGGGGGATTTGCTGATCACGGCCTCCTATGACAAAACCCCGATTCTGATCATTAATTCGATCATGGTTATTGCCGTGATATATATCCTGAGCAAGGGGATAGAAGTGTTCGCCAGAACCGCCGAGATTGTCCTGTGGATCGTGATCTTTATGGGGTGCATCTGTATTATCGCTGTTATTTCGGCCGGGCTGGTGGAGTATAAGAATCTGTTCCCGCTACATCTGAATGACTACACGAAAGCCTTGAAATCAGCCTATCCCAACATCCTGATCTTTCCGTTCGGCGAATTGATGTGCTTCACTACCATTCTGCCCCACTTCAATAAATCCCGGAAAATTAAGAAGACCGGAATCGCAGCCATCATTGTCAGCGCCTGTCTGCTCAGCTTCACGCATGCAATCGAAATGTCTGTGCTTGGCGAGAACCTGTACAGCCGTACCGCCTTTCCCATGTTTACGACCATTACCCTTGTGAATATGGCCAATTTCATTCAACGGCTGGATGCCCTGGTAATGCTGACGCTGATTATCGGGGCGTTCTTTAAGCTGACCGTCTACTGTTATGCTGCTGTTGCGATTGCCAACGATCTGTTCAAGGTAAACGATACAAGCAGGCTGGTTATTCCGGCAGGCGTGATTATGCTGTTCAGCTCTTTTGTCAGCGCGCAGAATTATCCGGAGCATATGAATGACGGGAAGACTTTTCTGCAGACGATTCTGCCGGTATTCTGTGCGGTGATTCCAATCCTGCTGTTGCTGATTCATCTTGTCCGGCGTAAGTTCGGATTGTACCGTTAGAAGAATTAAGACGGTTTCCGGCGGGATTGACGCTTCTTAGAGGCATGAACGGCTACCTGAACGAACGGGAGAAGCAGGAAGATTGTGATACATATGGCTTCCTGTAGTGTGGTTGTAGCAAAGATGGTCGAGAGCGAATGAATGGATGCACGCAGGCTGATGCCGGACATCACATCAATGATGACTATTAACGTAAGCGTAAGCACAGCGAACAGCACATAGATAGAGATAATCTTCATGGAGGTCTCCTTGTGCACCGCAAGAATAATTTGCCGGTTCCGGCGCGGCGGGCTACAGATATTATCTCCGAGTATCGGATAGGGTAAACGCCAAAAGCTGCCGGAAGCCATTCGAGGCTCCGGGCAGCTTATTCATGAGTCCATTATTGTTGTGCCCCGGTCAGCCAATCGGCCAGCTCCTCCGTCTGAGCCAGAACGGCAATCGGATCATAATACCAGGAGCGATCTTCTTTCCATACATAGATCTTCCCGTTCTTGACCGCCGGCAGGCTGCCCCAGATCGGGTCTGCCTGGAAGTCTTGGGCAGTCCGGGTGTTGTCGGTGATGACCAGGTAATCACCTGCATACTTGCCCAGAGTCTCAGCGGATAATTCAGCCCACTGCTTCTCCATAATTTCAGCAGCCTCCCCAGCCGGCGGCTTGCGCCCCAGCGCCTGATAAATAGGCTGTCCTCCGCGTCCGAAGTTGTCCCCATAGACCCAGGTAGACTTGTCTGCATGCTCTAGAATGCTGAAGGTGGCCCCGGCAGGAATGGCTGCATCCACCCGGGCCTTGGCGTCAGCAATACGCTTATCGTAATCAGCCAGCCACGCTGCTGCTTCCTGCTCCTTGCCCAGCAGCTTCCCGAAATAGGTTAGTTCTTCATGTGCATTCTTCAAATCGCCGTATGGTACAATGACCGTCGGGGCAATCTGGCTGAGCGCCGCATAGCTGTCTGCATTGCCGGAGATAATCAAGTCTGGATTCAGCGCGATGATGTTCTCCGGTGACATTTTACCGTATGTGCCGGTATCGAATACTCCTGTGAGGAATTCTTTGAAATACATATTCTCCAGTGTAAGCCCGGGCGCACCGACCGGAATGGTATCCAGTGCAATTAAGCTGCCCAGATATTCCTCGGCAACAATCCGCTGCGGTGCTGCCGGCACCTCAATATCTCCATTCACAGTTGTCACGGTATGGAAGGCGGGAGCTGCGGTTGCAGCAGCCTTCTCCGGCTGAGGGGAGGAAGCGGGTATCGCGGTAGCCTTAGCTGAAGCAGCACCATTGCTGCTATTAGAAGGGTTGTTTCCACAAGCCGAGGCGATAAGAGTCAAAACCAGAAGCACAGAAAAGGCTAACCAATGCTTCGGATGAATGTGGCGTGAACGTAAGTACGGGATTTTCAAGATGTCTCCTCCTTAATCTGGAACGATTATCATTCTCAATAACACTTTACAGAGTTTGCGCTGATTAGACTATGGCTGAATGTGATGTCCGGCTATGTAAATTTATGATGTCAGCGCCTGCACCAGGACCTTCAGCTGGGCCTCGGAGGAGAGCGGATCGAAGCCGTAGAACATGTCTGACTGATTCAGGAAATAGATTCTTCCGCCTGCTGAGCCATTAACGGGCTGATGCTTCGCAGGGTGAAGTAAGCTCTGCAGCGGCTCCAGCGCTTCAGCAGCCTCAGCATTGGAGGTAATGAAGATATGGTCGGTGTGGTAGCGGGTGATGTTATGGAAGGCAATCTCCAGATAGCCCTTATGCAGCAGTCCCTCGGCAATGAGGCCAAGCGGCGGACGGAAGCCAAGATCATGATACAAAATCTGCGCCCCGCGGCCGTAGCTGCTGCTGAAGCAGTAGGCTGTCTCTGCGCCAAGCTCCAGGACCATGGCGGTTCCCCGGTCACCGATCCGCTGGTCTAGCAACTGATTAGCCTGGTCACAATGCCAGTCATACATACTTAGCCAGGCCTCAGCCTGCGGCTTGCGTCCCGTCACCTCGGCAATCAGCCGGAATTGCTCCCGCCAGTCCATTTGCATGAAGGGAATCTCAATCACCGGGGCTACGGACAGGAGCTGCTTGCTCTGGTCAGGCAAGGAGTAGCTGATAATGACATCCGGCCGTGCAGATGATAGACGTTCGTATAGACCCGCCGATCCGATCCCTTCATTCAGCAGCTTCTTCCTGGAGGGAACGGGCTGCATGCTCTCCATCCAGGCCGAATAGACTCCCAGCCGCGGGACCACTTCAAGCGCCTGGAGGCTGGCCGTATGATTGAAGTTCAGTGAGGCTACGGATTTGCTCTTACGGTGATAGGCTGAAGGCGAAATTCCTACGACCTGCTTGAATTTGCGGCTTAAATAGGTTCCTTCGCTATAACCAACCTCAAGCGCCAGCGTACTCAGATTCGGAGCCCCTGTAAGGATACGCTGCTGGGCCTTACGGATGCGCAACAGTGTTATATATTCATTGAAGGTCTGCCCGGTGAACCTGCGGAAGCTGCGGGAGAAATGCTCCGGGGTGATTCCGGCAAGTCCGGCAGCCTGTACTCTCGTCAAATCTTCATTATAGTGGGACTCTATATAATGCAGTACACGGTCAATCCACAGAGAGGGCGGCTCTGTGTACTCCGCAGCACTGTCATACAGCTCCGTGAGCAGTTCCGTGAACTGGGCTTGCAAGGAAAACGGCGTGCGCTGCTCCGGCTGATTCCAGCCGCTAAGAAGCTGCACAGCAAGCGTGCTTACCCGGGGAGGACAGTTTCGGACCGGCAGAGCGTGATTCACCAGGCTGAAGGGCCGGCTGTTACCGGAGATCACTGTATATTCGATCCACACGCCCTGCAGCTTATGGCTGCGGGGCAGCCTGATATCCACCGGACTGTCGCTGCACACAATATGACCGCCGGACAGACGGATACGTTCTCCATTCCAATCTATATCCCCATTTCCGCTGGTAACCACTATCAGAAATGAGGTGTAGGGCTCAATGGTATTTTTATGGTCAAAGAAGGCTTGATCCAGTGCCATTACACGCACCGGGATATAAAAGCTATGGGGTGTAGGCAATGAACTGCCGGCTTTTCGCGTCTGCATATTTGGAGTCACTCTTTTCATAGATGATAATCATTCTCAATGTTAGTATAACAGTCTTTCCTGCTATTGACGATCCTTGAACAGGAAGGTAAAGTTTAGGGTCAGAGACAAGCAGGGTATAGTTGTATTAGAGGGGGCGAAGAAGGCCATGACAACCTGGAATCTGCAAGGCACGGTCAGCCATTTGCTGATCTGTAACGGAAGTGACTGCAAGAAGCATAAGGGTGAAGAGGTAGCGGAAGCGATTGAGGATGAGATTACGAAGCAAGGGGCAGATGCGCTGATACATACAACAGTAACCCGCTGCAACGGAAGGTGCTCGGATGCCTGTGTCGTGATCTCTTACCCGGAAGGCGTATGGTACAGGGATGTCACCCCTAAATCTGCCAAAAGCCTGGTGCGCAAGGTGCTGAAGGGAGAACAGCTCGAAGAGAATCTGCTCTATACGTATGAAGAAGGCTTCAAGGCCGCTACCCCCAAGGGTGCCAAAGGTAAAAAGAAGAAATGATAGTATAGCGATTAGTGCAGCCCGCCGCTGGAATTCTCCGGCTAAGGGCTGTTTATTTTTTCCAAGGGGGGCATTACAATAGATAGAAAAGTCTAAGAGGGGGAAGCGGGATGTTCGTAAGCTTTGGGCCGGGGGATGATGTGCTGCACAGCAATCCGTTCATGCAGGAAGAGGTGGAATATAATCTTATTCATCTGATCGCGGGGAATAAGGAAGCCATGCGGCTGAAGACGGAGGAGAATGATCTGATCTTCGCCCATGCCGCCGGGCGTAACTCGTGGTTGTGGTTATCACCGGAGCTGGCTGAAGAGAGGCGCCATTCCCTTGTCCGCCAGTTGGCGGAAATGCTGGCGGACCGCGAGTTGCCGGGGGTTACCGGAACGCCGGAGACAGGGAAGCTGTTCGCTGATGCGTACAGCAAGCTTAACGGCAAGTCCTACCACGTCCGGATGATGATGGAGGCCTATCACTGCCCGCAGGTGCAGATGCCGCATGGTGTTAGCGGGAAACTGCAGCAGGCGGAGGCAGGCGATATTCCGCTCATCGCCGGGTATTTAGCCGGATTCGTGCAGGATTGCTTCGGTATGGAGAGTGCACCGGAGGATCATCTGGACTATGCCGCAGAGGTTACGGAGTCGGGCAAGCTACGACTGTGGATCGATCGGGACCAGCCGGTGTCCATGGTTAATCTGGCCCATCAGTCTGCCAGATATGCACGGATTAATGAGGTATATACTCCGCATGAATTCCGCAAGCACGGGTATGCCAGTGCAGCCGTTGCTGCCCTGTGTGCTGAACTGCTCAGCAAGGACATAACGCCCATGCTCTATGCCGATGCGGCGAATCCCG
Source organism: Paenibacillus sp. FSL R7-0204 (assembly GCF_038002225.1). Taxonomy (NCBI): domain Bacteria; kingdom Bacillati; phylum Bacillota; class Bacilli; order Caryophanales; family Paenibacillaceae; genus Paenibacillus; species Paenibacillus sp. FSL R7-0204. The sequence continues at coordinate 2,889,517 of NZ_JBBOCA010000001.1, forward strand.
ATTCCAATAAGGTCTATCAGTCGGTGGGCTTCAAGCGGACCGGAAGTATTGTTGATTTGCGCTTTCAGTAAGATTGTAATTATTAAGTCTATTACAGGGAGGAATGTCAAAGGATGCTGCAAGGAATGAAAATAATAGTGACCGGTGCTGCTTCAGGTATTGGTAAGTCCATTGTCAGACACAGTCTGGAGGCGGGAGCTGAGGTCATTGGTTGTGACCTGGATGGTCCCCGTCTGGAGGAGTTGAAGCACGAAGCCGCTTCGGATAAGCTCTACACTTACCGGTTGGATGTCGCCGATTACAGCGCGGTGGAGCACTTCTTCTCAGCCCTTCAGCAAGACCATGCGGATGTAAGCGGCCTGGTTAATAATGCAGGAATCTATCTTGGCCGCGGCCTGCTTGAGTATACGCCGGAGGAGATCAGCAGGGTGATGGATGTCAACATTAAAGGGTATGTCTACTTCTCGCAGGCCTTCGGACGGATGCTGCTGGAGCGCAAGCAAAAGGGCGTCATCGTCAACATGTCATCAGTTTCCGGCCAGGAAGGCAGCTCAGATGCAGTATATGGTCTAACGAAGGCTGCTATTCTTGGCTTGACCAAGAGCTGCGCAATGAATTTTGCTCCTTTGATCCGCGTGAATGCAGTGGCTCCGACCATGGCGGACACCCCGATGATGGGACATATTCCGGCCTGGAGGCAGCAGGAATACCGGGAACACCAGTTGAATCCTGAACCGCTGCTGGCGGAGGATGTTGCCGATACGGTGATTTTTATGCTGAGCAGCAGAGCCAGAGCTTATACAGGAGCCACCTTTGATATTAACAATGGCTGCTATTTGCGTTGATAGTTTCTGATTTGACTTGCAGCCACAGGGTTACTATGCTTATACATAGTGCAAATAATCACACTTAACAGGTAAGAGTTGCAGCTAGGGGGCGGCAGGATATGGATAGACGGCAGGTATGGCCGGATAAATTCAAGAAGTTTTTTCTGAACAACAAGTTTGTGGTAGGTCTGCTGATTGCGCTGCTGGTGGGCTTAACGATACTCGTATTCTCAAAGATTCCGTTTGTGTTCAAGCCGCTGTCTGTGCTTCTGCATACGGTGGCAGCGCCGCTGCTGCTCTCGGGAATCGCCTATTATCTGCTGAATCCGCTGGTGGACCGTCTGGAGAAGAGAAGCCGGGTAAAGCGGGCGTATGGCATTGTCATTCTATATCTGATCATCATGGGGATCATTACCCTGGTTCTGCTTATGGTCATCCCGATCATCCGCACCCAGCTTATGGGCCTGATTGACAACTTCCCCGTCTACAGTGAGCAGATCCAAGAGGAGTTCGTCCAGCTTACCGGCAGTGAACTGTTCAACAAGATTCAGTCGAGCGTGGGCACTGACCTTAGCGATATCACCAGCAAAGTGACGACCTGGGCCTCCGCCTTCCTGAATAATGCCGTCAGCGGCGTAGGCAGCTTCGTAGGAACACTGACCGAAATTGTACTGGCTGTAGTGACCACACCGTTCATTCTCTTCTATCTCCTGCGCGACGGCAAAAGATTGCCCGACTATCTCATGAGACTCATCCCTACCGCGCTGCGGCCGCAGTCCCGGATGGTGATGCAGGAAATGAACAATCAGATCGCATCGTATATCCGCGGCCAGATTATTGTCAGCTGCTGTATCGGAGCACTGCTCTATATCGGGTATCTGATTATCGGGCTGGAGTATTCGCTGGTTCTGGCAATCGTTGCCGCTTGTACGGCGGTGGTCCCTTATCTGGGGCCGGCCATTGCGATTACCCCTGCGCTGATTGTGGCGATGGTTACCTCACCGTTTATGCTGCTGAAGATGGTCATTGTCTGGACCGCCGTCCAGTTGATTGAAGGGAAGTTCATCTCGCCGCAGATTATGGGGAAATCGCTGAAGATCCACCCGATTACGATTATTTTTGTGATTATTTTTGCCGGAAAAATGTTCGGTGTACTCGGTATCATACTTGCGGTTCCGGGCTACGCCGTGCTTAAGGTGGTAATGACCCATATCTTCCAGTGGTTCCGCTTCCGCTCCGGGCTCTACAGAGTCATCGAAGAAAAGACTGAGGAATAAAGCGAAAAGGAATGAGTGCAATGACAGGACAACTGGTGAATACAGCTTATGGGCAACTGAAGGGAGAAGCGGGAAACGGCGTGAATGTGTGGCGCGGCATCCCGTTCGCTGCCCCGCCGCTTGGAGAGCTGCGCTTCCGGGCACCGCAGCCGCCGGAGTCCTGGAGCGGCGTGCGGGAGGCCGTCAAGTTCGGACCGGTCAGCCTGCAGCCGGTCAGCACCAGCGGGACGCGGTTCGGCGGCACCACCCCTATCTATGATGAAGACTGTCTATATCTGAATGTCTGGTCCCCGGCGGTTGCGGAGGAGACCGAAGCGCTGCCGGTGATGGTGTGGATTCACGGCGGTACCTTCGTTACCGGCGCAGGCAGCCAGCCAATGTTCGAGGGCAGCAATATGGCCGTCTCCGGGAACGTCGTAGTGGTTACCGTGAATTACCGGCTGGGTCCGCTCGGCTTCCTGCATCTGTCTCCGCTGGGCGGAGGACTGGGCAGTAATCTGGGCCTCCTGGATCAGATTGCTGCCCTGGAATGGGTGCAGCAGAATATCGCTGCATTCGGCGGTGATCCGGCGCGTGTCACGGTCTTCGGGGAGTCGGCAGGGAGCATGAGTATTGCTGCACTGCTGGCGATGCCTGCGGCGAAGGGACTGTTCGCCCGGGCCATTATGGAGAGCGGGGCGGGGCAGACACTGAATGAAGAGCTCGGCGGGCAGATTGCCGCAGCTTTCCTGGCAGAGCTGGGCCTTCAACCCGGCGGCGATACGCAGCTTCTGCATACGCTGTCGGCCGGAGAGATCATGGAAGCCGCAGGGCGGATGGCGTACAAGCTGTCCGGAGACTCGATGAATATGTTTTTCCAGCCAGTTGTTGAGCCGGGAACCCTGCCGGTTGAACCGGTACAGGCCATTGCGGCGGGAGCCGCCAGCGGCATTCCCGTGGTGATCGGAACGAATCTGCACGAAGGCAATCTGTTCTTCCGCGAGGGGCAGAAGGCCGATAACTTCGAGCAATCGCTCAAAGCGCTGGAGCAGCTGATGGGAGTGGACGACCTCTCCGAGCTGACCTCGGATTACAGCCATACCTGGGAAGGACAGGCGGAGGTGCTGACCGACCTGTTCTTCTGGGCCAGCTCGATTTCGTTCGCGGACAAGCAGCAGGGACATGCCCCCGTCTGGATGTACCGCTTCGACTGGACGGTGCAAGGGCATCCACTGCTGGAGAAAGCCATTCACGGCGCCGAGATTCTGTATGTCTTCAACAACCTCCCGCTGCTGAAGCAGTACGGCCTGAGCGTGACGCCGGAGATGGAGGCAGTGGCCGGGGCGATGCAGACCGCCTGGACCGCCTTCGCCCATAGTGGAGATCCGGCAGCGCCGGGACTGGATTGGCCTCAGTACACGCCGAAGACGCGGGCAACGATGATATTTGACCAGTCCTCGCGTGTGGTGAACGACCCGGACGGGGAGAAGCGCAGACGGATATTTGAGTATTATAAGGGATAAGTTTACAGACAGCAGCCCTCGCCGGAGGAAGACCTCCAGGAGGGCTGCTGCCTGTGTGCGGGCCGGAATGTAAGTGGAAACCCGGAGTGTGGGCCAAATGTAATCGAAAAACCGATTACAATGGACGTTGCGTGGGTGTTAGAGCGGAATGTAATCGAAAAACCGAACACAATGGGCGGACGCGGCGGTGTGCTGGCTGCATGTTATGCCATCAGAAAGCGATGAGGCACCAGCATCCTTCCCCCTTAAAGGATGCTGGTGCCTCTGTTTATTTAACCGGCGTATAGCCCGTCCTCTCAACCAGTTCCTGGCCCTCGGCGGACAGAATCCAGTCCAGGAAAGGCTCGATGTTAGGGTTGGTGCTGCCGGCCGTTACGGCGTAGAATTCGACGGCGAGCGGGTATTTGCCGCTGCGGATGGTCTCCTTGGAAGGCGGCACCTGATCGATGGCCAGCAGCTTGATCTCATCGCTGGCATTCATCTGTGAGGCGTAGAACAGGAAGCTGAAGCCGAGTGCGTTATTGAAGTTACGGTAGCTGGCGGTCAGGCTGATAATCCCGCTCATCACATCAGCTACATTCTCCTTCGGAGGAGCCATCAGCTGGCGGTCCTCCATGATTTTTTGCAGCTTGGTCTGGCTGCCGCTGTTCTCTTCCCGCTGAAAAGCCCGGATGGACGCCTTCTTGCCGCCGACCTGCTTCCAGTTTGTGACGGTGCCGGAATAGATATCCTTAATCTGATCTACCGTTAAGCTATCCACCGGATTGCGTTTGTTGACGAAGAAGACGAATGCTTCGCGCCCGATCGGAGTGAGCTTCAGCTCAACGCCTGCGCGCTTCGCCTGCTTCGTCTGGGCTAGGGAAGGGGCTGCGGCAAATATAATATCAGCATTCCCGGCGATCAGACGCTTGTAAGCCTCGGAAGTGCTGGTGCACAGGACGAGATCATTTCCGGTTAGCTCAATGCTGGAGTTATAGGTATCCTTTGGATACACCGCCTGGGCAAAGGCGGAATACAGCGGATACAGTGCCGTTGCGCCATCCAGACGGGGCATTTGCTCCGTAAGCTGATAGGATGCCTTATGATCCAGAGAAGCAGCTTTGGTATTTGCCTCAAAGGGCGCGTATTGGTACAGGTTCACCTCTGGTTCCCTGACTTCTGCCAGGCTGTTCACATACGCTTGTCTGATCTCATGGCCTGCGGCTGTCAGCACACAGATTCCGGCAAAAGCGGCCAGGAGCATCCGCCTTACCTTGCTGCTGAACAGGCGGAAGATGCCCAGCACGGAGAATACAGCGAGCCCTGAAGCAACGACCAGGACTAGTGGGCCATAGAACAGCATCCCGCCTGTAAAAGAGACAATAAAGTAAGTAATAAAGCCAATAATGGCAATGCCGGCCAGAGCAAAGATGGAATACAGCAGATTGGTCGGAAAACTTCTTTTCATGATAACCTCCATAAATCTCTATATTAGGGATGATTAATGTTCATACTATAGTGTAGCGCACACTGCCGTTTCTGCCAAACGAACCAGAACCTGGATGCGGCACGCAAATTGGATTAGCAGAATGATGGTTTGAATGATTATTGAATGAAATATAATGATTATTTTCATAAAAAGCTGGACGAAATCAAAAATCAGAGGTATTCTGGGATTGTGAAAATAATAACAGAATACAAGATTCTCGGGGTAAGGTGAAATTCCTGACCGGCGGTGATGTTCGTGAGAACTAAGCCCGCGACTCGTTACTCTATCACAAGAGGAAGCGACTGATCTGGTGACAATCCAGAGCCGACGGTAAAGTCCGGATGGGAGAGGATCATAAGATAAAGGCGGCGGGTCTATTCCGTATGTCTTTATTGATAACGACCCCCGATGTTTGTCCTGTTCACAGGACTCATGGGGGTTTTTGGTCTCTATCGAGGGTTTGTATCGACAAGGAGAATGAAAGATGAGTAATGTATCTGCTTCATCCCAAGGCTTGCGTACCGCACCGGTGCGCAGCGGATTCTGGCTGGTGGTTCTGGGGGCGGCCTTATGGGGAGTTGACCCGCTGTTCCGCATTATCCTGCTGAAATCCCTGACTTCGTCCCAGATTGTACTGCTTGAGCATGTTGTGCTCTTCCTGGTTGCCGCTCCGGTAATGTGGCGTAACCGCGCAGAGCTGAAGGGTGTACGTCTGCGTCAGGCTGCAGCGCTGCTAGTGGTATCGTGGGGCGGCTCAGCCGTAGCGACCATTCTGTTCACCAAAGCTCTATCCAGCGGAGACTTCAATGCCGTGCTGCTGCTCCAGAAGCTTCAGCCCTTGTTCGCCATTGGTCTTGCCGCTGTTATTCTAAAAGAACGCCTGCCGCGCAATTTCGCACCGCTGCTTATCGTTGCCCTGGCCGGGACGTACCTGCTGACCTTCGGCTGGACGATTCCCTTCGGCCATGTAAACAGCTTCATGGGTGTAGGAAGCCTGATGGCGCTGGGTGCTGCCGCTTTGTGGGGCGGCTCTACGGTCATGGGCCGTTATCTGCTCGGCTCAATGAAATATGAGACGGTAACCTCATTACGCTTCATTCTGGCGCTCCCGTTGCTGTTCGTCATTACAAGCATGGAAGGCGCTCCGTGGCAGATGAGCGGCGGAGTCAGCGGCTCGGCGGCAGTTGCCGTTAACCTGCTGCTGCAGGCGCTGCTGCCCGGACTGCTCAGCATGCTGCTCTACTACAAGGGACTGAATACGACCAAAGCTTCGGTAGCAACCCTGGCCGAACTAAGCTTCCCGATGACCGGTATTCTGATTAACTGGGTGGTCTATCAGCAGCTTGTAACCCTGCCGCAGATTGTCGGCTTCGCGCTGATCTGGACGGCACTGTTCTTCATCTCCAGTCAGCAGCGGGATCAGCTGCAGCCGGCCAAACAGAATTAACTTCATAGCGCTACAGTCTGAGGGGACATACCCCAGGACCCAGCGCATCATAGTCAAAGAGGATGTTCCTACACGGCCGCGCCGTCCGGGAACATCCTCTTTGCCTTATAGCAGAAGCAGGGGAAGGCTGCCGCCGCTGGAGTGATTTTATTTCACATATGGAGTGACCTTGATGCTCTTGTACCCAAGCTCCTTAAGCTGCGCTGGTGCGATATACAGCCTGCTTGCCGAATTGAAGCTGTTCACAGGGGTGAGGACTGTGTGATTGCTGCCGTTTGTAATTTTGTAGATATAAGCAGCGGAAGGGTCGCCGGTTGCGCTAAGGTTCATGACTTCGATCTTCCAGCCGAGGGCCGCGGCAAGCGGCTTCACCGGTATCCACTCTTGTCCGCCCTTAGTGAACACGGTGGATACATCCACACTTTTTCCGTCCAGATTCAGGTTGTGTTCATAGGCTAAGGTGATCGGCATCTCCGTGACAGGCAGGTCTTTCAGCAGCATACCCTTAGGGAATGTGACTTCCGGTCTTGAAGATGGAGAAGCAGGGAACAAGGCTTCAAGCTCGCGGGTGTCCTTGACCAGTCGTGACGATCCGTCCTTCAGATTATAGATCCAAGGGAGACGTTTGGGCTCGTTTTTGACATATTGCAGCAGTCCCTTCGTCAAGTTCCAGTTGTTCAAGGTCCCTTTCAGCAGCTCCTGCCGCTTCCCGGTGGACGGATCGTACGTACTGATCACATTCTGCCTGGCAGCCTCATTATATCCGCTCTCAAGCAGCGTATGCTGGTTGATCCACCGGGCATTGTAATACTGCTGAGTAGAATAATAGACGGATACTTTGCCGGTTACGGTATTTCTCAGATACTGATCGTTGAATTTCGCGATATAGCCCTCTGGCTGACGTTCGTAACGGGAACGCTCCAGCACACCCCAGCGGCCGTCAGGGGATAGGGTGTATTCGCTTTTGCGCATAATGGACTGGCTCTGCTTATCGTAGACATAGGCTTGCTCCGGATCATCCATCCCCGTCAATTGCAGGTTCCCGCTGTCACTCTTCCGGAAATGCTGAAAAGCCTCCGGCCATTTACTATAGGTCCCATCCGGCTGCCGGGCAATGACGGCATTGATGAACTGGTTCCCGTCCAATTGACTCACCGAATACAGCTGGACGTTACTGCTCTTGCTGGTATAGGAATCGTATACTTCGATTTTCTCGGCTGCATGTGCTGTGAGCGGCGCAGCGAGTGCCAGAAGCATTGATGCAGAGAGAACCAACCGTAAGGATTGATGTAATGCTTTTTTCATATGAACTTCCATCCCTTCTGTGTAAATAACTGTAACTATAGACGGACCTGGGGCAGGAAAAGTTTCGGTGGTCCAACTTAATCCCGATGAATTGCAAAGGGGAAGAGTAAAAATAAGCCTTTTTTCCCATACTACCCTTATTCTTGCCGTAGGACAGCTTCACACCTGAGCTTAAGGAGGCCCCGCAGATGAACACTGATTCCCCGGCTCCAGCCGTATATATCCAGCTTAAGAACCGGGTGACGGTGCCCAAGGGCAAGGGGGTGCTGCTGCGCGATGTCGCTTATCTGATCACTGATCCGCAATGGCGGGAGCCGCTGTATACACTGCTTGTGCTTCAGCCGAAGGAGAGTGACGGCAATCTGATTCTGATTGATCTGCTGACCGTCATTCCCCGAATTCAGGATATGTACCCCGATGCGGAGATTCAGCCGATTGGCGAAGGCCGCACCATTGTACAGATTGAAGGCCCGGCTACGGCAACCAAGCCTTCCATGGCTCTTTTCGTGCTGGTATGGCTGCTGCTGTTCTTCGGCTCTGCGCTGACCATTATGAATTTCCATGCCGATGTCAGCATGCTGGAGGTACAGATCCGGATTGTGGAGATGCTGACCGGCCGCAGGGACGAGCATCCTTATCTTTTTCAGATTGCCTATTCGCTGGGCATCGGAATTGGGATGGTGATTTTTTTCAATCATTTATTCAAAAAGAAATGGAACGAGGAGCCGACTCCCCTTGAGGTGGAAATGTTCCTGTATCAGAAGAATATCGATCAATATGTAATCAACGAGGAGTACCGCAAAATGAAACGCCGAAGTGACGAAGCACCCGGCAGACGGGAGGGGGGCGCATGACGGCTCCGCTATCGCTCGGACTTCATCTGCTGCTCGGGATTGCCGGGGGAATCGCGGTGGGCGGCGGAGTGATTGCATTATTCGTAGTGCTGGACATCATCCCCCGGCTGGCGCAGCTTACCTCCTCCTATGACAAGGTTCACTGGTATGAGGGAGCGATGGTCGGCGGTTCCCTATTGGGAACGGTAAGCGACTTCTGGAACTGGAAAATGGCGGCCGGCCCGCTGATCGAGCTGGGGGTCGGCCTGTTCAACGGCGTATTTATCGGCATGCTGGCGGCGGCTCTGACCGAGGTGCTGAATGTCCTGCCGATCCTGGCCAAACGTCTGCATATGACCCACCTGCTGCTTGGTCTCTTAATGGCGATGGTATGCGGCAAGGTGGCGGGGGCGTTGTTCGACTTTTTTGTATATCAACAGTAAAGGGGGCTATGGAGTGAGGTATATTCACAGCGGTGATCAGGTAGAGACGGATAACAAGCAAGACCAGTCTGCGCAGCAGAAGTCGCCGGAGAAAAAGGAGCCGGAGGAAGAGCAACCGGCTGCGTCCCAGAATGGCCGGGGGCAGGAGCTGGAGGCGTCAGCGGAGCTGGGCGCGGTGACGCGCCCGATTGAGGGCGGGCAGGAGAGCCCCTCTGGCCTGGATGCTCCGTCAGAAATTGCCGGGGAGGATAGCGGCGGTAAGAACGCAGCAGTTGGAGAAGGTGAGGATGACGGCAGTCAGAGTGCTGTGTCTGGGGATGATGAGGCTAGCGGCGGGAAGAACGCTGCACCTGGAGACACTGGGGCTGTTAGCGGGAAAGATGCTGTGGCTACAGATGATGAGACCAGCACCGAAGACGATCCCGCATCCGAGAACGGAGACGATCAGGAATCGTCCGGGGGAGGGATCAAAGGGTTTTTCAGCAGTCTGTTCGGCGACGATGCCGGGCCGGAGGAAGCTTCTGCGGAATCCGGGAACGGAGACCAGACAAAAGACCATTCGCAGCAGGACACGCATTTTGCCGGAGATTCTGCTTCCGCCGGTTTTGCAGGACAAGAATCAGCAGATTCCGAAGGTGCGGGTATACCCGAGCAGACCGGAGCAGCACAGGCAGGAGACAAGTCACAGGATATGGAAACCTCGGACGAGCTGGGGGAGCAGACGCAGGATAAGAGCCATAAAGGCTTTTTTGCCAGATTATTTGGAGATGATGAAGAGTCTGAGGATCAGGAGGAAGGTCAGGAAGCGGGTCAGCCACAGCAGCCGAAGCAGTCCGCACCTAAGCAGTCCGCCCCCAAGAAGGCCAAAGCCGGTCAGGGAGCGGATTCTGCAAGCAAGCCTAAGGACCCTCTGCAGCAAAAAAGGGACAATGAACGCTCCGACTCCCTGGAGCAGTCGATTACCTATTGGCAAGGCAACGATAAGATCCCGCAATCATTGGCGGATGCTAAGAATACACTGACCGAGGTAGTCGGGCTGGGCTCCTCCTTTGATATTGTGTTCAGGGAAATGTCCTTCGGCGGGAAAAGTGCGGCTCTGCTCTGCATCAGCGGCTTCGCCAAGGATACGATTATCGATGAAATTCTGAAGCGCCTGACGTATCTGACCCCTGATCATGTATCGACCGATGTGGTTGCCAGCTTCATGAGTGAATATATTCCCCATGTTCAGGTAGAGAAAGGCGAGCTGTTCAGCGAGAGCATCAACAAAGTGCTAGCCGGCATGAGCGCGTTCTTCATTGAAGGAGAATCGCAGGTTATTATTATGGATACCCGTTCGTATCCTTCCCGCAGCCCGGATGAGCCCTCGATTGAGCGGGTGGTCCGCGGATCGCGGGACGGCTTCACAGAGACGCTGCTAAGCAACGTGGCTCTGGTTAGAAGACGTATCCGCGACCCTGGGCTGAAGCTGGAGATGCATCAGATTGGACGGAGAACCCGGACAGATGTCTGCTTAGCTTACATCGATGATATCGTGGATAAGACCCAGGTGCAGGCCGTTACCGATAAGCTGAAAAGCGTCAATCTAGACGGCATTCCCCTGGCGGACAAGCAACTGGAGGAAGCGATTGTCGGCGGCGGCTGGAACCCCTATCCGCTGGTCCGTTATTCGGAACGGCCGGATATTGTCGCTTCCCATCTGCTGGAGGGCCGGGTGGTTGTTTTTGTCGATACTTCCCCGAGTGTCATGGTGCTGCCGACGACGTTTTTTGATCTTTGCCAGCATGCGGAAGAGAACCGCCAGACGCCTTTTATGGGGACCTATCTCCGCTGGGTCCGCTTCATCGGGATCTTTGCATCGATGTTCCTGCTTCCGCTGTGGATGCTGATGGTTCTCCATCCGGAGCTGAAGCCAGGCATGCTTGATTTCATCGGTCCGCAAAAATCAGCCAATCTCCCGCTCATTGCCCAGTTCCTGATCGTTGAGCTGGGGGTGGACCTGCTGCGGATGGCTGCAGTGCATACACCGACGCCGCTCGGCTCCGCGATGGGGCTGATCGCTGCCATTTTGGTCGGTGATATTGCTGTACAGACCGGGCTTTTTGTCAATGAAGTGGTGCTCTATATGGCGGTAGCCTCTATCGGGATGTTTGCAACGCCGAGCTACGAGCTGGGGCTGGCCAACCGGATTGTCCGGCTTGCGCTGCTGCTGGCGGTGGCTGCTTATGGCATTCCCGGCTTCATGATCGGCACGACGCTGCTGGTGGTGCTGCTGACCACACACCGTTCGTATAACTCTCCATACATGTGGCCGTTTATACCATTTAATGCAAAAGCTATGGCGGAGATCCTCCTGCGTCAGCCGGTGCTCAGCTCCAAAACAAGGCCATCCTTCAACAAAACAAGAGATAACACCCGGATGCCTGAGAATAAGGACGCCCCGCGCAAGTCGTAGGAAAATACAAATCAACTGCAAAAAAGTCCATTCAATGGTGTTCCCTCTGTCTGTTATACTGAATATACTGAACAGCCCCGCAATAAGCCGGATTTGTATTCTGAGCATCTTTTTCAGGAACGCATCGGGGCCCCAAATCATATACTAGACAGGGTGGATCGGATGATTCCACAGAAATTGGAGGACTGCGCAATGTTTTTACACGGGACGAGCCGAATCAATGATGCAGGGCATTTGGAGATCGGCGGATGTGATGTAACCGAATTGAAGGCGGAGTATGGAACACCGCTATATATAGTGGACGAGCAATTGGTCCGCCGCCGCTGCCGCGAGTATATGGAGGCATTCACAGCTTCCGGTCTCGGGTTCCAGGTGGCTTATGCCAGCAAGGCGTTCTCGACGATGGCGATGTGCCGGCTTGCGGATGAGGAAGGGCTGTCGCTGGATGTGGTCTCCGATGGAGAGCTGTATACTGCGCTGCAAGCCGGTTTCCCGGCGGAACGCATTCATTTCCACGGCAATAATAAGACACCGGATGAGATTGAGATGGCGATTGATGCAGGGATTGGCTGCTTTGTCGCCGATAATCTGGTGGAGCTCCGCCTGCTTCAGTCCATTGCCGCCCGCAGAGAAGTGACGGTTAATATTTTGCTGCGTGTTACGCCTGGGGTGGAAGCCCATGCCCATCATGCCTACGCTTCCACAGGACAGACCGACTCCAAATTCGGCTTCGATATCGGCAACGGCTCAGCCCGTGAAGCGGTTAGCCTGGCTGACAGCCTATCTAATCTGAATCTGCTCGGCGTGCATTCGCATATCGGGTCGCAGATTTTTGAGACCGAAGGCTTCCAGCTTGCCGTTGAACGTATCGCTGAGTTCACCCGTACCGTCAAGGAAGAGCTGGGAATCAGCTTCCCTGTAGTCAACCTGGGCGGAGGCTTCGGAATCCGTTATGTGGACGGCGATACGCCGCTGCAGGTATCCGAATATGTCGCAGCCATCACAGATGCAGTGAAGACCCACTTCGCCGGCATTAACGATTCGCTGCCGCAGATCTGGGTGGAGCCGGGCCGCAGTATTGTAGGGGATGCCGGAACGACCCTGTACACAGTTGGAACCAGCAAGGAAATTCCGGGTGTGCGCAAATACGTAGCCGTTGACGGCGGCATGACAGATAATCCGCGTCCGGCCCTGTATGAATCCAAGTACGAAGCGCTGCTGGCAAGCCGTGCGACTGAGCCTAACGTGGAGAAGGTATCCATCGCCGGCAAATGCTGCGAGAGCGGCGATATGCTGATCTGGGACGTTGAGCTGCCTAAGGTGGAGAGCGGCGATCTGCTGGCTGTGGCCTGCACAGGTGCCTACAATTACTCCATGGCCAGCAACTACAACCGTATCCGCCGTCCGGCGGTGGTATTCGTGCAGAACGGGCAGAGCGATCTGGTCGTACGCCGTGAGTCCCATCAGGACATTGTGGCCAATGATATCGTGCCTGCACGGATTGCTAAAGAGGCCGTTACGAAATAAGACTATAAGGGTTGTGCTATAACGGCAGGCGGGAAGACTTCCCGCTTGCTTTGCTTTGTGCCCCGTTTCATAGTAAACTAATAAACGTGTTCTACATTTGTCATTTCGAAAGGGGTCATTTACATATGGCTAAGCAAGCGAAAATTACACTCGAAAACGGCGGTGTCGTGCTGATCGACTTGTTCGATCAGGATGCGCCTAATACAGTAGCAAACTTTGAGAAGCTGGCAAAAGACGGCTTCTACAACGGATTGTTGTTCCACCGCGTGATTCCAGGCTTCGTAGCACAAGGCGGCTGCCCTAACGGAACAGGCACCGGCGGTCCTGGATACACCATCAACTGCGAGATCAACCCGAACAAGCACGAGCGCGGCTCCCTGGCTATGGCCCATGCCGGCAAGAACACAGGCGGAAGCCAGTTCTATATCGCTTATGCTCCACAGCCGCACCTTGACGGAGTACACACAGTATTCGGTAAAGTGGTTGAAGGCATGGATCTGGTTGACGCTTTCAAAGGCCGCGACAAGATGACGACCGTTGAAATTGTAGAAGCTTAATACAAGCACTCCTTAGACGTTATAGGGGGAGGTTCTCCTCTTTCTATGGCATCGCCGAAGCACCCGGCTGGGTTATCCAGCCGGGTGCTTTTTGCCGTGCGGGGAATTGAACATAGCAGTTGGATTTCCTCCATCTGTTTACCTGCCAAGTTTCCGGCTGGCTGTGGCGCGGCGGGCCATGTACAGCTCCGGTAGCTTGAAGAAAATCAGGAACATCAGGAGGAAGATGACGAAGGCGAAGCCTTCTTCAACCAGCAGATAGTAGGGATAAGGACCGAAATAGTCCAGAACCGAGAACGTGCTGGGTTTGCGCATCAGGAACATATAGTTGGAGTCCAGCAGGACATTGGCGGAATAGACGCACGCGGCGACAAGGTTCAGGCAGAGCATGGTGAAGAATAGCGAGCGCCAGGCGGGCTTATATCCTTCGACCCAGGTCATGTACAGGGATGCGAGTATGATCGACCCGTGGGCGATGAAGAAGAGCAGGAAGCGGAAATGCGGAAACGGATAGACCAGATTAGGGGTAAGCAGGGCGATGAATGCACCGCCGATCCCGGCAAAATAAAGAAAGCTGTACAGCAGTCTGCTGCGCGTGAGCAGCATTACGACCGACAGAAGCAGGGTGATTCCGCATAGTTCCAGCGGCAGGGAGGAGCTGCGGCTCCAGCTGTCATGGGACAGATACCAGACATGCAGGCCCCCCTCAGAAGCAGCCAGCAACACGATCAGCAGCAGGCGTATGCCTAACCGCAGGCCGGACCTGTTGCGCAGGGCGAAGCGGGCCCAAAAGAGCGCCAGGCAGCATAGGGCAATAACGGACAGCGCAACGAGATGGGAGGCGGAGAGCATGACGAAATCGCTATCACGTGCACGGTCCCAGAATATAGTTCGGTTCACTTGGAATCTCTCCTTGAAATATAAAAATTTATAGGTTACACATGATAAATTATCCTTCTATTTCTCGCTGAAACGGCACCGTCCTTTAAAAGGACGGCAAAGTCGTTTCCGCTTGAATCCTGAATTAAGGGTTGCATAATAATTTCTTTAATTTTAACCATTTCTGATTCTAAAGTTCTACTCTTAGGTGATATAAGTATATATCGTCTGTAGTGGGCAGAAAAGTCAGGTTTACTAGTTTATTTACATAAGATGGACTCTTAGCCCGTATACATAACGAAACTTCAGGTGGAGTGTGTCCTTACCGGTGCGTTCAGCAGCCATCTTTTTAGCAGGTATGCTTCAAATCATTCAATCGAAAGAACGGGGGCTTATGGGAAATGGTGAAAAAAAGAACAAGCCTGGCAGTGGTCCTGGTCATGTTATTTGTGCAATTGGTCTCAGGGCTGGGCTTCACCCAGCAGGCTACAGCGGCGGCCATTGAACAGGACCAGGACATTATTACCAGTGTATCCATGGCGGTATATGGTCCGGATGGACAGACGGTGACAGGCAGTGTGTATGATGTGGATTCCACCGTGAGGCTGGACTATACCTGGTCGCTTCCTAACGGCCACGGCTATAGCCAGGGAGACACCTTTGCTTTCCAGCTTCCCGAGCAGTTCCAGCTCTTCAATGACATTCAGGGCGGACTGGAATCGGACGAAGGGACGGTAGGCACATTCACGGTCAGCCAGGCTACCCATCAGGTAGTGATGACATTTAACGATTACATCGAAAGCCATGCCAATGTGCAGGGGACCTTACGTATTAATACCCAATTTGACAAACAAGTGATCAGCGGCAGCACCGTCCAGCAGATTCTGTTCCCAGTGAACGGCGGGGTCCAGACGATTACGGTATCATTCAAGCCTACTGTAGGCTCGACGATTACCAAGAAGGGAATCTCCAGCGGCTTCAACGCAGATCATATTGACTGGACCGTCGATGTGAACAAAAGACTGGAGCCGGTAAGCGGCGCGGCTGTGACTGACCCGATTCCTGACGGGCTGGCACTGGACAGCACGGTTACGCTTGCCGTGTACCAGCTGAATGTTCAGCTTGACGGCACAGTTACGCAAGGCCAACTGGTAGACAGCAGCAAATATACTGCCGGAGTCTCCGAAGGGACGCTGAAGCTTCAGTTCACGGACCCTGTGATTACAGGGGCATACCGTATCGCTTATACTACGCAGGTAGTGAGTGATAACTTGTCCAGCTTCACCAATACGGCAACCTTCACAGGGGACGGCCGTGACCCGGTAAGCGCTTCGGATACAGTAGTTATTGAACGAGGCGGCAGCCTTAACAAAAAAGTAGTCCGTTATGACTGGGGCACTCAGACCATTAACTGGGCTATCGAATACAACTACAATAACCGGACGATCTCCCCGGAGAACGCGGTGTTGACGGATGTGTTCAACAGCTCCCAGGCGCTCATGGAGAACTCGGTGCGGATCTATCCGGTTACGCTGAATGCAGCCGGAGAAGCTGCTAAGGGCACAGCTCTTAATGCAGGCAGTGATTACACAGTAACGCCAGTCAACAGCGAATCCGGCAACGGATTCAGACTGGAGTTCAAGAATACGGTGAAATCGGCTTATCTGATCGAATATACGACCAAAGCCGCAGACCGTGTGTTCAAAGATACGAAGATCACCAATACTGTCTCTGACAGCACCTATAGCAGCAACGCTACTCAATTGATCCGGCCCATTATTATCTATAAGAATCTGTCCGGGGTGGATTACAACAAACACACGACCAACTGGAAAATCACGTTCAACGGGGACAATTATCCAATGAACGAAGTGGTAGTTACAGACAGCTTCCCGCAGGGAGGACAGAAATACATCTCAGGTTCTCTGGTGGTCCGTACTCTATCCGGCACAGTGATCCCTTCATCGGCTTATACCCTGATTGTGGATTCACCGGCTCAGCCTAATAAAGGCTTCGAGGTGAAGTTTAATGCACCGGTTACAGGTACTTATACCATTAGTTATCAGACGGAATTCAGCAATGACTGGCTAACAGGCAACACGAATGATTTCATCAACGTGGCCCGGATTGACTGGAAGGACAGCCAGAACAAGGCACAGTGGACAGAAGCCAGCGGGAAGTTCATTCCTAACTCTGAGGTGAAGAACAACGGGTTCAAATCAGGGGCGTATGACGCTTCTGCCAAAGAGCTGACCTGGACCGTAGGCGTCAATTACAACAGCAAATCCATTGCCGATCCTGTAGTGACGGATGTACTGAGTGACGGACAGTCTCTGGTACCCGGCTCACTGAAGGTATACAAGATGAATATTGCCAAGGATGGAACGCATAGCCCAGGCGCTGAGGTTGGCGGCAATGAGTTCAGCTATAGCGTGGGAAGCGGCA
Source organism: Paenibacillus sp. FSL R7-0204 (assembly GCF_038002225.1). Taxonomy (NCBI): domain Bacteria; kingdom Bacillati; phylum Bacillota; class Bacilli; order Caryophanales; family Paenibacillaceae; genus Paenibacillus; species Paenibacillus sp. FSL R7-0204. Next base: position 2,906,482 of record NZ_JBBOCA010000001.1, read on the forward strand.
ATGAGCTGAAGGTTGATTTTGACACAGCCATTCATTCGCCTTATTACATCGTATTCAAGACCAGCCTTGCCGGACAGCTAATCGGAACCAAGGTAGCCAATACAGCGAACCTGCTGGACGGCACGAAGAAGGTCTCCAAGGATTTGAAGGCCACGGTAGATATCCCGCACGGGGATGAATATGTGTTCAAAGACGGCGCACAGAATGGAGATAAGCTGAACTGGACCATTGCGATCAACCGCACCCAGTCCCATGTTAAAGATGCCGTAATTACCGATGTGCCAAGCACGAATCAGATCCTGCTGCCGGACAGCTTCCAGCTCTACCGTACGGTTACGGCCGTGAACGGCGAAGTGACAAAGAGCGGTCCTGCACTTCAGAAGAATACTGATTACACTTTAACGATCAGTGCCGATGCACAGGGCAGACAGTCCTTCGTTTTAAGCTTCCCCGGTGACATCTATTCCGCTTATGTGCTGGAATATCAGTCGCTGATCGTTGCGAACACTGGCGATAAGCTGGTTAACTCCGTGAGCTTCAGCGGCAATAACGTTAAGCTTATCACCAAGGAGACAACCAAGGAGATTATCGTAGGAGTGTCCAGCGGTTCGGGAACAGGCAGCGGCGTCAGAGGGACGCTTAATGTCTTCAAGCTGGAAGCAGGCAATGTTGCGAAACCGCTGGCGGGAGCTACCTATGAGCTATACCGTCTGAACGGAAATGACCGGGTGCTGGTGAATACCCGCACCACAGATGCAGCAGGCATTGCAGCGTTCAACAATCTGTGGCTGGGCAGCTACGTCTTAATTGAGACAGCTGCACCGCAAGGCTATGTGCTTGATCCCACCGAGCATCCGGTGACGATCGGCTCATCGGCCGTGCTGAATCTTACCCTATATAATAAGCTGGCGGAGCAGCCCACGCCGACAGTAACACCAACGCCGACTGTAACTCCGGTGCCAACCGAGACACCTGTAGAGACTACAGTTCCGACTACGGTTCCATCGCCAGTGCCTACAGATTCTACGGGGCCAGAGGCCACACCTGTTCCGACATCGCCTGCTGGAGGACCGGTATTCACTCCGGTACCTACACCAGCCGGAACATTCGAACCGGGAGTCATTATCGATGATTCGCAGATACCTGCAGGACCAGGCTTGCCGGGAACGCCGCAGGCATCTGCACCGGCACCAACTGTGACTCCAGGACCGGCAGCGCCTGAAGTGGTGACGCCAATCGACGATAATATCCCGCTGGGCAATCCGGAAGTAGATGTTGAAGACGATCCGGTTCCGCAAGGAACGGTCTCGGGTATAAACGACGGCAGCGGCAGATTGCCGCAGACCGGAGAGAGCAGTCCGCTGCCGATCTACCTGACGGGTGCAGGCCTAATTCTGGGCGGCTTCATCCTCAGCCGGGTCTTCCGCAGAACACGCAAGCAGGACTAGGCAGAATTAGAGCAGCAGGATAGGGTTCCAAAAGCTTAACATGTAAAAAGGGAGCGATTCTCCATTATTGGAGACTCGCTCCTTTGCGTTTTTAGAAATTAGGTGCTTCGCATCCCGCTTAAACAACGGTCCGTTTGCGGAGCGTCCATCCAAGTGCATACGTTAATCCTACTCCGCATATAAAGCGGCTGTATCTCAAACTATATACCGTTTATACAATTTTCTGTTTGCCGTTGCTTTACGTGATGCTATAAATGCTATAATAACTTCAAATTCAAAGTTTCGGAGGGATGGTTCGTCATGTGGAAGGAATTCAAAAGCTTCGCCATGAAAGGCAATGTACTTGATCTGGCGGTTGCCGTGATCATTGGAGCGGCATTCGGCAAAATTGTTACCTCGCTGGTGGGAGATATCATTATGCCGCTTATCGGTCTGATCAGCGGAGGTATTGATCTGAAGGAACTTAGCTTCGGAACCGGAGAAGCTGAGGTGAAATACGGTATGTTCCTCCAGACCGTAGTCGACTTCTTCATTATTTCCTTCTCCATCTTCATGGTGGTGAAGCTGAGTACCAGGTTCAGACGTAAGGAGACCGTCAAGGTTGAGGTTGTGGAGACACCTGCTCCGGCACCGGATGTGGTCTTGCTGACGGAAATCCGCGATCTGCTGAGAGCGGACAAGCAGCGTGAGACGGGTGTATAAGGGAATTAAGTTACATAAATATAGTAAATTTCCGAAGCACACTTGCATTTCCCGCAGTGAAGTGATAATTTTGTTGTAGGCGTAACTTGGTATTGAACTGAATAGATCAATCCTTCAGGGCAGGGTGTGATTCCCTACCGGCGGTGATGCTGACGGATCTGGCTGAATATAGCTGGTTCCGGCGCTTAGTCCGCTACCCGCTTCGTATGATATTGCTACGGACGGTGGACCCGGTGTAATTCCGGGACCGACAGTATAGTCTGGATGGAAGAAGGAGAGATTCACGTGCCGTGCTTGCAGCAGGCGGCCGAGCAGCAGTGTTTTCGGATATTATGTGCGAACTTTCACAATGATGGAGGTCCGGCGTTTATTTACGCATATATTCTTTGCTGCGATCACCTCTCGTATATCCCGTCTTGAACTCCTCCTGGAGATTGAGACGGGTTTTTCTGTTTAGGGTTTGGTACACATGAAGACTACAGCCTTGGGATAGGAGGCAAGACATGGATAAGATGAACGATGAGTTTTACATGTCCCTTGCGCTGGATATGGCGGAACGGGCACAGGGCCAGACCGGAATTAATCCTGTGGTGGGCTGCGTAGTCGTGAAGGACGGCGCTATGATCGGGATTGGAACCCATCTGCAGCGCGGAACCGGACACGCCGAGGTGCATGCACTCAATATGGCAGCCGGTAAAGCGCAAGGCAGTACGGCCTATGTTACGCTGGAGCCATGCAGCCATTACGGTATTACGCCACCTTGCAGCCAGCGTCTGATCGACGAAGGGGTGGCCAGGGTGGTTGTTGCCTGTGAGGACCCCAACCCTCAGGTGGCGGGCCGGGGAATTGCGATGCTGCGCGAGCAGGGAATTGATGTTGAAGTAGGTCTGCTGCGGGGCCGGGCGCTGCGGCTGAACGAGAAGTTCATCAAGTATATTTTGACGAAGCAGCCGTTCGTAACCCTCAAGAGCGCGAGCACACTGGACGGCAAAATCGCCACCCGGACCGGAGACAGCAAGTGGATCTCGAATGCTGAGGCACGGGAGATTGTACATACCCTGCGTCACCGCCATCAGGGGATTATGGTCGGGGTGAATACGGTGATTGCCGATAATCCTTCGCTGACGACCAGACTGAATGTGCCCGGGCGGAATCCGCTGCGGATTATCATCGACTCCACGCTGCGGCTTCCGCTGGATAGCGCGGTGGTCAAGGATGGACTCGCGCCTACGGTGGTCGTAACGACAGAGGCAGCCGATCCTGACCGCAGAGCAGCACTGCTGGCTGCAGGGGTAGAGGTCATTGCTGCGGGCAGCGGTCCGCGTGTGGATCTGCAGGCGGCTATGGCTGCGCTCGGTGCAATGGAGATTGGGTCTATTCTGCTGGAAGGCGGCGGGACGCTGAATGGGGCTATGCTTGCGGAGGAATTAGTTGACCGTGTGGTCCTCTTCTTCGCTCCCAAGATTGTCGGCGGCGGCGCGGAAGCAGCAGGAACCTTCGACTTCGGGGGTGTGGAGCTGATGCGTGATGCCATCCGGCTTGAAGGATTGGAAGTGGAACTGCTCGGGGATAATGTGTGTATCAGCGGCACCCCGGTTCCTCAGCATTAACCGACTATTCAGGAAGGAGGGATGGTATGTTTACCGGCTTGATTGAAGAGGTGGGAGTTCTGCGCAGCGTCACCAGCGGCGGGGAGATGATGGTGCTGAATATCGGCGCCTCACTCATTATGGGGGATCTGAAGATCGGCGACAGTGTGGCTGTCAATGGGGTCTGTCTCACGGCAACCTCGCTCGGGGACCATCATTTTACCGTTGACGTTATGCCCGAGACCTACCGCAACAGTACGCTCAAGGAGCTGCGCACCGGTTCCAAAATGAATCTGGAACGCGCCATGGCTGCTGGCGGACGCTTCGGAGGACATATTGTCCAAGGGCATGTGGATGGAACCGGTGAGATCCGCAGCGTCAGGCGCGATCAGAATGCAGTAGTGTTCGAGATTGCCCCGGACCGTAAATCCCTGTTTAAATTCATCATTCCCAAAGGCTCCATTACGATTGACGGCATCAGCCTTACGGTTGTGAGGACGGAAGCCGCAACCTTCACCGTGTCGATTATCCCGCACACGCTGGGAGAGACGGTGCTGGCCCACAAGCGGGCGGGAGACCGGGTGAATATCGAATGTGATGTGCTCGGTAAATACGTGGACCATCTGCTCCATTACGGTTCGCGCGCAGGCAATGAAGATGATGGAGGAGGCTCGAAGATCAGCCATGATTTTTTGGCGGCCAACGGGTTCGCATAATCTATAGATCAGGCATACGGCAGGCCGTAAGGCGTGCGTATAGCCATTAGGAGGACAGTAATATGAGCCAGCTAGCTGATAAAGACAGTGTTCTAGACCCGATTGAAGATGCGATCTATGACTTAATGCGCGGTAAGGTCGTTATCGTTGTAGACGATGAGGACCGTGAGAATGAAGGAGACTTCGTTGCGCTGGCGGAACGGGCTACCCCGGAAGTGATTAACTTCATGATTACCGAAGGACGCGGTCTGGTCTGCGTACCGATCACAGCGGAGCGTGCAGAGGAGCTGGACCTGCACCCGATGGTATCCCAGAATACCGATAACCATGGAACGGCGTTCACGGTATCCATTGACCATGCGGATACGACGACCGGCATCTCGGCCGGCGAACGCTCCCAGACCATTAAGGCCATGCTGGACCCCAAGGCCAAGCCGGCCGACTTCCGCAGACCGGGGCATATGTTCCCGCTGATCGCCAAGAAGGGCGGAGTCCTGCGGCGTTCCGGGCATACGGAGGCTGCTGTCGATCTGGCCCGCATGTGCGGGGCTTACCCGGCAGGCGTCATCTGCGAAGTGGTGAAGGTGGACGGTACAATGGCCCGCCTGCCTGACCTGATTGAAATCGCAAGGAAGCATGATCTTAAGCTGATCAGCATTAAGGACCTTATTCACTACCGTAACGAGAAGGAGCGTCTGGTTACCCGTGAGGTAGCGGTGAATCTGCCGACGGATTTCGGTGATTTTCAGACCATTGCCTATACGAACGAGGTAGACGACAAGGAGCATGTTGCCCTGGTTAAAGGTGATATCTCCGGGGATGAGCCGGTGCTCGTACGTGTGCATTCCGAGTGCTTGACCGGCGATGTATTCCATTCGCACCGCTGTGACTGCGGTCCGCAGTTCGAAGCGGCGCTGCGCCAGATTGAAGAAGCCGGCAGGGGCGTTCTTCTCTATATGCGCCAGGAGGGCCGGGGTATTGGCCTGATCAACAAGCTGCGTGCCTATAAACTGCAAGAAGAAGGGCTGGATACTGTGGATGCCAACCTGAAGCTGGGCTTCGCGGCGGATCTGCGGGATTATGGTATCGGAGCACAGATTCTTAAGGATCTCGGTATCCGCCAGATCCGTCTGCTGACCAACAATCCGCGCAAGATCAAGGGGCTGGAAGGCTACGGCCTTGAGGTTGTGGAGCGCGTAGCGATTCAGATGCCGGAGAACAAGGACAATACCAATTATCTTCATACGAAGCAGGCGAAGCTTGGGCATCTGCTGAATTTTGACAAGATCGAACAGAATGAGAATACCAAAATTTAATCATAGATTACCTATCCTATACACGAAGGGTTGATGAGTAGCATGCCGAATTATTTTGAAGGACATTTAGTATCTGAGGGCTTGAAATATGGGGTGGTTGTAGGACGTTTCAATGAGTTCATTACCAGCAAGCTGCTCTCCGGGGCACTTGATGCCTTCAAACGCCATGGCGCCGCTGATGATGAAGTGGATGTGGCCTGGGTACCGGGCGTATTCGAAATTCCGCTGATCGCCCAAAAAATGGCTGAAAGCGGCAAATACGACGCCGTAATCACGCTGGGGACAGTCATTCGCGGATCTACAACACACTATGATTATGTGTGCAACGAGGTGGCCAAGGGCGTGGCGGCGATTAACCTTAAGACCGGTGTTCCGACTATTTTTGGTGTGGTTACGACGGAGAATATTGAACAGGCCATTGAGCGCTCGGGGACCAAAGCCGGCAATAAAGGCTGGGATGCAGCGACTGCCGCTATTGAGATGGCTAACCTGAATAAGCTGTTCAAATAATACACCTCTTGACGAAAGAGCGTAAATCGTGCTTATTTATAGGTATGAGAAGAAAGCATGAACATAGATCTTTCTACTTGTGTAGCGTCCTTGCGGCGCTGCACTTTACTTTTTTTGGGCTGGAGGAAACCGCGTGACTGTATTGTACAAGCTGGAGACGTTCGAAGGTCCGCTCGATCTGCTCTTGCATCTGATTGACAAGGCGGAAATCGACATCCAGGACATTCCGGTCAGCGAGATCACCGAGCAGTATATGGAATTCCTACAGGGAATGAAGGAGCTTGAGCTGGATATCACCAGTGAATTTCTGGTGATGGCTGCCACCCTCCTGTCGATTAAGAGCAAAATGCTGCTGCCGAAGCCGCCCGTTATTGAATTCGAGGACTTCGATTATTATGAGGATGACGGCTATGATCCGCGCGCGGAGCTGGTGCAGCGCCTGATTGAATACCGTAAGTTCAAGAGCATCGCGGTTCATCTGCTGGATATGGAAAGCGAGCGCAGCCTGATTTTTACGAAGGAGCCTGAGGATCTGGGCCCCTTTGTTCCTGCGCAGACGGACAATACACTGAAGGGCCTGCATACCGCCGACCTGATTGCTGCGTTCCGCAAGGCGCTAAGCAAGGCTGCCCGGCGCACCTCGTACCAGCGGATCACCCGGGATGAGATCTCGGTCAAGGACCGGATTCGTGAGGTGTCTGAAGCCCTGCAGCGCAAAGGGACCGGCGGCAGAATGCGGTTCTCGTCCCTGCTGCATGAGGAGATGGACCGGCAGGAGATCGTCGCCACCTTCTTGGCTATTCTGGAGCTGATGAAGATGAAGGCGATTTACTGCTACCAGGAGAAATTATTTGAGGATATTGTTATGGAGTGGAGAGGGGGAGAGGATGTCAGTGGACTACAACACGCTGAAATCAATTATTGAAGGCCTGCTGTTTCTCTCAGGGGATGAAGGCCTGTCGGTCCGGCAGATTGCCGAGATTACCGAGCAGCGGCCCGATCTGGCTACAAGAGCGCTGGATGATTTAAAAGAAGACTATCATTCGCAGAGCCGGGGTCTTCAGGTGGTCCAGATTGCCGGGAATTACCGGCTGGCGACACTCCCGGAGCATGCGCAGTATTTCGAGCGGCTGGCGTATTCGCCCTCCAGATCCTCCCTGTCCCAGGCGGCGCTTGAGACACTCGCGATTGTGGCTTACCGCCAGCCGATCACGAGAGTGGAGATCGAGGAGATCCGGGGCGTCAAATCCGAACGGGCCATCCACACGCTGGGCAACAAGGATCTGATCCATGAAGTGGGCCGGGCGGAGGCTGTCGGGCGTCCGATTCTGTACGGCACGACCAAGTCCTTCCTGGACAGCTTCGGGCTGGCCAGCCTGAAGGAGCTGCCGGAGCCGTCGAGCTTCGATACCTCCGAGGGCCTGGAAGAGGAGACCCAGCTGCTGTTCAGCAAGCTGGACAGCCAGATGACTTTTGATGAGCCGGAATAATGCAGCGGGCTGCCGCTGTGACAGAAATGCCGTTGTCCCTTCGGGGGCAGCGGCATTTTTTCAAAATATAAGATTTTATATGTTGCACACGATAAAGTATCCTTCTATTTCTCGCTGAAGCGGTACCGTCCTTTAAAAGGACGGCAAATCCGTTTCCACTTGTGAAAAATGGAGAAGTTAACGAAATCACCGAATGTTATCCAGCCGTAATTGCCATACTAATCCAGAGGCTACATGTTTATTATTCTAAAGTCTGCTTGGAGGTTAACCGTGTGACGTTATGGCTGGCAATACCCTTAATCCTGCTGCTGCTCGTAGTTCTGCTGTTCCTGCTGGTTCTGGCGTCATCGATTCATTTTCACTTGCGTGTCCGCAGGCTCGGTAAGGATGACCGCATCGAATTCGACATCAAAGCTGTATATGGCTTCGTTAAATTTCATTATGAGGTGCCTGCGCTGGTCTTCCAGAGCCTCGAACAGGGAATTAAGCTCAAGGTGGAGACAAGCGGAATCGCACCGGTGAAGCTGGATAGCGAGAAGGAAGGGCAGGTCGATAAGGAGTCTGTGACGCAATGGCTAAAGAATGTACGCACTGCGTTACATGCCACCCGCGGTCTGAAAAAATGGCTGCAAGACACCCTCGCTCATATTCAGATCACCAAGCTGGACTGGTCCACAGACTTCTCTCTGGGGGAGGCTGCAACGACCGCCACGGCGGTAGGGGCCTTATGGGGCCTGAAATGGACGATGATCGGCGTGCTCTCCCGGATGGTCAGACTGGTGCATAAGCCGGGAATATTTGTGGCGCCTGTCTTCCGGGATCAGCCGTCTTTTGCAACGGAAGCCGTCTGCAGCGGCAAGCTGTCCGCCGGATATGCGCTCTATGCGGGTCTTCTGCTGCTGCGGCGTGTGTCGAAGGTGGAAGGCGGTCTGGGCCGGTGGAAGAAATTGCTCAGCCGTGAACGCTCCTAAATAATCTACATACTCCAATCTATAGTGGGCAAGATAAATACTGCAGGTACATTTATATACACACGAGGAGGAGACAAACAATGTCAGATCATCCGATTCAAGGTCTCATGCAGACCGCAATGGAGAATATTAAAGGCATGGTTGATGTAAATACAATTGTTGGAGATCCGGTTGAAACGCCCGATGGTACCGTCATTCTGCCAATTAGCAAGGTGACGTTCGGTTTCGCAGCAGGCGGCAGTGACTTTAGAGTCGAGGATGAGGGTCCGGGCGTGAACAGCAGCGGGTCCGGTGTCAAAATGCTTCCTTTCGGGGGCGGCAGCGGGGGCGGTGTGTCCATTCGTCCGATCGCTTTTCTGGTCGTTGGCAGGGAAGGGGTACATATTGTGCCGCTGGATAATCAGACCCATCTGTTCGAGAAAATTATTGATGCCACGCCTAACCTGCTCGACAAAATTCAGAATATGTTCCAGCCCGGCATGGTTCCCGAAGCTTCAGATATTCCCGGCTCCAAGGTAACCAAAACCGTTGTGGAGACCGGGTCCGGCTCGCCTGACCATTCGTCAACACATTAGGATACAGCGAGGATACAGCGAACTCAAGAAAAGTATGGAATACGGGGATATCACCTTAGAAGGTGGTATCCCTTTTTTGCCGGATGATGGAGGATAGGACATACCTGCCCCATGCCCCGCATACACTTGTACAACCAGGCAAGACTGATGAACCGTTGCGTAAGGAACGGATAAGAAGCCGGAGGATGAACATGAAGACATTAACCCGAAAATCTATGCTGTCCTTACTGTTGTGTGCGCTGCTGCTTGCGCTGGTGCCTGTGTCTGCCGTTAGTGCAGAGAACCGTTCGATCTCTACCCATGCCAGGGCAGCGGCGCTGATTGATGTGACTTCCGGAAGAATTCTGTACAGCAGCCGCGGGGATGAACCGATGCTGATTGCCAGTCTGACCAAAATTATGACCGCCCTTGTGGCGATAGAGAACAGCGATATTACGTCGAAGGTCAAGGTTGGTAAAAATGCTTTTGCCAAGGAGGGCTCCTCCCTGTACCTGAAGCTGGGTGAAGAAATGACGCTGAAGGATATGCTGTACGGGCTGATGCTACGCTCCGGCAACGATGCAGCAACGGCAATCGCCGAGCATGTCGGCGGCTCGGAGCAGGGGTTTGTCTACCTGATGAATGCTAAGGCGCAGGAGCTGGATTTGAAAAATACGCATTTTGCCAATCCGCACGGGTTAGATGCAGAAGGCCACTTTTCCAGCGCGAATGATTTGGCCGTATTGACTGCTTATGCGATGCATAATCCGGTGTTCAAGGAGATCGTAGCCACCAAAGAGAAGACAGCGGACAATCCCTATGAGAAGTGGGACTATAAATGGAGCAACAAGAATAAGATGCTGCGCCTCTACGAAGGAGCGGATGGGGTCAAGACGGGGTATACCAAAAAAGCGCTGCGCTGCCTGGTCAGCTCCGCTACAAGGGACGGGCAGCAGCTCGTGGCGGTTACGCTGAATGACGGTAATGACTGGAACGACCATTCCTCGCTGCTGGACTTCGGCTTTAACCACTATCCGCTGAAGACGCTGGTCGAGCGGGGCGAGGCCGTCAAAGGCTACAGTCTGGTTACCGGCAAGGCCTTCGCCTATCCGCTTGGTCAGGGGGAGGAAGCAAGGCTCGTCAACAAGCTGGTGCTTAAGTCAGGTCCGCAGGCTGCTGCGGGGGGGAATGCTGCGGGTACGAGGAGTGCAGGTGCAGGCTCCAGTGTAAGTGCAGGTGCGGGCAGGGCAGGTACAAATGCCAACGGTAGTGAGGGCGATGTTAACTTCGGGCTCAGAGGTGTGATTATTTTGCAGCTGGGAGATAAAGAGATCGGGCGGGTTCCGGTGTACACTCCGGGCCAGCTCCCGCCGGAGACATCACCATATGAGAAAAGGTACAACGCTGCGAGTGCCTCCGCCTACCCGGCGGGCAACTGGCTGCAGGCCTTCGGCAGTGCGCTGCGGGCGTTGTTCCGCACAGGGGAATAGTGAGACCATGCTTTAAGACAGAGTATAAAGAATGATCCGGGGGAGGGATACCGATGTTAAATGCAATCTGGCTGGGGATGATTCTGATCGGGTTTGCCTTTGCAGCAGTTAACGGACGGATGAACGAGTTCACGGCCGCCGTATTCGATGGTGCGAAGAGCGGGGTGACCGTCAGCTTCGGGCTGATCAGCGTGCTGGTGTTCTGGCTGGGCATTATGCGGATAGCGGAGGATGCCGATCTGCTGAAGAAAATCTCCAGAGTGCTGGGTCCGGTAGTCTCCTTTCTGTTCCCGGATGTGCCCAAAGGGCACCCCGCCATCGGCTACATTCTCTCCAATATGAGCGCCAACCTGCTGGGGCTGGGGAATGCGGCCACTCCAATGGGCATTAAGGCGATGCAGGAGCTGCAGACGCTGAACCCGGATAAGGAGACAGCAACGCCAGCCATGTGTACCCTGCTTGCGCTGAATACCGCCAGCATCACCCTGATTCCGGCGACTCTGATTGCGATCCGGCTGAATTACGGATCAGCGGACCCGGCGGCCATCGTCGGGACCACCCTGGCGGCGACGGCAGTGGCTACCCTGGCCGCGATTGCTGCGGACAGGCTGTTCCGCCGCCTGACCCTGCTCCGCAGGCCGCCCGGACCGCCGCCGGTCCTGAAGGCCGGTACCGGCCCGGCAAACGGGAGCGGGGCGCTCCCACATTCTTCGGTGAAAGGATGACCGTCCATGTTACAACTGATCAGTCTGATCTCTGCCTGGGCGATTCCGGTCATGGTTACCTTTATTCCGCTGTATGCCTTCATGCGCAAGGTTCCGGTCTATGAATCTTTCGTGGAGGGGGCGAAGGATGGCTTCGGTACCGCTATCGCGATTATCCCCCATCTGGTCGGCATGCTGGTGGCGATCAGTGTGTTCCGCGCGTCCGGTGCGCTGGACTTCCTGATGGGCTTTGTAAGCCCTCTGATGGAGGGAATGGGTATTCCGTCAGAGGTGCTTCCGCTCGGTCTCCTGCGCCCGCTGACGGGCACTGGATCACTTGCCTATACTACAGACCTGATCCGCATCCACGGCCCGGACTCTCTCATCGGTATGATTGCTTCTACTATACAGGGGAGCACAGACACCACCCTGTATGTGCTGACTGTGTATTTCGGCGCTGTAGGCATCCGCAACGGCCGCTATGCCTTGAAGGTAGGCCTGTTCTCGGACGTCGTCGGCTTTATTGCTGCGATTGCTGTTTGTCTGCTTGTGTTCGGGTAGGGAGTAGATTGTAGGAGGTAGGTTAATAGATGGATTTCCTCCACCTGCTGCTAGACGAATGAACGTTGTGAAGACAACAGTTGGAAAAATGCCGCTTAATTATAAGTATTCTCGCCAAAGTATTGAAATTAAACAAATTAAATGCCCTATTTCCACCTGCTTCAGCTAACTTCCCCAAATCCCATGAATTAGGATACATTTATCCAATTATTTGCCTCCAGGAGAGAGCAAATGAAGGGTATTAGTGCACCTGATCACTTCCCTGGCAACCTGCCGCCAGTGGTTGTGGTTCCCAAGCGCTGCCCAGCAGCCGCTCGCCCTACAGTCCTCACCCCTTCTGGGAGGTGAGGACTGTTTGTTATTAGGTTTGCCCGTGCGTAGACGGAGTAACGGAGAGGAATTTTGGAACTGGAGGAGCGCCAGCGTCCGCCTTTAAAGTTGGATTTCTACTGCTGCAGGGCAGTCTGATCAAGGAAATCCAACTTTAACAGCGGCCGGAAGTCCAAACATTCCCCGGAGTTACGATTAGTCAACGCTTTTTAATTAACAAACAGTCCTCACCGCCCGCCCCCCCACTTCATATGCTATTTCAGCAATACGGAGGGAGGACGACAAGGGTGGAATACAAAGGCTTTATTCTGCATCATTCCCGCTGTCCGTCTATTAACGGCAAAGGCTTCGACTTCTGGGTCGGGCTGAACGGCTCGGTCTATGCGGCGCCGCTGCTGACAGACCCGGAGCATATTCATATTTGCCTCGAAGGCAACTACGGGGAGGCGGAGCAGCTGCCCAAGCTTCCGGAGCGCCAGCAGCAGCTGTTTGCAGCGGGGAAGCTTATACTGGAGCTGTCCGGGCGCTATCAAATGTCGCCGCTTACGGTGGAGCCGCATAGTGAAACTTGCCCCGGAGCATTTTTTCCGTGGAATGATCTTGTGATTTATGCCTCCGATGGTTATCATTAACCTGAGGTGAGTAGTCGAAAATGGAAAGATTACAGAAAATATTGGCGCAAGCAGGTGTTGCGTCCAGACGCAAATGTGAAGAAATGATTTTGGCCGGTAAAGTGGAAGTCAACGGGGAACTCGTAACTACGCTTGGCACGAAGGCGGACCCCGCAACCGATATTATTAAAGTCTCGGGCAGACTGATCCGGGGCGAGAATAAAATCTATATTATGTTCAACAAGCCCAAAGGTGTAATTACAAGCGCCTCGGATGACAAGGGCCGCAAGGTAGTAACGGATTACCTGAAAGGAATCACAGAGCGCGTATACCCTGTAGGCCGCTTGGACTACGATACGGAAGGGCTGCTGCTGCTGACGAATGACGGTGAGTTTGCCAACCTGCTCACGCATCCGAAGCATCATGTGCCGAAGACGTATCTGGCCACGGTCAAGGGTGTGCCGCACGGCACAGCGCTGGACAAGCTGAAGGCCGGCATTAAGCTGGAGGACGGCATGACCGCTCCGGCGGAAGTCGAATACAAGGATATCGATGAAGCCAATAAGGAAGCGGTAATCAGCATCACCATCCATGAAGGCCGCAACCGTCAGGTCCGGCGGATGTTCGAGGCCGTGTCGCATCCGGTTATCCGCCTGAAGCGGATTTCCTTCGGGGATATTCTGCTTCAGAATCTCAAGCGCGGCTCCTACCGCCATTTGACCAAGGATGAGATCAATCATCTGCAGCAAATTGCCAAAGCGGGAATGCTTCGGGACAATCAGACACGCAAAGACACATAAAGTTCACAATTCCCCCTCCTAAAACTGTGACAATATTCGTTATAATGTTCATAGGATGTTCACACCTTACAACTAAAGTAATGAGTTGCGTCACAGAAGGGGGTACCCCTGTATGGGCAAAGCCAGGAAGCCAATCCAAATCGTGATACTATTTCTAATCGTTCTGCTTGGGGGTTATGCCATCAGCTCCTCTGTGTTCGGGGGAGACGGCAAGCCGCAAGAAGGCGGGAAAGCGCCTAATTTTGAATTGCTTGGGCTGGACGGTGCGACCCATACGCTGGAGGAATTCAGAGGGAAGTCAGTTGTACTGAACTTCTGGGGCTCCTGGTGCGCACCATGCGTGAAGGAAATGCCTGCCTTGCAGGCGCAGTGGGAGAAATGGAAGGATCAGGGTGTTGTAGTCTTGGGCGTGAATGTGGGCGAGGATCAGATGACGGTGGACAATTTCGTGAAGCTCGTGGATATTGATTTTCCGGTTGTGATGGATAAGGGACGCGATGCGGTCCGCAGCTATGGGGTCTCCCCGCTGCCCACTACCTTCTTCATTAATACGAAGGGCAGGGTGGACAGCATTCATATCGGCCAGCTGGATCTGAGCTCGCTTGACGAGCAAATCGGGAAGCTGGTGGGACCATGAGTAAGCATGAGCCGCTGATCAGCAACACCAAATGTGAATGCGGTCACCAGAATCCGGTAGGAACGGTTCTCTGTGAAGCCTGCGGCAAGCCGCTGGATGAGAAGGAAGAGCACGCCTCGGGGAATCTGGAGATGCGCTACGATGGGGTGGCCCGCCGTTCACAACGGGTAAGTCCGGGAGTGATCGATAAGGTCTGGAACTTTTTTTCCTCAGTCAAAATTGCCATCTACCTGATTGTATTGACGCTGCTGGGTGCGATGCTCGGTACGATTTTTCCGCAAGAAAGCACCTTTCTGAATATTGACGCTTCAACCTATTATGAACAAACGTATGGAACAGCCGGGAATATATATTATAGACTCGGCCTTTCGCATACCTATGAATCCTGGTGGTTCGTGACGCTGCTGGTCATGATCGGAGCTTCTCTGGTCATCTGCAGTCTGGACCGCGTGCTTCCGCTCTACAAGGCGCTAACCCGGCAGAAGGTCCGCAAGCACCGCCAGTTCCTTACCCGTCAAAAGCTTACGCTGATTACAGAGGTGGAGGGGGAGCCGGAGGAATGGGTGGCACGGATCGTTCAGCCGCTTAAGAAGAAAGGATACCGCGTGCGGACGGAGGGAGGCGCATTACTGGCCGAGAAACACCGTTTCAGCCGCTGGGGACCTTATGTAATACATATTGGCCTGATTATATTTTTGCTTGCTGTGCTTGCCAGGGGATTGCCGGGTCTGAATATGGATCAGCATCTTGCCTTCCCGCAGGGAGAGGCAGTACGGATACCGGACACCAGCATGTACCTGAAGAATGAGAAGTTCACAGTAGAATTCTATAGTGAAGAAGAGATGCCCGAGGAATTCCGGGGCAAGAAGGTCCTCCCTAAGCTCTACGAGACCAAGGCGGTTCTATATGAATGTACGGCGGACTGCAGCGATCCTTCCAAGGAGCCTCAGCTTGCGGAAGTTGCCCGGCACGACATTCAGGTGAATTCTCCGCTGAGCTACCAAGGAATGAAAGCGTATCAGTTCGACTATGATCTTACGCCTGTGCTGCGTTCCGTGCAGCCTGATCTCGTCAATGCTTCAACCGGTGAGAGTTACGGCAAGTTCAGACTGGATATGAAGAATCCGCAGCGCAGCTTCAAGGCGGGACCGTACACACTTGAGCTCAAGGAGAAGTATATGGATTTCGGATTGAATGAGGAAGGCCGTCCGGTCTCTACCTCCCCTTATCCGAACGCTCCGGCGTTTCTCTTCCTGATCCGTGGTCCGGATCTGCCGGCACAGGGGCAGCAATATTTCTATTTCCCGAAGCAGGTGGACAAGGAGCGCTTCCAACAGGAGGCCATCAACGACAAGCTTGGAGGCGGCACACGGTTTCTGGAGCTTGAGGTGGGCAGTATGACGGATGTGGATTTCTCGGAATCCACCAGCTATCTCAATATTCGTGTGGACCGGGCAATGCCGTTTGTCTGGATTGGTGCGGGTATTGTCATGCTGGGGCTGATTCTCGGCTTCTATTGGCAGCACAGACGCATCTGGCTGATCGTTGAGGGCGGACAGCTGGTGCTTGGAGGACATACGAACAAGAACTGGTTCGGCTTCCGCCGTGAGCTTGTTTCTATTCTGGCGCAGATAGACATGACAGTCGATGACAAATCATTGGACAACGGAGGAGGCATGGCATGAGCTTGCTCGATTTCAGCAGTGACGTCTTTATAGCCGCATTTTTCTTGTACAGCGGTGCCTTCATGTTGTTCACCATTGCCATTATGGGCCGCAAATGGTCGGGCAGGAAGCCGGAGGAGCATACGGCACGGTGGGGCCGGATTGCTTTTATCACCTCCTCACTCGGGCTGATCTGCCATCTGGCCTACTTCATTACCCGCTGGATGGGGGCCGGTCATATTCCGGTCAGCAATATGTATGAGTTCATGACCTTCCTATCGATGATGGTGATGGTTGCCTTTACGGTGATCTTCGCCATCTACCGCAAGATGATTCTCGGGGTATTCGCGGTTCCGATCTCCATTGTTGTGATGGCCTATGCAGCAGTATTTCCGCAGGAAGTGCAGCCGCTCATTCCTTCGCTCAAATCGATCTATCTGAATATTCATGTCACGCTCGCCGCCCTCGGAGAGTCCTTCTTCGCGGTGGGCTTTGCTGCCGGACTTATGTATCTGCTGCGGACAGTGAAGTTTGAGAGCAAGGAACGCAGTGACCGCAAGCAGCAGCGGCTGGTCGAATTTACTCTGTTCTCGATCATTGTTATAATTGGGTTTCTTGGATCTGTATTTGCCTTCCGCGGCGCGGGCTATGAATCTGTTTTTGTCCGTTCGAACGTTACGATTGACAGCCCCGGGCAGGAAGATAGTACAATAGAGAAAGTGAGTTATAAAATGCCGCCGATTGTGGCACCGTACCATAGCGAAATTGAGAGCTTCCAGCCGTTTCTTGGGCTTCAGAAGCCTTTGTTTCATGCACCTTCCTGGATGAATGGTGTCAATGCAGGGCGCAAGTTCAACACTGTGATCTGGTCACTGCTGTCCGGACTGCTGCTGTATGGCATTCTTCGGCTGGCCGTGCGTAAGCCGCTTGGGAAGGCCCTTCATCCGGTGCTTGATGGAATCGACGAGAATGACCTGGATGAGATTACCTACAGGGCAATCGCCATCGGGTTCCCGATTTTCACACTGGGGGCTTTGATTTTTGCAATGATATGGGCCGAGGTGGCTTGGGGCAGATTCTGGGGATGGGACCCCAAGGAAGTCTGGGCACTCGTCACTTGGCTGTTCTACAGTGCGTATCTCCATTTGCGGCTGGCCCGCGGATGGCAGGGACGCAAATCCGCTTGGCTCGCTGTACTCGGCTTTCTAATCGTAATGTTTACCCTGGTCGGCGTTAACCTGGTTATAGCCGGACTTCATTCATATGCGGGAACGGACTGATAAGCTCAGACTTCTTTCGGGCATGCGTATGATCCAGGGTGACGTTCTACTGTAATTGATGAAGGGGTTGTTGTGTAAATGGCTGAGCACTTGAATAGAATTCTGGTAGTGGATGACGAAGAACGCATCCGCCGCCTGCTCAAAATGTATCTTGAAAAAGAAGGCTACGAGATTGATGAGGCGGAGGACGGAGAAATCGCCCTGCGCAAAGCAACTGCCAATGACTACGGTCTGATCCTGCTGGATGTGATGCTGCCGGGTATTGACGGGATTGAAGTGCTGACCCGGCTCAGAGGTGTGAAATCCACGCCGGTCCTGATGCTTACCGCTAAGGGTGAGGAGATCAACCGGGTGCAGGGCTTTGAGATGGGGGCAGACGATTATGTCGTCAAGCCGTTCAGTCCGCGCGAAGTGATCTACCGGGTCAAGGCGATTATGCGCCGTTCTTCCGCAACAGCATTTTTGTCCAAAGAGAGTAATTCAAGCAACAATATCGTGTTCCCGTTCCTGATTATTGAGCATGATGCTCACCGCGTAAGCGCAGGAGGGCAAGAGGTAAGTCTGACGCCCAAGGAATACGAGCTGCTGCATTATCTGGCTATCTCACCGGACAAGGTATTCTCGCGTGAGGAGCTGCTGAAGGATGTATGGAATTACGAGTTCTTCGGAGATCTGCGCACCGTGGATACCCATGTCAAGCGTCTGCGTGAAAAACTGAATAAGGTATCCCCGGAATCGGCAGCGATGATTACAACGGTATGGGGAGTAGGCTATAAGCTTGAGGTGCCTAAATAAGTGAACTTCTGGAGAAGCCTTGTCGGTAAGCTGTGGATCACGATCATCTTTCTGGTTGCTGTCGTGCTCATTACACTCGGGCTGTTCCTGCTGCCATACATCGACAGTAATTTCACCAATTCCGGGGCAATCAAGCGCTTGTTCATGTATACGTGCATGATCGGGTTCTCTCTGACCACATTCTTTGCCCTGTTCCTGTTCACGAAGATCACTCAGCCGATGCAGCAGGTTATTGAAGCAGCGAATGATATCCGCCGCGGCGAATATGGAACAAGACTGACCCTGGTCACGAGCGATGAGATCGGCCAGCTCGCCACATCGTTTAACCACATGGCGGAAGAGCTGGAAGAGAATATACGCAGTCTGAATAATGAAAAAGGGCATTTATCCAGTGTCCTGCGCAGCATGAGCGATGCGGTGATTACCTTCGATATCGAAGGCCGGATCATCCTCACCAATCCGCATGGCCAGACCCTCCTCGAAACGTGGAGTGATCTTACCTGGGAGGAGGAAGAGGATAACGGGCCTGTTCCGAAGGCCTCTGCTTCCAGTGAGGTCCCGCCGCCGCTGCGTCCACTATTCCTCAGAACCCTTGAGAACGGGGGCGATCAGCGCTCCAATGTCCATGTCCGGCAAGGGGTATGGTCGGTGCACATGGCACCGCTCTATTCCGAAGATCATCTGCGCGGAGCCGTTGCTGTTCTGCGTGATGTGACGGAAGAGGTGCGCCTGGAGAAGATGCGGCGTGATTTCGTGGCGAATGTATCCCATGAGATCCGCACCCCGCTCTCGATGATGCAGGGCTATAGTGAAGCGCTGCTGGACGGAATGGCCTCCTCACCAGAGGAGAGCAGTGAGCTGATTCAGGTTATTCATGATGAATCCTTGCGTATGGGCCGTCTGGTGAAGGATCTGCTGGACCTGGCACGTATGGAAGCAGGACATACGGATATGCTTAAGGCTCAGGTCGATGTGGGAGAATTGCTGGAGCGGGTATACCGCAAATTCTCCGTCAGAGCCAAAGAGCGTGATATTATGCTTGAACTGAAGCGGCCAGAGCAGGAGCTGCTGCTGGGGGCTGCCGATGAAGATAAGCTGGAGCAGGTGCTGACCAATCTGCTGGATAATGCCTTCCGCCACACCCCGGCTGACCGGAAAATCTCCATTCTGGCAGGCACAGTAGTGCTGGAAGGCAGAAGTCTGGTGGAGATAGCGATCAGAGACCAGGGAGCCGGAATCAATCCTGAGGATCTGCCGTTTATCTTCGAACGCTTCTACAAAGCCGATAAAGCTCGCCTGCGCGGAGAATCGGGCGGTACGGGGCTGGGGCTGGCGATCGTGAAGAATATCGTCGAATCGCATCACGGCAGTATTTATGCCTCCAGCAAGCTGGGAGAAGGTACCACATTTACCCTGCGGCTTCCTGTCGAAAAACAGTAAACCAAGACCATGCATGACAGCGCCTCTGAGAGCAGAGGTGCTTTTTGTTGAAATCACCACATTAATATTGTTCATCGTGAAACATATTTTCAAGCTAAGGCTTGCAGGAGGCTGGGCATTATGATCTTATCCTTGGACCAAGGTACTACCAGCTCACGGGCAATTCTCTTTGATGCAGAGGCGGAAGTGATCTCGCAGGGGCAATATGAGATCAAGCAATCCTTTCCCCGCCCGGGCTGGGTTGAGCATGACCCGGAGCAGATCTGGGAGAGTCAGCTTGCAGCGGCCAGAGATGCCATTGCAGCAAGCTCCGAACCGGCTGATCACATAACGGCTATCGGCATTACCAACCAGCGGGAGACGGCGCTCATCTGGGATAAAAGTACAGGTAAGCCGATTTATCCGGCAATTGTCTGGCAGGACCGGCGGACAGCAGATCAATGTGAGGAGCTGAAGTCACGCGGGATGGCCGGAATCATTGCGGACAAGACGGGGCTGGTCATCGACGCCTATTTCTCGGCGACTAAGCTGGCGTGGATTCTGGATCATGTACCGGGAGCAAGAGACAGGGCAGCCAAGGGAGAGCTCCTGGCAGGGACGATAGACACCTGGCTGATCTGGAAGCTGACCGGAGGCGCCGTACACGCTACAGACGTTACTAATGCTTCAAGAACGATGATGTATAACCTGCATGAGCGTCAGTGGGATGAAGAGCTGATGGATACGCTGCGCATTCCGCCGTCTATTCTGCCGGAGGTGAGGATGTCGGGCGGAGATTTCGGTATCTGTGACCAGCAGTGGTTCGGTCTGGAGATTCCTATCCGGTCGGTGCTGGGGGATCAGCAGGCAGCACTCTTTGGCCATACCTGCCTGGAAGCCGGCAGTGCCAAGAATACCTATGGAACTGGCTGCTTCATCCTCATGAATACAGGCACTGAAGCTGTGGCCTCCAGTCACGGCCTGTTGACCACGGTAGCCTGGGGCATGGGCGATGAGCTCTATTATGCGCTGGAGGGCAGTGTGTTTGTAGCTGGAGCGGCTGTGCAGTGGCTGCAAGAGGGACTGGGGTTAATTGTCGCGCCTGCTGACTCGGAAGAGAAGGCCAGTGAAGTGGATGAGAGTGAAGGGGTTGTGGTGGTTCCTGCCTTTACCGGACTGGGTGCGCCTTACTGGGATATGTATGCGCGGGGCGCCATATTCGGCTTGACGCGGGGGACCACCTCCGCACATCTGGTGCGGGCGACGCTGGAATCCCTGGCCTTCCAGTCCCGCGATGTCATCGACGCGATGCAGAAGGATGCCGGTATGCCGCTCACCGGACTGAGAGTGGACGGCGGGGCGGTACGCAACAATCTGCTGATGCAGTTCCAGGCTGATATCCTGGGCAGCGAGGTGACACGTACAACCTATGCGGAGACTACAGCACTTGGCGCTGCACTGCTCGCCGGGCTCACCTCCGGGGTATGGACCCGTGAGCAACTGGAGAGCTTCAACACCGCTGAGAAGGTCTTCTCCCCGCAGATGGAGCCGGAAGAGAGGGAACGCAGATATGGCGCCTGGCAGGATGCTGTGTCGCGCACGATGGGCTGGGAGAAGCATGAGGGCCAGCACGAAGGCAGACTTTAGATGTAAGAACAGAAACGGCCCGCAGGCAGAAACTCTGCTGCGGGCCGTTTTTTACTCTGGAACAGAATGATCAGTATGATTAGTACTCCATTACAAATGCGACATTCTGCCATCCGGCGCCAACGGTCCAGAACAGGACCTTGTCTCCGCGTTCAAGCTGCCCGGTAGTGACGGCTTTGTGAAGGGCGATGAACGGGCTGCTGGTCGAGGTATAGCCGAACTCATCGCCTATGTAGACTGCGGCCTCAGGGTGAATGCCGGTTTTGCCGGAGACAGCCTGGATGTTCGGAAGAGACAGCTGTGAGAAGCAGGCGGCCTTAACCGATTCAGGGGCAATCCCGTTGTTGCTCAGCAGAGTGTTGATCGATTCGGAAGCGGCATCCACACAGATGGAATCATCGAACGGAATGAACTTCACATTGAACTCTCCTGCGGCAACACCGGTGCGTCCGAGCTTAGCCAGGCCTTCTGCCGGAAACAGAGAGTTGCCGTACACGCATGTGTCTGTCTGGTAGATAGAATCAATGAAACCGACCGAATGCTCGTCGCGCTCCAGAATGACAGCGGCAGCGGCATCACCGAAGTTCGCGTAATACACCGGATCATTCTTGTCCGCATGCGGTGCCACGTAATCTGAGCCGATGACCAGGGCGCGGCGGATTCTCGGGTTCGCCATCATCTGGCGGCTGACCTGCTCAACCGAGGCGGTCATTCCGGCACAGTTGGCATTGCTGTCAATACAGATGGTATGCGAAGCTCCGTTAATCAGGCGGTGAATCATCAATGAGTTCGTAGGAAATATATATTCAGGGGTCTGGCTTGCATAAGCGATCAGGTCAATGTCAGGGCCGGTAAGACCGGTCTTCTCCAGAACATTACTTGCGGCTTCAAAAGCCATTGTCAGGGAGTTCTCGTCCGGGCTGTCGATGCTGTAGCGGTTTTCACGGCCCAGAGTAGCCAGCAGTCCACGGATATCAATACCTTTGTCATCAAAATGCTGAATGAAAAAGTCATTGCCGATTTTTTTGTCTGGATGGTAGATATCAATGTCCTTAATGCGAATCCCCGCCATAGTACAGACCTCCTAAAGTTTTGTTAGCTATACCTCTCACAAATCTGCTTCTTACAAAACTCTCTTCCAGCCTTAGCAGCCTGTTCAATGAATGAACATGTGCGTTTCATGCGGCTGATTTTGGTTTAAATTGTATTAATTAAGCTTGTACGGTTGAAGTGATCTCCAGGTTCTCAAGTCCGGCTTTGCGGCCCAGGCGTGCAAGCTGCATTTTGAGGATCGGGTTATTTTCCAGGGTCAGACTCACTTTCTGGAAGCCGTCAGCCTTGAACATGATAAAGCAGCCTTCAAGCAGCGGTACAACATCAGGGGCCGTTACATTCAATTTGCGGCAGTCGATCTCTAATGCATATTCAGCAGGGCTAATCGGGTTAATGGTCTGCTGGTAAGCCTGAATAGATTTGAGTCCGTCCTCGTTAGAAAAGGTTCCCTCCAGCTCAATATTGATTACTTTCTTCGCATTGTCTGTCTTCAAAATAAATTGTCCCATGTTGATCTCTCCCTAAATGTAAATTGTAATACCTCCAAAACATCATTCCAACGACTCCATTCGACAAAATCGCAATTTGATTTGGGATATTTTGCCTTCATTATAACCAGATCCTGCTGAAATGTGCAATCAAAAGTCGAAAATTGTAGATTTATGAAGATTTTTCTTTGATCTCCTCCAGGGTATCCAGCAGCACATTAAAAGCCGAAATCACCCGGGGGGCACCGACGCAAGGGGTCAGATGCAGCAGCACACCCTTGATCTGCTCGACGGTCATGCCAACGCGGAGCGCCATTACATAATGAACCCCCAGCTGTTCATATTGTCCCATCGTAATCAGAGACGAGATCACCGCGATCTCCTTCCAGTCAGAGCCAATCGTGGTCCGCTGAAAAATATCGCCATAGGCATTGCCCATGATATATTCGGCTAATTCCGGAAAATGCTCTTTGATCGGATCCAGGGCCTTGGCCCCATAATCTCCTGAGAGATCAGTGAAATGATCGAGACCGCTATTCATGTTCTTGTTCACGTTATGTCCTCCTGATAGTAGGTTAGAAAAAGTCTGTGAATACGGCTTCCTTACGTAAGATCTAGCGTGCGGTGAGCCGTGGGAGGCATCTCATCACGGTCAGTCAGCAGCTCAATGACAGAGGTCTTGTTAAGCGCGATAGCCTCGCGGATTGCGGCGGCGAACTCCTCCTGCGTCTCGCAGCGGAAGCCGGCTGCACCCAGCGATTCGGCGAATTTCACGGCATCCATCGGAACCTCGAAGATCGTCCCGTCAATCCGGCCGGTCGTTTTCTCCATACCCTTAAGTGCCATATCCAGCTGCATATTGTTCACCACGATGAAAATCACCGGAATATCCTTGCAAACGGCCGTGTTTATTTCAGCTCCGAGCATCATAAAACAGCCGTCACCGGTTATACAGAAGACGGTCTCCCCGGGAGAGGCAGCCTTGGCGCCGATGGCCATGCCAATTGAATTGCCCATGCAGGCAAAGTAGGCATCAAATATGAAGCTGCCGGGCCTGCGGACATTGAACCATTTCACCGCATTGAACCCATGGCTGCCGTCATCTACGAACACGCTGCTGTTGTAGGGGATTAGTTCGCTCATCGTGCTCATTACCGAAGCCAGAGATAGTCCCGCCAGCACGGGCAGCTCGTCATTGTAATCATTGGAAATTGTAATTTCATGCTTGGTGACCGTAGAGGGGTCCAGCTTCTGAAGATACAGTGCCAGGTTGTCCCTTAAGTCTCCGCCGACAGCTATGGTGGATGAGGACAGTATTTTGCCGACAAAGGTTGGATCTACATCGAACTGGATCAGCTGCTGCGGATGATTCTCCGGCTTCAGGTTACAGATGGTCATATCGCTGAGACGGGAGCCCAGAACAATGAACAGGTCGCTGTTGTTCAGCAATTCATCGCCGTGCGAGGAGCCGCCGACACCGACAGGGCCGTGATAGAGCGGATGATCATAAGCTATGGCGCCTTTGCCGCCTGGAGAGGTGACTACAGGAATGTTGAAGGTTTCGGCCAGCTGCACCAGTTCCTGATGGGCCCCGGAGCGGTTGACGCCTTTACCGGCAATGATTAGAGGGCTGGCGGATTGATTAATCTCTGAGATGACCCGGTCATAATTCTGATAGCTGACTAGTCCCTCGCGTTCCGGCAGAACGATCCGGCATTCCGTGAGCCGCTCTGTCTGCACATCAAACGGAATGCAGAGATGAACCGGACCTTTCCGGTCAGCGAGGGCGATGGATAGGGCATGGTTGAAAATCGTGCTGAAGTGATCGCCGCGTTCAACGAGCTTGCTGAAGAGGGTGGCCGGCCGGAACATATCCGCCAAATCAGCCAGATAAGAAGTGGAATCCTGGCATTGGGGAATGCCCAGCTCCTTGATGGACTGATGGCCGGTGATGAAGAGGACGGGAAGATTATTGGCCTTGGCATGCGCTGCTGCGGTGAGCAGATTCGTTCCGCCCGGACCGGAGGTGCCGAAGGCTACCCCGAGACTGCCGGTCTTCAGAGCATAACCGCCAGCGGCGAAGCCGGAGCTGGATTCGTGCCGGCCGGGGATGAACTCTATGCCGTAGTCAACCATTTTCAAAGCGATGGGGCAAATAGATTTGCCTATGATTCCAAAAGAATGAGTGACTCCCAGATTGTGTAATGCTTCCGCCATATAATCTGCAACTGTCTTCAGAACATCCACCCCGCATGTTGTTATTTGTATAAGTCAGCAATAGAAAACCTGTACTCAACATTGGAGCACAGGTCTGTTGCACGAATCACCATAATCAAACGCGAAAACTCAAGGCGTTCACAGTATTTCAGCAACCTGGCTGTCATGATCCCACTTCAGAAATGAGACTGTAGATCCATGGCTTTGCGTCATTCCCTTTCGGAGAATTTTGCCGGTATGTGGTTATAAATGAATCT
This sequence comes from Paenibacillus sp. FSL R7-0204, assembly GCF_038002225.1. Classification (NCBI taxonomy): domain Bacteria; kingdom Bacillati; phylum Bacillota; class Bacilli; order Caryophanales; family Paenibacillaceae; genus Paenibacillus; species Paenibacillus sp. FSL R7-0204. The sequence goes on from NZ_JBBOCA010000001.1 coordinate 2,931,731, forward strand.
GTGGAGAATTTTCCTTTACAATATATTCCTTGCTCCTCTTTTGTCAATAACCCCTGTGAGAAGAAACTCGGAATTTGGCGAATATTCAGGAGTGAAAATGGCTGAATATTTGGAATTTCAAACTTTTGAAAATGGTTGTCCCTGGAAGACTAAAGTCTTAAAATGCAAATGGAAATTTCGGGCTATTATTATGAGGAGTAAGCACAAAGACTCATTACAATCCTGAGTTACTGCAAAATGTTAAGAATTCACTAGATATACAGCATTGCAAAATTCAATGATAGGACTTAAGTAGCGGTCATGTGAGAAGTTGGCTTATAGATAAGCTATGACAATAGAACGACTATAGTAAAGAAGTGCAAAGCACGTTTTTTACCCTTATGCACAATTTCAACAATTTGTGAATATTACATAACAATCTTAGTTTGGCAGAGAAAAAGAGACACCACCCGCAGAAAATTCCGCAGGCGTGTCTCTTTGTGCCGAAGCTAGAATTTGAAAATATGAATTGTTTTTTGCAGATTAAAGACAGCGGAGGTCATCTTCTCTGTCTCCTCAGCCACGGATTGCAGAGCGTGAATCTGTTCGTTCATTGCGGCGGATACCTCTTCGGTCCCTGCGGCGGTCTCCTGGGTGATGGCTGAGATATTCTCGATCGCCCCGGAGATCTTGAGCGCACTCTCCAGCATAAGGTCACTCTCTGCGGAGAAGGAAGCGATCTGCTCGGTTATGTATTGGACACTATGCACAATTTGAGCAAAGATGTTAGCCGTTTCCGTTATCATCTCATTCTGTACCTGAACTACCTCTTCGTTAATGGCGATATTATCGATGGCCTGCCTGATATCCGCTTCAATGCTGCGGACCAGTCCGAACACCTCTTTGGTGGAAGCGGTGGATTCCTCGGCCAGCTTGCGGACCTCTTGGGCAACAACTGCGAACCCGCGGCCATGCTCGCCTGCGCGGGCAGCTTCAATAGAGGCATTGAGCGACAGCAGATTGGTCTGTTCGGCAATTTCGGTAATCGTCTTGGTTATCATCGTAATGCCGCGAGCGTTCTGTGATAGGGCTTCGATCGTATCCGCCACTTTTTGGGTAGCCTGGATGTTCTTGCGCATGCCTTCGGCTTGGGTATCCACCGATTGCCGTCCCTGTTCTACCAATTCCAGCGTATGTACAGATCTTCTATTCATTTCCTTGGTGGAATTCGTATAATTGGAGACTTTGATTTCGATATCCTTGATCGATTCGGTCATATCAGCGATATCCACCGAGATTTCGTTAGCACCGAGAGCCAGTTCATTGGAGGAGGAGGCGACCTGCGCCATTACAAACTTCAGGTTCTGATTCTTGTCTTCAATCCCTCGGCTGGCGTCCATAACCTGACGGGTAATCTGTGAGGCATCGGTGAGGATTTTTTTGAGCTTGTCAATCATGGTGTTGAAGGAGCGGCTAATGTCGCCCATGGAGCCATTCTCGTCGGCACGGCTGGTGAAGTCGCCTTTGGCAATCGTGTGCGTCACATTGGAGATATCCTCAAATGAAGATGTAAGCGTTCTCTCAATGAAGCGCGAAAGCGGGTAAGTCAGTGCTGCCAGGACGGCGACAAGAATAATGCCGATGATCAGCCTGTCCATCAGGATTAGCGTGATTAAGACAGGGACAGCGAATAACGCGGCAACCAGGTAACATCCGGTGACGATTTTTTGTTTCAACGGCAGCTTGTTCATCCAGTCCATAATGTAAAGTTCCCCCTATAAATAATAATGTGTATTGTAATATTATAGGGGATACTAGTGCATTTGGTCTATTATTAAAAATCGTATAATGCTGCCGCTTCACGCAGAGCCGAAGCAACTGTATCCGCAAGCTCAAGCGGTGCGGTCACCTTGATGCCCTGACCCAGGGAAAGGATGATCCGGCATGCAGACTCTGGCGTGTTGAATTCAGCCTTGGCTCTGATCCAGCCTGGGGCCTCAGAAGGCTCCTGGTGCAACAGGGCAACGTATCGGTCCTTCTGCAGCTCCTTCATCGTATTCTCTCTTAGAAGCAGGCTGGCGGGGTACCGGGGCAAGGCAGACTTGAACGCAGCGGTGGAGGCTTCCCAGTACTCAGACAGGACGAAATCCTCCGGCTGCTCAAAAGACTCATCTGTGACTTTGGCCTCAGTGATTCTGGAGACCCGGTAGGTCCGCAGCTCACCGTCATGCCCCGCGACCAAGTACCAGACACCGCGCTTGACTACCAGCCCCAACGGTGCAACCAGCCGCTCGGCAGCGTCCTCTCCGCGCAGATAGGTGATGCTCACCTTGCGGTTCTCCCATAAGGCTCCCTGCAGAGCGGCTAGGCAGGGATAGGTCTCCCCGGAGGGATGCCATCCGGCTCCATCGATGTGAATCCGCTCGCTGAGGAAGCTGAAAGGAGAGATGGGCTGCCTGGTAGCGGCAGCCTGCAGCTTGCGGGCGGCCGAGGAGAACTCCTCCTGAATGCCCAGAGCGTGCAGGATCGCCGGATCAGCGGGCACCAGCAGCGCGGCAATCTCCTTAGTGTTCATCCCGCTCAGGGAATTCCGGTAGCCATCAGCCAGCTTCCAGCCGCCTTCCCGGCCGCGCTCCGCCAGCACGGGGATGCCGGAGAAGCTAAGTGCCTCCATATCCCGGAAGATTGTACGTTCGGATACCTCAAGCGTTTGCGCCAGTTCTTTGGAGCTGATTTTGCCGCGGCTCTGTAAGAGTTGAACGATAGTGATCAGACGATCCGCTCTCATTCTGCTGCCTCCCTAGATGTATTATTTATATATGTCAATGGTTGTCATGTATAAGGTATATATTAGACAAGAGTACGGATTAGCGCAAATGATCTTCTAATCCGGGCATGATAGATGAAAGGGAGCGGATCAAATGACAAGTCTGCAAGGGAAAGTGGCATTGGTAACAGGAGGGAGCAGGGGAGCGGGCAGGGGCATAGCGCTGGAGCTGGCGAAGGCAGGTGCTTATGTCTACATTACAGGCAGGAATGCAGGTACACCGCAGGAGGCACAGGCGAGAACGCTTGAAGGGGTGTTGGCTGAGATTCGCCGCTCAGGCGGGGACGGTGCCGTGATCCGCTGTGATCATACCAATGACAGCGAGACAGAAGCTGCAATCCGGCAGATTAGCGCAGAGCAGGGCAGGCTGGATATCTTGATTAACAATGTCTGGGGAGGCAACAATTTGCCGATCTGGAATAATCCTTTTTGGGAGCTGCCTACGGAGCATTGGGACAATATGTTCAATTCAGGTGTAAGGGCACAGCTGATGACCAATTATTATGCAATTCCGCTGATGCGCAGCGAAGGTGCGGGGAAAGGGAAATTAATCGTTCATACGACCTTCTGGGATGAGTATAAATACACCGGAAACTTCTATTATGATCTGTCCAAAAATGCGCTGGTGCGCATGGCCTACGGATTATCCCTTGAACTGGCTGTAGATGGCATCGCGGTCATACCACTCTCTCCGGGCTGGATGCGGACCGAAGTGGTTCTGGATGATTTCCATACCGATGAAGAGCACTGGCAGGAGGTCACGGAGCTGCAGACTACCGAATCGACAGCATATGTCGGCCGCGCGGTTGCAGCGCTTGCTGCTGATCCTGAAGTGATCTCCATGACTGGTACTCCCCAGAAGGTAGGAGAGCTGGCACGGAAATATGGCTTTACGGATATCGATGGCCGGCAGGTGCCAGCATTCCGGATTTCATAGTAAAACGCAAAAAACACTCTTTGGAAGTGCGCAGCCTGGGGCTGCACTCCCGAAGAGTGTTTTATTGTGAAGAAATAAGAATTAGAGCAGAATGATCTCCTCAGCGGTGTTGATCTCCGGCAGTCCGGCCAGCTTCACCAGGACCTCCTTCGGCACACCCTTATCAACGGTCAGGAGCATAATGGCGGCTCCGCCGATGATAGTGCGGCCAACCTGCATGGATGCGATATTGACGCCGTTCTCGCCAAGCAGGGTGCCGACGAGTCCGATGATACCCGGCTTATCGTTATGCGAGATGACCAGCTGGTGGCCTTCCGGAGCAATATCGACCGGGAACTTGTTGACCTTAACGATACGTTCGCCGTAGCCCTGCAGCAGGGTACCGGCAACCAGACGCTCTTCATCATGCTCAGCCTTGAGTGTTACCGTGATGAGGTTGGTGAAGCCTTTGGTTTTGGAAGCTTTGGTCACCACTACGTTCACGTCGCGGGTCTTGGCCAGATGCATCGAGTTGACGATGTTCACATCTCCGGCGAAGTGGCGGGTGAGCACGCCCTTAACGACATAGCGGGTAAGCGGCTGGGTATCCACATCCGAGAGATCACCGGCATACTCCACATGGATCTCGCGGATCGCCCCGTCCGTAATCTGAGTAGCGAAGCTGCCCAGCTTCTCGCCGAGGGTGAAGTACGGCTGCAGCTTGTTCATTACGCTAGGTGCAACCGGCGGAATGTTCACCGCGTTGATGAACGGTTCGTTGCGCAGGATATGGAGGACCTGCTCCGATACATCGATGGCCACGTTCTCCTGGGCTTCAATTGTCGAAGCACCCAGATGCGGAGTCACGATAATCTTCGGATGCGTAAGGAACGGATGGTCTGCTTCAGGCGGCTCCTTCTCGAAGACGTCGAACGCAGCACCGGCTACAATGCCGCTGTCAATCGCTTCTACGAGCGCCATTTCATCGATGACACCGCCGCGGGCACAGTTGATGATACGCATGCCTTTTTTCATGACTTCGAATTGCGGACGGGAGATCATGTGACGGGTCTCCGGGGTAAGTGGCGTGTGAACAGTGATGAAGTCTGCACCGCGCACAATGTCGTCTACCGAAGCCAGCTTCACTTCCATTTTCTCTGCACGGTCAGCCGTCAGGAACGGGTCATAGGCCAGGATGCTCATGCCGAAGGCTTTGGCGCGCTTGGCAACCTCGCTGCCGATCCGGCCCATACCGAGTACGCCCAGTGTCTTGCCGCGCAGCTCTACGCCGAGGAAGGTCTTTCTGTCCCATACGCCGGAAATTGTCTTCGCATAGGCTTGAGGAATATGACGGGCCAAGGCCATCATCATGGCAAAAGCATGTTCACAGGTCGTAATGGTGTTGCCGTCCGGAGCGTTGATAACGACTACTCCGCGCTGCGTGGCGGACTCCAGCTTGATGTTGTCCACGCCGACTCCGGCCCGGCCGATAACCTTGAGATTAGTACCGGCTGCGATAATTTTGTCCGTCACGGTAGTCTGGCTGCGAACGAGTAAGCCGTCATATTCGCCAATGATTGCAACTAGCTCATCTTCACTTAGTCCTGTTTTCTTGTCTACAGTCACATCGCTTGCGTCCATCAATTGCTGAATGCCCAAATCGCTGATCGGGTCCGATACTAATACTTTAAACATGGTCTCTTGTCCTCCTTCAAATGGGAAAGCTTATTGTATATGCCAAGGATCGCCGGGTTAGGCAATCCGCAGTACCAGAACTTACAAGAGCATAATGAACACGTTGACACCGGGGTAACGCGCTGCCGCGCAAAAGAAACAGCATGCAGAGGTACCAGATTCATAGGAATATGGCAATAAAAAAACTCCCAACCCCATACTACTGCCGTAGTAAGGGACGAGAGTTGTCGTGGTACCACCCTAATTCACTGCGACGGTTAAGAAGCAGCCTCATTGGCCTGCAAAGGCCACACTGGTAACGGAGTGATCCGATTGTATCTACTCTAGTGTTCAATACAATATCTCAGGAGCGCTAAAGATTAATGTCCGCCACCGGTTCTCACCACCCACCGGCTCTCTGAAGACTGCTAGTAATCTTTGTTCCATCATCGGTTTTGCTTGATTAATTTGTCATAATGTAACATGGTGATGCCAAGTGTGTCAATAGGATTCTTCTGAGCGGGTCCGCCTTGAAGTGGACCGTAATTTTCGTTATGATGCAATAACTGGTCCTACTCGTAGAAGAAAGGGAGCTGCGGCATGATTTCCTTGCCGTAATATTGTTCCCGCCACTTGATGAAGTCCTGCTCCTGCACCGCACCGGTGGAGATGAGCAGAGTGACGGAAGACTGAATATTATTCAGCTTCAGCGAGCTGGCGGTCCCGGAGTAGATCATATCATCAATCTTGGCAGTGATATCCTGCGGATCATATCCGACATAGATGCCGCGGTTCAGCATCATATCGGCGATGGAAGCATTCTTGAGCAAGAGCGGCATTTTTTTCCACTGAATGAAAGAGATTGTCTTCAGCTCACCAGACTGCTGCGGAATGGACGAATGAGTCTTCGACCCCCATTTGAGCATGGAATCATAAAAGTTCTTCTGGGCCAGCAGCCCGAATCTCACGGCACTGGTTGTGAAGTTGTCGCTTCTCAGCACTTTGGCGGCTTCGGCGCCGGAAGCACCCGCAGTCACCTTGCCGGAGGCTTGGGAGAAGAGTGTGAGACTCTTAAGAATATTGAGCTGAGATTCATAGAGCATCGGTGAATTAGTAAAGAGCGAATCCTGAGTAACCTTATCATACTGCTTGTCCGCCAGAATACTCAGATTCTTCAGCGTTGCCGCGTTCTGGCGAGCGTCCGTGCTGCGGGCAAGACCGTCCAGCTGCTGGTTCCAATTGCGCTTGAATTCCCGGTAGGGCAAAAATACGTTATGATAAAAGGTGACAAGATCCTGCTGCTGGTAGGAGCCGGAGAATTCCTGGGCGCTTGGGTGGTCCTTCAGCTGTGAATACTTGGCCTCTGTCTTGTCAGCTCCAACCTTGACTCCCGTGAAAAATGAAGCGAATGCGGATATTAGAAAAAACAAAAAACCTAGTGTGTACATCATTTGAGTGCGGGAGGTACGGCTGTTCATGATTAGGTGCTCCTTCGTATAGGTAAATTAACTTATGTAAAAACATTTATAGAACAGGCAGGTTATAATGAAAAAATTCAAATTGGGTGATATCAAAATTAAAAAGGCCGATCCACAGCAGTTAACAGACAAGCTGTTACTCATTAATCTGTATATTACTCAGGGCCTTACCTTATTTATCGGTTTGATATGGATATTATTGCAGAAAAGAAATCCTATTCACATATTAAATTTTCCGGATAGTGTACATTTCGTGTACTGGGGACTTGGCCTAGCCGTTATTATGCTCGCTGTGGACTTCCTGCTGACCCATATTGTTCCTGAAGACAGCATGGATGACGGGGGGATCAACGAGCTGCTGTTCGGCAAACGGCCGCTGTGGCATATTGTGGTTATTTCGGCGGTGGTTGCGGTGTGTGAGGAGCTGCTCTTCCGCGGAGCGATCCAGCATTCTCTTGGACCGTACTGGACGAGTATACTGTTTGCCGTTATTCATGTCCGTTATCTGCGGCACTGGATTCCAACGGGCTGGGTCTTCCTCAGCAGCTATGGTCTTGGGCTTATCTACATCCATTCGGGCAGTCTGTGGGCACCTATATTGTGCCATTTCCTTATAGATTTGTTCTCCGGTATGGTTATTCGTTACAGGAGGGTATCATGACAGAACAATTAAGCCGGGTAAGGTCCCGCCAGAAACAGCAGAAGAGAGAACAACAGCCTCCGGCCAGAGCAGGCAAGCGTCAGCCGGCTTCCGGGGCAGCAGAAGAGCGTACAGGAAGTCAGGTGCCGGTGGCAGGGACCCTGTCCAGAAAGGAACGCTTATCTGGGCGCAGGGCCGCCGCGAGGCCGGAACGTGAGGCGGCACAGCAGGAAGGGGAGCAGACACCGTCGCGTGCAGACAGTTATCCGTCAGAACGAATCCGGTTCAGCAAAATGTTCATCAATTCGCTGATTGTTTTATTTCTGATGCTGCTGGGCTTCCTCCTGTGGTGGGGAATTAACGGGGCACCGGATCTGGGCAGCCTATGGGGTTGACTGCGGTGCTCCTGATTCTATTTGGGGTGTGTCTTGGGGGAGCAGGGGTCATGGGTCTCCTGATGGTTGCTGCTGCCTTCAAGAAACGGTTGAATAATCAGGATATTGTACTGGAGCGGCTTCCTGCCGTGTTCGAAGGCTACCGGATACTGCTCATTACGGATATTCACCGCCGCCGTCTGCCGGAGGAGATGCTGACGCCGCTGCGGGGGAAGGTGGACGCTGTCTTCCTGGGCGGTGATATGACGGAGAAGGGCGCTTCCATAGAACGCCTGCTGGAAAATATGACTCTGGCAGCCTCGATTGCGCCTGTGTATGCCGTTCATGGGAATCATGATTACCGGGCGAATATTACGCTGGTGGATAATATCATCCGGGGAAGCGGAGCCAGGCTACTGGTGGATGAGAACTGTGTCATTGAGCGGGACGGTGCGCAGTTAATTCTGACCGGGGTGGATTTCCCGCGGCAAGGCGGCAAGAAGGCCTATGGGCCTCTGCCTGCCGTGGCTGAAGCGGATGCGGAAGCCTTCCGGATCATCCTCGTTCATGATCCGCTCTGGCTGTCCCGGCAGCAGCAGGTCCCGGCTGACCTGATTCTGGCCGGGCATACCCATGGCGGCCAGGTTGTGCTGCCCTTGATCGGGAACCGGCATACCGATGAGTTCTACCGCAGGTATAATGCGGGGATGTATGAGATCCCCCGGAGCTATAATACGGCTCTCCCGCCGCTGAAGATGCTGATCAGCCGGGGGTTCGGTACGGCGCATCTGCCGCTGCGCTGGCGCAGTCCGGCCGAGATGCATGTGCTGACCCTGCGCTGCGGACGGCAGCATTCCGGTTCTTAGAGAATTAGGATAGATACTTAACACAACAAAAAGCGGCTGCCCACATTTGCGGGACAGCCGTTGTTTTGTTTGTCTGCGGACGAATTCAGTGCTTAGCGCATCTTCAGCTCAATGCTGCGCGGGTCTACAAAGCTGTAGCCCTTGCCCTCAAGCGTAGTGAGCAGAGTGTCAAGCGCCTCTACCGTCCAAGGCAGCTCATGCATCAGAATATTGCTCCCGGAATGCAGCTGACCGGTGACATTGCTGATCAGCTTGCTGGTCTTATCCGTATCCTTGGCCTTCATCTCCCAGTCGAGGGAGCCATTGGACCAGGTCATGTAGAGCATACCGTTTGCCGCGGCGATTTTTTTGCCTACGTCACCGCCTGCGCCATGCGGCGGACGGAAGAAGTGAGGGGTCTCACCCGTAATTTCCTTGACGATATTCTGAACATCTTCAATCTGCTTCTTCACTTCGGCTTCCGGCTTATCCTTCAGTACAATGTGATCCCAGCTATGATTGCCGAGCACGCCGCCCCGTTTGTGGATCAGCTCCAGCAGCTCGGGATGCTCCTTCACACGGTAGCCGTTGACGAAGAAGATCGCCTTGGCCTTGTGCTTGTCCAGCGTATCCATCAGCGGATTGATTAATTCCGCTTCCTTGGGCCCGTCGTCGAAGGTCAGCAGGACTACCTTCTTGTTCGTTGCCGGATCGTTCGGGACAATATCATAATTCTTGTTCATATGGTACAGCAGCGGCACCTGCGCATCGCTGGCTGCCGCAGGCGTGGCCAAGGGCGATGCAGTTGCCTCAGGTGCAGCTGATGCTGTTACCTCAGGTGAAGGAGATGCGGCTGTTGCTGCCGCAGGCTGCGGCGTCTTCTCCGCTGCCTGACTGCCTTTATTCCCGCTGTTGCTGCAAGCTGACAGCAGACAAGCCGCCAGGAGCAGCGTTATTGTTGTTTTACCCACTTTTTTCATCTCGCTTTCTTGTTGTTTGGCTGTATGAGCGGCTACCTTTCCGCGAACACTAAGCATGATTTTACCATACAAGGAGGTTGGAGATATGAATACTTCGTCATTTCTGTGCGGGGTGCTGATTGGTGCAGCCGCCAGTATGATTATGTCCAAAAAACGCAGCGCCATGATGTCTGCCTTACTGCACTCGAATGGTTCTTCCTACAATGCGGGTGACAAGGCCAAGGACAAAATTATGGGGATGGCCATGACCGGCTTCGGCAGCACGGCAGCGGGCAGCAGCCACGAACATTCAGGCTCTCATGTATCCGGCGGTGGCGATCATAAAGAGGACTCCCCGTTAAAGTCCAAAGAATCAAATCTGAACATGCTGAAGGATTTCATCCGCAGCAACCCTGACGTGAAACATGAAGTTGAGCAGATTCTCAAAGATACTCATACTGCCATACCGGGTTTGTAACCGGATTTAACCGCTGCAGAATCATTTTGGCGATGCCGGCATCGCTGAAGTGATTCTTTTTTAATATGGCTTTACATATAATGGGCAGCAAAATGGGCTGAATCTATATTTATTTACGTGCATTTGTAGCTTCAAAATGATAACATACACATATAGTAACCATTTTTGGCTCATTACTCGGGACTCATCATACATTAATATTAAATGAGCTTGCAAAAGGAGGATCCTGTCATGAGAATAGAGCGATTAAGTCAAGATAAGATACGGATTTTCCTCACTTTTGACGACCTGAGCGAGCGGGGCATCCAGAAGGAAGATATGTGGCAGGAGGTTCCCAAGGTGCACGACCTTTTTACGGAAATGATGGATCAGGCGTACAGCGAGCTTGGTTTTGACGCTACGGGTCCGCTTGCCGTGGAAGTGTTCGCATTGCCCGCGCAAGGCATGGTCGTTATTGTGACCCGGGGGAAATATGATCACCATCAGTACGGTGGGGCCGGGGAAGATGAATTGCCTGAAGAGATTTACGAAATGGAAGTTACTCTTGAACAAAGCGACTCCATTGTATATGCGTTCCGCGATTTCGAGGTTCTGGTAGAAGCGGCTCATGTGCTCATCGGCAATATTACTTCTCAAGGACAACTGTATTCTTATAATGATAAATGGTACCTCTACTTCGATCCGAAGGAGTTTGAAGAGGCTGCACTGTCAGGGCTGGTAGGTGTGCTCGCTGAATTCGGAGATTCCTCTCCGGTCACTCAGGCTGTTCTGGCTGAATACGGCAAGACCGTTATGGCGGAGAATGCGATTCAGACGCTGTGCAATCATTTTAAACGCCAGGAATAAGAGAATATGGTAAGGTACGGGTCCTGCCATAACATCTTCAGCAGGAATTAGGTTTTAGCGCAAGGGAGGCTATTCGGTGCTTTTGTTATCGGTCATTTCGTCAGCAGTTGCACCGGGACTTGCGCTGCTGACTTTTTTCTATCTGAAAGACAAGTATGATCAGGAACCGCTCCATATGGTGCTTAAGGTGTTCCTGCTGGGCCTGTTGATCGTGCTGCCGGTGATGATTATCCAGAGGGGGCTTGTGCTGGGGCTGGGCGGTGGTCCTTATGTGGATTCCTTTCTGATCTCAGCCGGGGTGGAAGAGGCCCTGAAGTGGTTTGTGCTGTACCATATGATTTACAATCATACCGAATTTGACGAGCCCTATGATGGAATACTATACGCCGTAGCGATTTCGCTCGGCTTCGCAACAATAGAGAATGTAATGTATGCGTGGTACAGCAATGCTTCATTCGGCACCATGATTCTAAGGGCGCTGCTTCCAGTCTCCGGACATGCCATGTTCGGCGTAATTATGGGCTACCATATGGGCAGAGCCAAGTTCTCCGGCGGGGTCAAGACCCGGAAGATTCTGCTGATTTCATTGCTCCTGCCCTGGCTGTGGCATGGAATTTATGATTTTCTGATCGCCACGACAGCTAACTACTGGATCTGGTTTATCGTGCCCCTGATGGCAGTTTTATGGTATAGAGGCATGGGGAAGGTAGCGCGGGCCAACAGCCGTTCCCCGTTTCGCTTTTTGAAGCGTGAGGAAGAGGTTAACCTATAAACGAGATGGACACACTTAATCCTACAGGGCAGTTCCTTAAGGCAAGGAATTCCAGAAAGGAGAGAGAGGTGTCTTTTTTTGCGAGTAAAAGTTCGGATTGTCTGCAAGCAGTGCGGTGAAACCTACATATTAAGAGGGAACAAGGAGCAGGGGGTTGTCCAGACCGGCTTCAAGCAATGTCTGTGCAGCTGTGTAAGCGGCTTTGAGATTGAAGAACGGGCCTGAAGACCGGATTCTTGAAACAGTGCATAAGACTTCTCAGTTATTGTCAAACTAACGGCAATAAGCTACTGAAAGGAGCTATGCGGACCTATGTACAAAAGATTAAGTGCCATAATGTTCCCGCTTACCGCACTCTTGCTGCTTGGAGCGCTCGTCTGGGGGTATCAGGAGAATCAGGAGAAGAATTCGATTCTGATCAAGGCGGAGAATCAGTATCAGCGCGCATTCCATGATCTCTCCTTCCATGTGGAGCGGCTACACGGTGAGCTGGGCAATACGCTTGCGGTGAACACAACCTCTAACGGAATGCACCGCAAGGGACTGGTCAATGTATGGCGGATTACCAGCGAGGCGCAGAACGAGATTAACCAGCTGCCGTTGACGCTGCTGCCGTTCAGTGAGACGGAGGAGTTCCTCTCCAAAATCGCTAACTTCTCCTACAAGGCTGCGGTGCGTGACTTCACCAAGAAGCCGCTGACTGAGGGGGAGATGGCGAATCTGAAGACGCTCTACCAGAATTCGTCTGAAATCTCCAGGGACCTGCAGAAGGTTCAGGACAAGGTCATCGGCAAAAAGCTGCGCTGGATGGATGTAGAGACTGCACTGGCTACAGAGCAGAAGGCCGAAGACAACACGATTATCGACGGGTTCAAAACCGTGGATAAACGCGTAGCGGCATACCCGGAGCTGGACTACGGCCCTTCAGTAGCAAGCATCTATGATAAGCGGTCGGTGAAAAAGCTGGGCGGCAAGCCGGTTACCGCTGAGCAGATCAAGGGCAAGGCGATGAAGTTCGCCGAGCTGGGCGGTAAGGCACAGGTGAAGATTCAGGAGAACGGGAAGGGAACCGAGTGGGCCTCTTATACAGCTACTGTGACTTCCGCAGAGCATAAAGAGCCGGTCTCGATGGACTTCACGGCGGAAGGCGGACTGCTGATCTCTTACAATGATAACCGCGGGGTTGGACCGGCCAAAGTATCCATGAAACAAGCTGTGGAGAAGGCGGGTAAGTTCCTGGAGAAGAAGGGATATCACGGCATGACCGCAGTCAGTGCGGACCGGTATGATAATCTGGGTAATCTGACGTTCGTCAGCAGCCAGGACGGCGTGCTCATCTATCCCGAGAAAATGACGGTTCGTGTCGGGCTGGATACGGGGGAAGCGGTAGGGTTTCAGGCAAGCGACTATGTGAATGAGCATAAGGAGAAGCGCGTGCTGCCGAAGCCGAAGCTGTCCCTGGCTGAAGCCAGAGCGATGCTTAACCCGGAGTTCAAGGAGCTGTATAACCGGCTGGCCTGGATCGAGAATGAGGATGCGGTGGAGCTGCTGACCTATGAATTCGGCGGTAAAATCAACGGCTCACAGTTCAGAATTTATCTGAATGCCGCTGACGGCAATGAGGAAGCGGTGGAACAGATCCGCACCTCCTCAGGTGCACAGGACAAATAGCTTGACTTCCCAAGTGGGACGGATAAGCCTGGTTATAATAGAAAAGACGCATTTCCGGAAACGGAGGGCGTCTTTTTTTGTTATTCAGGAAATTCAACGCCTAATAATAATTCTGACCGGCTATGAAGGGGCGTGCTATAATCGGTTTAGCATTTATTACTAACTCAAGCGGCGGTGACATGTTTGTATCCCAAAATCAATGAATATCTATACCTCCAGGTAGCAACCAGCGATGCGGCAGAGTCTGAGATCCAGTACCGGGCAAGGATTGCTGATATGGAGGACGAGAGCATCCTGATAGAAATCCCCATGCAGGAGAGCAACGGCCGGCTTAAGAAGCTGTTCGTCGGTGACGAGCTGTCGGTCTATTTTCTCACAGAGGGCGGTATCAAGAATTACTTCAATACTCATGTGCTCGGCTTCAAGGAAGATGTCATCCGGATGGTCCGGCTGCGCAAGCCTGAGGCAGAATCCATCTTCAAAATTCAGCGCCGCAGCTTCTTCCGCGTCAATGCCGAGCTGGAGCTGGCCGTTAAGGATGCCTTGGGCAGCCGGTTTCTGGTGCGCACCGAGGATATCGGCGGCGGCGGAACGTCATTCTTAAGCGATGCCAAAATTACATTAGAGGTGGCCGACAAGCTGGCCTGCTGGCTGCTCGTCTCCTACCGCAACGGAAGCACAGAGCATGTTAATTTCGAAGGCGAGATTGTACGGATCAAACCGCTGGAGACCGGGCGGAATCTGGTCATGGTTAAATTCTCGGCCATTTCCGATTCGGAGCGGCAAAAAATTATCCGGTACTGCTTTGAACGCCAATTCGATTTCCGCAACCGCTGATTCCTTGAGCAGGAATCTTCAAAAGGGCCCTAAATCAGCTTTTTTCTCCCTAAAAAACCTCAATGTCATTTTGCACTGGGGTTCAAACTGTGGTATAATTTTATAAGTCGCAGGCAATGCCTGCTTTTTTCTTGAGAATATCAGCAAGTTCCTAGAGAGATATGTCAATAGGCGTATTTCTGCGGAAGAGTGTTTGAGGAGGAATGCCCCGTTGGACAGGCAGGATACACATACTAACGACCGAATTAACGTCGCCATCGACGGACCTGCCGGGGCAGGCAAGAGCACTGTAGCCCGATTGGTAGCACGGGAGCTGTCTTACATCTATGTGGACACGGGTGCCATGTACCGGGCAATCACCTGGTATATGCTTCGTGCAGGCATAGCTGCAGAGGATCATGAGCTGGTGGACCGTAAGGTCCAGAATATGGCGATTGAGCTTCTGCCGGAGAAAGATGTGCAGAAAGTGCTGATTAACGGGGAAGACATGACCCCGCATATCCGCAGTCTTCAGGTCAGCGGCCAGGTGTCGCAGTATTCGAAGATTGAGGGTGTTAGATCCAGATTGAGTCACTTGCAGCGTCAAATGGCGCTCCGTAAGGGAGTCGTAATGGATGGCCGGGATATCGGTACAACCGTACTGCCGGATGCCGAAGTGAAGATTTTCATGACGGCAAGTGTGGAGGAGCGTGCTCTCCGTCGTTACAAGGAACTGAAGGATACGGAAACAGTGACTCTCCAGCAGCTTGAACATGATATTGCAGCGCGGGACCGGCTTGATGAAGGCCGGGAGATTTCACCGCTGCGCCGTGCCGAGGATGCAATTCTACTCGATACGACGCATATGGATATCCTTCAGGCCGTGGAAGCCATCGTCTCCCACTGCAGAACCTATGTTAACGGGGAGAGAAATCATCTATGATTTATGCATTTTGCGTGGCCTTGCTTCGTGTGATTTATGCCATACTGTTCCCGCTCAAGATTGTGGGAAGAGAGAATGTGCCGAAGGAGGGTGGAGTCCTGCTCTGCGCGAATCACATCAGTCTGCTTGATCCTATGACGATCGGCATTAAGCTGAAGCGACAGGTAAGATATATGGCCAAGGCGGAATTATTCAATGTTCCGGTGCTGGGCTGGCTCATTAAGCAATTGGGCGCATTTCCTGTCAAGCGTGGCGGCGTAAGCAAAGAATCCATTAAGACGTCCCTCAATACGCTTCGCAGCGGACATGTGATGGGCATCTTCCCGGAAGGAACGCGGAACTCCGATTCCGGTTCAGCCAAGAAGGGTGCGGCAAGCTTCGCGCTCCGCAGCGGCGCAGCCGTTGTACCGGCAGCTATTATCGGGTCCTACAAGCCGTTCCGCCGGATGACTGTTGTATATGGGGCACCCATAGACCTCAGCGCATTCGAAGGTGCGGGAAGTGATTCTCTGGAAGCTGTAACCGATGTTATTATGGGACGCATCCATGAAATGATCAGTACCGGTAAGCCCAGTTCGCGGTAAGTCCGGGAGTCAAATCTCCTGCTTCCGTGAATAGCTTATAAATTACAGCATAACCGCTATTTTTTGGAACATACTAATCAGCAAAGTGAAATGGTTTAACGAAGCAATGATTGTTTTGAACTCTGCTCTACGCGGGTTTAAATAAATGGGGTTTTGAATCGAGGAGGGTAATCACATGTCTGAAGAAATCAAGAATCAAGAAGCTGCGGATAACGTTGAGAATAACGAGACCGTAGAAGGGGCAGAAGCTGTGGAATCCGCTGTAACCGAATCTGCAGAAGTTGTTGCCAGCAATGAAGAAGAAGTGACAAGCCAGGAAGGTCTGGAAATCATTTCTCTGAAAAAAGGCGATACCGTGAAAGGAACAATCGTCAAAATCGAAGATAACCAAGCTTATGTAAGCATTGGATATAAATACGACGGCGTTATTCCTATTCGCGAATTGTCTTCCGTTCAGCTGGACAATGCTGCAGCAGCAGTAGAAGTTGGCCAGGAAGTGGAATGCAAGGTTGTCAGCATCAACGACAACAAGGAGAGCCTGGTGCTGTCCAAGCGTGCCATCGACAGCGAGAAATCATGGGAAGATCTGGAGAAGTATTTCGCTTCCCAGGAATCCTTCGAAGTTACTGTAGCTGATGTTGTCAAAGGCGGCCTTGTGGCTGATGTTGGCGCACGCGGCTTCATCCCGGCTTCCATGGTTGAGCGTCACTTCGTTGAAGATTTCAGCGACTACAAGGGCCGCACACTGCGTGTCAAAGTGAAAGAACTTGACCGTGAGAACAGCAAGGTTATTCTCTCCGCCAAAGAAGTTCTGGAGGAAGAATTCGAAGCTAACAAGCAGAAGATTATGGCTGAGCTATCCGAAGGTCAAATCATCGAAGGTACTGTTCAACGTCTGACTCAATTCGGCGCATTCGTTGATGTTGGCGGCGTAGACGGACTGGTTCACGTATCTGAGATCGCTTGGAACCACGTAGAGAAGCCATCTGATGTAGTATCCGAAGGCGACAAGGTTCGTGTTAAAGTACTTAAGGTTGATCCTGAGAAGGGCAAAATCAGCCTCAGCATCAAAGCAGCTGCTCCGGGTCCTTGGGATTCCGCAGCTGGCCAGATCAACATCGGCGATGTGGTTACAGGCGAAGTTAAGCGCCTTGTAAACTTCGGCGCATTCGTTGAACTGCTGCCAGGCGTTGAAGGCCTTGTGCATATCTCCCAGATCTCCCACAAGCACATTGGTACTCCGCATGAAGTGCTCAAGGAAGGACAGGAAGTACAAGTGAAAGTGCTTGACTTCAACCCATCCGAGAAGCGCGTCAGCCTGAGCATCAAGGAAACTGAAGAAGCTCCGGCTCCTTCGGCCAGACCAGAACGCAGCAACAGCAGAGACAGAGCGCCTAAAGAAGTGCTGAACAATCCTAACGTATCGCTCAGCAACGAAGGCCTCAGCTTCACACTTGCTGAACGTTTCGGCGACAAGCTGGACAAATTCAAGGGTAACAACTAATCCCTTTGTTATCTCATCATAACGGGTAAAGTAATCGGCGAGCCCTCGATCAGAGGGTTCGCCGATTGTCTTTTCCGGGGCATACAGGATAGCGGCAATACATCGGTAAGACGGTTAGCCAATTGGAATGTTTTTTGCTATGATGAGTAACGTAAGGAAGACAGGAGGAATGAATATGGCAAGACCCGTAGTGGCCATTGTCGGCAGGCCTAACGTCGGAAAGTCGACGATCTTTAACCGGCTGATTGGCGATAGACTGGCCATCGTAGAAGATAAACCGGGGATTACACGTGACCGGATATATGGAGTCTCCGACTGGAACGGCAAATCCTTCAGTGTCATTGATACTGGCGGGATTGAGATTGACGGAGAAGACGCTATTCTGAAATCCATCCGTGTTCAGGCGGAGCTGGCGATTGAGGAAGCAGATGTGATCGTCTTCATGTGTGAGGCGAAGAGCGGTCTCACGAGTTCGGATGAGGAAGTGGCGCAGATTCTGTTCCGTTCCGGCAAGCCGATTGTTCTGGCTATCAATAAAGTGGATAACATGAAGCGCACCGAAGATATTTATGAATTTTACACCCTTGGAATTGGTGATCCGATCGGCATTTCAGGAAGCCACGGAACCGGAATCGGCGATCTGCTGGATGCGGTTGTTGAACGTCTGCCCGATAAGGTAGATGAGGAATATGATGAAGATGTCATCCGTGTGGCCTTGATCGGACGTCCGAATGTGGGTAAATCTTCACTGGTCAATGCGATTCTGGGTGAAGAACGCGTTATTGTCAGTGATGTTGCAGGGACTACACGCGATGCGATTGATACGCCGTTCGAACGGGATGGCCAGCGTTATGTGCTGATCGATACAGCGGGCATGCGCAAACGCGGCAAGGTCTATGAGAACACGGAAAAATACAGTGTCATGAGAGCGATGAAGGCGATTGAGCGCGCTGATGTTGTACTCGTTGTAATCAACGGCGAAGAAGGTATCATCGACCAGGACAAGCACATTGCCGGGTATGCCCATGATGCAGGTAAGGCTTCGGTCTTTGTCGTCAACAAATGGGATGCCATTGAGAAAGACGATAAAACGATGCAGAATTTCGAACGCACCATCCGCGATCACTTCCTGTTCATGAGCTATGCTCCGGTGGTATTCCTGTCTGCACTTACCAAACAGCGTCTGCAGAAGCTGCTGCCTGTCGTACAGCATGTGGCCCAACAGCACGCCCTGCGGATAACTACCCATCTGGTGAATGATGTGGTGTCGGATGCCGTAGCGATCAATCCTCCGCCTACGGACAAAGGCCGCCGCCTGCGCATTAACTATGTAACCCAGGTTGCTGTAAAGCCGCCGACCATCGTGGTATTCGTCAATGATCCTTCGCTGATGCACTTCTCCTATGAGCGTTATCTGGAGAACAAGATCCGCGCAGCGTTCAATTTCGAGGGTACACCGATCCGCCTCTTTACGCGGCGCAAATCCGAGAACGAAGGTTAGGGGAGAAGAGTAGTGGCGTTTGAACTTCTGGTTATCGTTATAAGCTATCTGCTTGGCTCCATCAGCTTCAGTGTACTGCTCGCCCGGCTGCTTAAGGGGATTGATATCCGCCAATATGGAAGCGGCAATGCGGGGGCGACCAATACACTGCGTGTGATGGGGAAGGGACCGGCCATACTGGTGCTGTTTCTGGACGTACTGAAGGGAATTGCCGCAGTCTGGCTTGGCACATGGGCCGGGGGATGGGGAAGCTGGGTTGCAGTGGTCTGCGGGCTCGCTGCCATCATCGGGCATAACTGGCCGGTCTATTTTCACTTTCGCGGGGGGAAAGGGATTGCAACGACGATTGGCGTGATGGCTACGCTGGTATTCTGGCCTGCACTGGTTGCCGGTGTGATTGCTATTCTCGCTATTGTACTTACACGGTATGTCTCGCTGGGCTCGCTGATTTTTGTGGCGCTTACTCCAGTATTCCTATTGTTCACGGAGCATACAACCCCGGAGCTATGGGGAAGTCTGATTATTGTAGTGTTCGCCTTCTGGCGTCACCGCAGCAATATCGTGAAGATCTCGCAGGGCCGTGAGAACAAAATCGGCTCCAAAGCCAAGGAGGGGAATCGCGTTGTCTGATAAAGTAACCGTGCTGGTCGCGGGCAGTTGGGGAACTGCGCTGGCTACTGTGCTGGCGGCTAACCACTCGGAGGTTTATCTGTGGACGCGAAAGCCTGAGCAGGCTGCCGAGATTAACGAAGCACATACGAATCATCATTTCCTGCCGGGGATCAAGCTCCCCGGGAATATTATTGCCACCACGGACATGGAGACTGCCGTCTCCGGTTCGAAGGCGGTAGTTATTGTGGCGCCTTCTTCCGGAATGCGCCAGGTGGCGCACAGCCTTAAGCCATTCTGGAAGGACGATATGCTCTGTATTCACGCCACGAAGGGATTCGAGACCGAGACGATGAAGCGGATGTCCACAGTGATCTCGGAAGAGCTGGGCTGCGGTGAGGGCGATATTGTGGTGCTCTCCGGGCCGAGCCACGCTGAAGAAGTGGTACGCCTCTGTCCGACCACGGTCGTAGTGGCTTCGCCGGATGAGAGCCGTGCCAAAGCAGCGCAGGGACTGTTCATTAACAATGACTTCCGCGTGTACACCAACAGGGATCAGCTAGGGGTAGAGCTGGCTGGTGCACTGAAGAATATTATCGCGCTGGGTGCAGGGCTGTCCGACGGACTAGGCTTCGGGGACAACGCGAAGGCGGCGCTGCTTACCCGCGGCCTGGCCGAGATCTCCCGGGTCGGTGTGGAGATGGGAGCGAATCCCTTAACCTTCTCCGGCCTTGCCGGACTCGGTGACCTGGTCGTAACGGCAACGAGCCAGCACAGCCGGAACTGGCGCGCAGGCTCCATGCTGGGCCAGGGCCAGCCGCTGAATGAGGTGCTGGACTCGATGGGCATGGTTGTCGAAGGCATCCGGACGACGGAGGTTGCATATGCGATCTCGCTGAAGCTGGGCGTACAGATGCCGATTACCGACCAAATTTATCATGTGCTGTTCAAGGGCAGAACACCGCGTAATGCTGTGGAAGCTCTGATGGGCCGTGACCGCAAGACGGAGATGGAGGCCATTTCCCAGGAGACCTGGGAGCAGTGGCATTCCTGATCACGTTCACCTTTTGCCGGAATATCTCATATGTTGTTAATGGGGATTGACGGAGGAGGGATGAACAGTGAGCAGAGATTTTTCCAAGGATGCTTTGAACGCCATCAACAAGAAGACGGGCAAAAACATTTCGGAAGGTGCCATCAAAAAGCTGGCCGGTACGGTTAAGCCGGGCACCACACAGAATGAAGCCCAGCTCCGCCAGTTAATTAAGCAGGTATCAGCTATGGCTAAAGTGCCGGTCAGCGAGGCTACCGTGCAGGAGATCGTCAATGCTGTTAAAAAAGGCGGCGCCGGTTCCGGTACGATGGAGTCTTTAATGAAAATGATGCTGAAAAAATAGCATATCCGTGAAGTAAAGCCATTCCTGCCGGGATGGCTCCTTTTCAGACTGGGCATAACTCCGGAAGGTAAGCAGATTCCGCGATTTATGCCTTTTTTTACCATACGAAGGGGCTAATCTGTAATTTAATACTTAAAAAATGGCGCATTTCACGCTATAATAGTCGCAATCCGGAAAAAGTGAAATGGAGGCGCATGACCTATGGACCCGATGACAAAAATGTGGCTGTCTCTGATTGCGGTACTGATTATGGGCTTATCCGTTTTTCTGATTACTTTTGCACGCAGTAAGACGAAGGGCCTGCTTAGAGCAGTTTTATCGGTCATTGCTTTTGTCATCCTGCTGATCGGAGTTTTGGGCGGGGCTGCTTCAATTATGTAAGCATTTACATTATACTCAGGCAGACGTATTTCTGACAGAATCGTTAGTTGATTTTTACAGGAATGGGGCGTGTGTAGATTGATGGCTGGTTCAGGAATTCCCTATGTGCTGGAGACGGCACTGGGCAGCATTGCGGAGGAGCTGGATGGTATCGGGCCGGGTAAGCCGCCGGTGTGGCTGCTGGGGGGAAGCTGCGGTCTGCTGCTGCACGGGGTTCAGCTGAGTGCTGCTCCGCGCGATATTGACCTCTACTGTGATCTGGAGGATACCGCACAGCTTCATCAGGCACTGCTGAGATACACGGTCTGCGCGCCGGAAGAGGATTATAGCGGAGGCTGTTACTCTCTGCGCGGGCTCTACTTCATCGGGGAGGTGAAGGTTGAGCTGGTGGGGGGATTCAGGATCGGCGGCGGCGGCTCCGGGCAATATTCAGTGGATATCAGCAAGCTGCAGCCCTATGCTCCGAAATATGCGTTCGAAAGGAGTGGACGGCTGGCCCTGATGCCGCTTGTCCATGAGCTTATCTTCAATCTGCTGCGCGGCAGGGAAGAACGCTGCCGGGCTATTGCGGAGCTGATTAAGCGTGATATAGCCGGTCATTTGCCGCTTTTGGAGCAACTCGTTGAGGAGAATCATCTGAAAGCTGCTGGCCTGCAGCCAAGGCTGGACGAGCTGCTGGGGATCACTGAATCTATGCGTATATAACCTGAACGCAGGGAAGGAGGCTGTAAGATGAATGCGAAATCACAAATAACGGTCACTTTTCTTCCGGAACACCGCACTGCTTCTGTCAAGCACGGGATATCGCTGCTGGAAGCTGTGCGCAAAGCCGGAATTGTCCTGCCTACCCGCTGCGGGGGGAAGGCGGGATGCATGATGTGCAAAGTGTCCGTAGAGCATGCGGAAGCCGGGGCACTCAGACCTCCTGCTGAGGCGGAGAAGCGCAAGCTTGGCAGCCTGCTGGATGAAGGCGTCCGCCTGGCCTGTCAGGCCGCTGTATGGGGCGATGTCCATGTGCATATTCCCGAGGACCCGCTGAAGGCGGCTGTACGCCGCAGACTGGAAGCGGCGCGCCGTGGCGAAACGGAGGACTTATGGTGAAGGTTATTCCCGGCGTATATGCAACTCTGAGTGAACAGAGAGAAGACCTGCAGATGGACTCCATGCATCTGGTGAAGCTCCGTCAGAGGCGGAATAGGTCTGCTATTCTGCTGCCTTTGCTTGCCCTGCTGCTCTTGTCTCTAAGCGGCTGCATGTATCCCCGGGAGCAGCAGCAGCCCGGCAGCAGTTACAGGGAGAGTGTGAAGCGGGTGCAGGCGGCGGTCGATGATTATCAGGAGCAGAAAGGGCTGCTGCCGATCTTGACCAGCGATCAGGCCACGCCCAGATACGAGAAATTCGTAATTGACCTGAATAAGCTGCAGCAGGAAGGGTACCTGGATGAGATCCCGGCGGCAGCGTTCGAGAAGGGCGGGAGTGCCCATTTTCTGGTGCTGGATGAGGAGACAGACCCTCAGGTCAAACTGATGGACCTGGTGACCGTGCAGAAGGTTAACGATATCCAGCGTAAGGTGAACCTCTATAAGTCTGCGCACGGCGGGAAGCTTCCGGCAGGAGAGGAGCTGTATCCGGGCCTTGTGTCCATTGACGCCAAAAGGGCAGGGACCGGGACAATCAAGCTTAGCAGCGTATATTCGGGCCAGCCGCTAGAATTCCTAATGGATAGCAGCGGGACGGTCTATGTGGATTACAGCGGGGATATCTCCTCGGCCATCGATAAGAACGGCAGTGCACCTGCGGCAGAGCGTGACCTGCGTCTGGAGCTGGAGCAGGCTTCTTATTATGTTCCCGTCAAGTCAATCCCTTATCTGTGGGTTGACGGCCGTCCGGTCCCGCAGGCTCCGCAGGAATAACAATACTACCTGAGTCATCATCGAAGCTAAAGCCCCACTTTGTGGGGTTATTTTGCTATGGAGAGTCTCAGAACGGATAGTAGTTCTAGGCCGCAGGCCGCCCTCATAGACTTGATGAGAAGACTTCCGGGTGTCTTGACGCAGTGGCGAGCCAGATGGGGTATACGAAATTTCAGATGCAAAAATGCGCGGACGCTGGTCATAAATCCGTTACGGATACATATGATGATACTAGTCCAAATGCATGTCCGAGCATTCGGAGTTTAGCGCGGGGCAACCTTGCTTCGCCTCAGGCAAGTAAGCTAGGCTTCGGGCGGGCAAAGCTTAGTCCGGTGGTTGTCCTGCAAGGGTCAGTTTGCCGGCGGAACGCGAAGTCGATGCTCTTCAGGCATTTTTTCTTCGGAGTAATATGAGGAGGGGATCTCTTTTGGAAAAAGTGGATATTTTCAAGGACATTGCCGAGCGTACCGGCGGAGACATTTATCTTGGCGTCGTCGGCGCGGTTCGCACGGGGAAATCGACATTCATCAAGCGCTTCATGGAAACGATTGTTCTGCCGAACATCACTAGTGAAGCAGACCGCGTAAGAGCGGTAGATGAGCTGCCGCAAAGTGCGGCAGGCAAAACTATTATGACTACCGAGCCTAAATTCGTACCCAACAATGCGGTGCAGATTAAGGTGGCCGAAGGCCTGGAGGTTAACGTCCGGCTGGTCGATTGTGTAGGCTATGCAGTGGAAGGCGCAAAAGGGTATGAGGATGAGAATGGTCCGCGCATGATCTCGACTCCTTGGTTCGAGGAACCGATTCCTTTCCAGGAAGCGGCTGAAATCGGGACACGCAAGGTCATTCAGGAGCACTCGACTTTGGGTGTGGTAGTCACTACGGATGGTACGATTGCCGAGATTCCGCGGAGCTCGTATGTCGATTCCGAAGAACGCGTGATCGCAGAGCTGAAGGAGGTCGGCAAGCCGTTCGTGCTGGTCATCAACTCCACCCGGCCGCGCAGTGAGGAAGTCCAGCAGCTCCGCAGTGAGCTTGCCCTCAAATATGATATTCCGGTGATGACGCTCAGCGCTGCGAATATGACCGAGGACGATGTAACCGGCGTGCTGCGCGAAGTGCTGTATGAATTCCCTGTACATGAAGTCAATGTTAACCTGCCGAGCTGGGTTATGGTGCTGGGCGAGAATCACTGGCTGCGCAGCAGCTATGAGAATTCTGTCCGCGATACCGTGAAGGATATCCGCCGTCTCCGTGATGTGGACCGCCTGGTCTCCCAGTTTACCGAATATGATTTCATCGACCGGGCAGGCCTCAGCGGTATGAACATGGGCCAAGGGGTAGCCGAGATCGACCTTTATGCTCCCGAAGAGCTGTATGATCAGGTGCTGATGGAGGTAGTCGGGGTCGAGATTCGCGGCAAGGATCACCTGCTCCAGCTAATGCAGGACTTCTCCCACGCCAAGCGCGAATATGACCGCTTCTCGGAAGCGCTGGAAATGGTTAAGACCACGGGGTATGGCATCGCCGCACCTTCCCTGGCTGAGATGGCGCTGGATGAGCCTGAGCTGATCCGTCAAGGCTCCCGCTTCGGAGTCCGGCTGAAGGCTACGGCACCGTCGATCCACATGATCCGGGTGGATGTCGAGTCGGAGTTCTCGCCGATCATCGGTACGGAGAAGCAGAGTGAAGAACTGGTGCGTTATCTGATGCAGGACTTTGAGAATGACCCGATCAAAATCTGGGAATCCGATATCTTCGGCCGGTCCCTGCATTCCATAGTCCGCGAGGGCATCCAGGGCAAGATCGCGATGATGCCGGACAATGCCCGCTACAAGCTGCAGGAAACGCTGGGCCGGATTATCAACGAGGGCTCGGGCGGACTGATTGCCATCATCCTTTAAATGAAATAAGCTTGTCCTTTGGAGCGGGAGCATTTCCCGCTCTTTTGCTATTTCCAGGCGCTTTCGCTGCTAGAGTGGAAAAGGGGAATTCTCCCTGGAAAGCTTCCGTTTTTACGGCATAACTGGTAGTTATAGACTGCGAAATTGCAGCGGAATGAAGGGAAACCTGCTACTTTCTGCTCCTTTTTTGAGGAACGCCTTGATATTATGGTTTGGCTGTATTACTATAAGTTTGTTGCGCTTCTAGAAGAGAGGTGCCAGTATCTAGTAATAAACGGGATTATCACGTATATTTTACGTTTAAACGGAAACAGTGTATGATACCGGAACTTTTAACCAGGGAGGTGAGAAGACATGAATAAATCAGATTTGATCAACGTAGTTACAGAAGCAACTGAACTTCCCAAAAAAGACGCTACGAAAGCGGTAGATGCCGTTTTTGAAGCAATTACAGGTGCACTGCAAAGCGGCGATAAGGTTCAGCTGGTTGGCTTCGGAAACTTTGAAGTGCGCGAACGTTCCGCACGTAAAGGCCGCAACCCGCAGACTGGTGAAGAAATCGAAATTCCTTCAAGCAAAGTACCGGCTTTCAAACCCGGTAAAGCGCTGAAAGACGGAATCAAATAAAGATTTCTACATATCTGCCCCATAGTCCTTGAATACCAACGATGCCGCCTTCCAGGGCGGCATTTGTTTTTGAGAGAGGCTCATAAACTTTGAGGAGGATTACAATGACTGAGAAGAAGAATGAAGTGAATCCTGCACCGTCCGGCAGCGACTATATCGTAGTCAAGGCCAAGGAGAACGGTGTTCAGGTCATCGGGCTGACCAGAGGGCTGGACACACGGTTTCACCATACGGAGAAGCTGGACAAAGGCGAGGTGCTCATTGCCCAATTCACCGATCACACCTCAGCAATGAAAATCCGCGGCAAGGCTGAAATCTGGAGCAAACACGGACAATTAGAAAGTGAAAGCTGAAAAGCAGGCATAGCCTGCTTTTTTTCAAAATATAACTAGATATGGGTCGCTCTGCGGTGCCGTATAATCCTGCATAGCAGCGGAAACTATGAGTAGGGAGGCTTGTTATGAAACGGAGCTGGCTGATCGGAACGGCGTTGCTGCTTAGCGCAGCTGTTACCCTGCTGCTGCCGCAACTGGCCGGCAACGTTATAACTGCCCAGAGTAAGTATAGCGCAGTACAGACGATAGGCCCGGATGGCCTGGTACTGGAGAATGACAATCTGGTAGATGCGCTCAGTGAGATTCCCTTCAGTCTGATGATTGACAAGGCAGGCTGGGAGAACGGGGTATTGTCCCTGGATCTCAAGGTGAACGGTGATGCCCACGAACCGCAGGAGCTGTACCGCAACATGGCTCTGGCTATCGGGTTCGCGATTCAGGAGAGCTCGAACGTAGACCAACTGCTGCTGCGTGTGGTGGCAGAGGATAGGTGGCTGGATACCCGCCGCCTGCTCCTTGCCGGGGATATCCGCCGCAGCGAGTGGAGCCCCCTGCTGCAGGAGGCGCTGGAGAACGCAGGCAATTCACCTCTTCCCGATTCGCTGAAGAACGGCTTCCGCATCAGCGAAAGCGAGCTGTGGAAAAAACAGTTCATTTATCCCTGAACCGGGTAATTGAAACTAGAAGGCTTCACCCGTGCGTGACAAAAAAACATGTGATATAATAGACAAGATTGTGAACAATGAGTTTGACAAACGTCAATGGCTTCGGAGGCTAAAATGAAACCGTACCGCATACCGCAACTGGCTAAACCTTACACCGACTACGATATGATTCAGCGGCATACGGAACTGCCGCCGTTCTCAGACGGGCGGGGTCATTTGTTATATATTTTTCTCGGCAGAGGCCGGGGGGCAGACTTCCAGCAGGGAGAGCTGTTCACCCTGGTGACCGGACTCGTCCAGCTTGGACTGGATACCCATGAGAGCATTGACCGGAATCATGAAGAGCCCGGCGGTGATATTATGCGCACCCGTCAGCTGAAGGTTCTGGCCGGTGATTATTTCAGCAGCTGGTTCTACCATCTGCTCGCGAAGCACGGTCAGATTGAAATGGTGGGCCTGTTGAGCGCGGCTATCGCTGATTTCAATGTGATGAAGGCCAATCTTTACGGCAAGATGAGCGGAACGCTTGTCCCGGCCGAACAATACTTGAAGCACACGGTACAGCTCAATATGCGGCTGTTTCTTTCTTTTACACCGATGATTGAAGAGTCCCTTAGAGACATCTGGCAGAAGCTGCTCGCCGAATTCAGCCAGTGTGAGACTGCAGCCCAGGAATTGCGCCGGGGGGCAGCTCCGGCAAGTGCGCTGGAGGGTTATACTTACTGGAAGGTGATGGAGTCGGCGACCGAAGAGGAGCGTCAGCAGCTTAAGGGGCAGACTCTGGACCCCAAGGACTGGCAGAAGCTGAAGCTGAGGTGCAAATGTGATACACTGCTGACGGACAAGCTGCATAGTTCGCTTGCGTCCATTCAGTCGTTATTGCAGAGCATCAGGGACGAGGAACTGGCGGGTCAACTTAGATCAGCACTGGACCGCCTGCTTCTGCAAATGAAAATTTCCGGACAAGCTGCCGTGGAGGGTTAGAGAATGACAGTAGATAAAGCTACCGTAACAGGTGGGCAAGGCGAGAAGCCGAAAGAGCAATTTGTCCATTCGGTATTTGAGAGCATTGCCGGCAAGTATGATTTGATGAATGATATTCTGAGCTTCCGTCGCCATAAGGCCTGGCGGAAGTTCACCATGCGCAAGATGGGCATGAAACGCGGGGACTCGGCAGTGGACCTGTGCTGCGGTACCTGCGACTGGAGCATTGCCCTCGCTGATGCCAGCGAGACCGGAAATGTTATGGGACTGGACTTCAGCGCAGGCATGCTGGAGGTGGGACGGCGTAAGGTGGAAGCGCGCGGATTGCAGGACCGCATCTCCCTGATTCAGGGGAATGCGATGGAGCTGCCGTTCGGTGATAATTCCTTCGATTACGCCACGATTGGCTTTGGACTTCGTAATGTGCCTGATCCCGTACAGGTGCTGAGTGAGATGAAGCGCGTGGTGAAGCCCGGCGGTATGGTGGTCTGCCTGGAGCTGTCGAAGCCGATGAAGCAGCCGTTCAAAGGTATTTATTATTTTTATTTCCAGCGTGTGCTTCCGCTGCTTGGCAGGCTGTTCGCCAAGCGGTATGAGCAATATAAATGGCTTCCTGAATCACTGGCACTCTTCCCGGACAGGAAGCAATTAGAGGAGATCTTCCGGGATACCGGACTTACAAAAGTGGAATCGTTCCCCTTGAACGGTGGCATCGCGGCGTTACATCTTGGACTCAAGGAGAACTGTAATGTTTAAGAAAATCGGTATTTTTCTACAAATGATTAAATTCGAACACACGGTTTTTGCTTTACCTTTTGCCTTTATGGGGGCCTTGCTGGGTTCAGTAGTTATGTTTGGGGAACTGCCCTCCTGGAGCCAGATCGGATGGGTGGTTGTTGCTATGTTCGGCGCACGCAGCGCGGCTATGGGGCTTAACCGGCTGATCGACCGGATCAGTGATGCGAAGAATCCGCGGACAGCGGGCAGAGCCATTCCGGCAGGACTACTGAAGGTTGGAGAGGTAACGCTGTTCATCGCGTTCTCGTTCTTTTTGCTGTTCTGGGCAGCCTTCAAGCTTAATCCGCTGTCAGCGAAGCTGCTGCCGATTGCTGTTTTTCTGCTGGTCCTCTATTCCTTCACCAAACGCTTCACCTGGGCCTGTCACCTGATTCTCGGGCTTACGATTGCCCTTGCACCTCTCGGCGGCTGGGTTGCGGTTACAGGAACAGTGGACTCGACTGCTATGATCTTCTATTTCACGATCGTATTCTGGACAGCAGGCTTTGATATCATCTACTCCTGCCAGGATGTGGACTTCGACCGCAAGGAAGGGTTGTATTCGATTCCGGTGCGCTTCGGGGTGGCTCGTGCGCTGGGGATTGCCAAGGTCTTTCATCTGCTTACTGCCCTGGGCTTCATCTCTCTGTTGTTCATCACAGATCTGAGCTGGTGGTATGTGGCCGGCATGGTGATTGCTTACATTATACTGTTCTATGAGCACTACATTGTGTCTCCGGGTGATCTAAGCAAGCTGCAGACCGCCTTCTTTACCATGAATGGTGTACTTAGCATTGTGGTCTTTTCCTTTACTCTGATTGACCTGGTGGTGCAGTTCTACAAATGACCGAACTTAAGCCAAAGAACTTCGTGGTTGGCATTACTGGTGCGAGCGGTGCGATCTACGGCATCCGGCTGACAGAGACCCTGCTGTCCCTCGGTTATACAGTACATCTGGTTGTCAGTAATGCAGGCTGGCGTGTCTTCAAGGAGGAGCTGGGTTATGCCATAACTGACAGGGAAGGACTGCTTAACCAGCAGTTCGGCAGTTATCCCGGTTCTCTTGTGTACCACCCGGTACAGGATATCGGTGCTTCGATTGCCAGCGGCTCCTTCCGGACAGAGGGGATGATTATTATGCCCTGCTCGATGGGAACACTGTCTGCTGTAGCACATGGCAGCTCGGACAATCTGATGACGCGGGCTGCGGATGTCATGCTGAAGGAAGGGCGTCCGCTCGTTCTGGTGCCCCGGGAGACACCGCTGCATGCGATTCACCTGGAGAATATGCTGAAGCTGTCACGAATGGGCGTTAAGCTGATTCCGGCAATGCCGGCGTTCTATTATGGTCCTGCAACTATGGATGATCTGATCAATTTCATGGTGGGCAAGGTGCTCGACAGCTTCGGGATGGAGCATACTTTATTTCGCAGATGGGGGGAATGAAGGATGACAGACCTTGAACATACCGTCATCGGCAAAATCAGCTATACCAATTCATGGCCGGTCTATCATCATTTCCATCCTTCTTCATTAAGTTTTCCTGCAGAAATGGTGAGTGAGGTGCCTGCTGTGCTTAACCGGGGCATGGCAGCAGGAGATATTCATGTTGGGGCTTTATCCTCCTTTGCTTACGCAGCGGCCAGCGACCGGCTGCTGCTGCTGCCCGGCCTGTCCGTCAGCGCGGACGGTCCGGTGCGGTCGATATTTCTTTTCTCCAAAAAGCCGCTACAGCAGATTGGCAGCGGAACGATAGCTGTGACGAACACCTCGGCTACCTCGGTCAATCTGCTAAAGATCCTGATGCACAAGGCCTTAGGGGCCAGCCCGGAGTACATTAGTAGCGATCCCGATTTGAACACCATGATGCAGCAGGCGGATGCCGGGCTCTTGATTGGTGACCATGCTATCCGCGCCTCCTGGCAGGATCAAGGCTATGAAGTGACGGATCTGGGCGAGCTGTGGAAGGAATGGACCGGTCACAGTATGACCTTTGCTGTATGGGCGGTCAACCGGAAGGCTGCAGCCCGGAATCCTAAGGCCATTGCCGAGATTGCCGAAGCCTTCGAGCGGAGCAAGAGACGCGGCCTGAATGATCTGGGTCCGGTAATTCACGAAGCCTGCTGCACGATCGGGGGCACGGCCTCCTATTGGAGAGATTACTTCCGTAATTTATGTTATGACTTTGGGGAAAGGCAGCAGGAAGGTCTGAACCTCTATTTCCGCTATGCCTATGAAATGGGCCTGCTGCCGCAGGAAGTGAAGATGGAGCTTTGGAGCCACAATCTGCTGACACGGGTGAAAGAATGAAGCGACTGCAAATATTCGGCTTGCTGAACAAAGATATGGATCAGATTGAGAAAGAGCTGTACCGCAGTGTCCAGGGGGATGATGACCTGCTGAGCGAGACTTCGCTGCATCTGCTGAGAGCAGGGGGCAAGCGGCTCCGGCCCGTGTTCGTTCTAATGGGGGGCAAATTCGGGACCTATGACCTCGATAAGCTGAAGCGTGTCGCGATTCCTTTGGAGCTGATTCACAGCGCCTCGCTAGTCCACGATGATGTCATTGACGATGCGGAGCTCCGGCGGGGAGAGCCAACCGTCAAGGCGAAATGGGGCGACAAGATCGCCATGTACACTGGTGATTATATTTATGCCAAGGCACTGGTGATGACTTCAGGGCTAAAGAATCCCCTGATTCATCAGATTCTCTCCAAAGCCATGGTAGAGATGTCCATCGGAGAGATGGAGCAGATCCGCGACTTCTTCAACAGCGGACAGAGCGTGCGCCATTACCTGCGGAGAATCCGCCGGAAGACAGCGCTGCTGATTGCCGTCAGCTGTCAGCTTGGCGCTCTGGCTGCAGATGCGGAGCCGGGAACTGCCAGGCTCCTCTATAATTACGGATATAACGTTGGGATGGCGTTTCAAATCCGTGATGATCTGCTCGATCTCTCCGGAACGGAGAAGCAAATTGGCAAGCCGCCCGGAAGCGATATGCGGCAGGGGAATATCACGCTGCCTGTCATCTACAGTCTGCAGGATGAGCGGCTCCGCAGCCGCCTGCTGGAAGAGCTTGAAGCGATTCGTGAAGGGAACAGCGGGGTCGGCCGCGCGATCGATCTGATTCTCTCCGGCGACGGGATTTCACGTGCGGAGGAACTGGCTTCCCGTTATATTGCCAAGGCGCTGGATGCGCTGGAGCAGCTGCCCAGCAACCGGACGAAGCGCAATTTGCGCGATATCGCCTTTTTCGTGACCGGCCGGGCTTATTGAAAGTATAACTCATCCGCAAATTTACGTTCACAGATGCCAGGGTTTCTGATAATATCAGACCATAAACAGCCCATTCATTTAGAATAAGGGAAATTGGAGAGTGACTCTATGGAACAAACGTATCTGATGATCAAACCGGATGGTGTACAGCGCGGACTAATCGGACGCATCGTCGCCCGTCTGGAAGACAAGGGATTCAAGCTGGTCGCTGCCAAGCTGATTACCGTTACTGAGGAGCAGGCCAAGAAGCATTATGCGGAGCATGACGGCAAGGATTTTTTCCCGGAGCTGGTAAGCTTCATTACTTCCGGACCTGTGTTCGCCATGGTATGGGAAGGCGATGATGTCATCGCATTATCGCGTCTCCTGATCGGCAAAACCAAAGTCGGTGAGGCCTTGCCGGGGACGATCCGCGGGGATTATGCCAGCCATACTCCGCTTAATCTGATCCACGGATCGGATTCACCGGACAGTGCAGCACGTGAGATCGCCAATTTCTTCGCTCCGGATGAGCTGGCACATTATCATAAAGACATCGCGGCCTGGATGTAAGATCCGGGCAGGAGACAGGAGATTATTATGGCTGAACGTGAAGAATCCTCATTAACCCCGGACCCTGATTACACCGGATTTATTCATAATATCAAACAAAGCACCGGCATTGACCTTGCGCAGTATAAGGAAGCACAGATGAAGCGGCGGCTGACGACGCTCCGTATGAAGAACGGCTACAATACCTTTAACGAATTCTATGCGGCAATGATGAAGGACAAGGCTCTGTTCTATGAGTTTTTGGACCGCATGACGATCAATGTCTCCGAATTCTGGCGGAATCCGAACCGCTGGGAAGTGCTGCGGGATGTGATTCTGCCGGATCTTCAGCGTTCGGGCCGCAGACTGAAGCTATGGAGTGCCGCCTGTTCGACGGGGGAAGAGCCTTATACGCTGGCGATGATTCTCTCGGACAAGAATATTCTGGCCCAGACCGGAATTCTGGCTACAGATATTGATGACGGGGCGCTGGCCAAAGCCAAGCAGGGAATCTATCTGGAGCGCTCCCTGAAGGATGTGCCCAAAGATGTGTCAGACCGGTATTTCACACCGGAAGGACCAGTCTTCAAGGTCAGTGAAGGACTGAAGAAGAATATCGATTTCCGCAAGCAGAATCTGCTGCTGGATAAATTCGATGAAGGCTTCGATCTGATTATCTGCCGCAATGTCATGATTTACTTCACTGAAGAAGCCAAGAATAAGTTATATCACAAATTCTCGGCCAGTCTGCGGCCCGGAGGCTATCTGTTCGTGGGCAGTACGGAGCAGATCTTCACACCGGCGCAGTATGGCTTTGAATCGACCGAAACCTTCTTTTACCGCAAGAAATAGCATTACTCTGCTGGTGTCTCGCTTGGTGCAAGGTATACTTTAGGTGCTTTTCAGTGATACTGGAAAGTAGGAAGAAACCTAACGCCAAGTGAAAGGTCGTTAACCCAGATGGACAAAAGTAAGGTCATCACCGCGTACCGGCGGGGGTTCCTCACTGTCCGCGAATGCGGGCAGATTCTCGGCATTGAGGAGCTGCAGCTTCAGAGCCTGCTTACTGCGGAAGAGGGCAGAACCGGCAGCCGTCTTCCGGCACCCGGCAGCGACAGTCTGGAGACAGGCTCCTAAACGGGGAGCACAGCAGCGCCGCTTCTACTCGAAAGAGCAGGAGCGGCGCTTGTTTTGTTCCGCGGGAAGCGCCGGTCCGGGAGATTGCTTTCTTGTCAAAGCGGAGAGCCTATACTATAATAAGCAAAGACATTTAACATTTTAGCGGTTTACAGTCCAAAAGTGTGAAGGGGGAACGCAGCATGAGTTTGCGCTATTTAACAGCGGGGGAAACGCACGGCCCCCAGCTTACAGCCATTATTGAGGGATTGCCCAGTAATTTGACACTTGACTTTGAAGAGCTTAATTTCCAGCTGCACCGGAGACAGAAGGGCTACGGCCGCGGACGCCGGATGCAGATTGAGAAGGATACTGCCCAGATTGCCGGCGGTGTACGCCACGGCTACACTACCGGAGCTCCTGTAGCGCTCATTGTGGAGAACAAGGACTGGACACACTGGAAGAACATTATGAACATTGAGCCGATTCCGGGCAGTGACGAAGAGAAGCGCCGGGTGAACCGTCCGCGTCCCGGTCATGCGGACCTGAACGGAGGACTTAAGTATAATCATACCGATCTGCGGAACGTGCTGGAGCGCTCCAGCGCCCGTGAGACGGCCGCAAGAGTAGCCGTAGGCGGAGTAGCCCGTCAGCTGCTTGCAGCCTTCGGAGTGAAGATTGCCGGACAAGTCATCCGGATCGGAGAGATTGAAGCACCTGCTAACGATCTGCCTATCGATGAGCTGATTGCCCGGACGGAAGAATCCTCTGTGCGGGTAGTGGACAAGGAGACAGAGCAGAAGATGGAGGCTTACATAGACAAGATCAAGGAAGAAGGCGACTCCATCGGTGGGATTGTGGAATGTATTGTCGAAGGTCTGCCTATTGGCCTTGGCAGTTATGTACAGTCCGACCGCAAGCTGGACGGTGCCATTGCCGGAGCCGTGATGTCGATTAATGCCTTCAAGGGCGTGGAGATCGGAATCGGCTTCGAAGCCGGAAAGCTGCGCGGCTCACAGGTCCATGACGAGATTATGTATGAAGCCTCGAAAGGGTACTACCGGGCGAGCAACCGGCTGGGCGGGTTCGAAGGCGGAATGACCAATGGAATGCCGGTGGTCGTCAGAGGGGTAATGAAGCCGATCCCGACGCTGTACAAACCGCTGCAGAGTGTGGATATTGACACGAAGGAGCCGTTCACAGCCCAGGTGGAGCGCTCAGACGCCTGTGCCGTTCCG
This sequence comes from Paenibacillus sp. FSL R7-0204, assembly GCF_038002225.1. Classification (NCBI taxonomy): domain Bacteria; kingdom Bacillati; phylum Bacillota; class Bacilli; order Caryophanales; family Paenibacillaceae; genus Paenibacillus; species Paenibacillus sp. FSL R7-0204. The sequence continues at coordinate 2,966,292 of NZ_JBBOCA010000001.1, forward strand.
GCAGCTTGTGTCGTACTGGAGAGTGTAGTAGCCTGGGAGATTGCCAAGGCGTTCCTCGATAAATTCGGCGGGGACTCTCTCGAAGAGATCCGCGCGAACTATAATAATTACCTGGCTCAACTGGAGAGCTACTAAGATGCGCAGCATTACTGTTGACTTAGGGGAACGTTCTTATCCGATTTATATCGGCAGCGGTCTGCTGCAGAGTATCGGCGAACGCTGCACCGAAGCCGGATTCGCGCAGCGCAGCCCGCTGCTGGTGGTCAGTGATACCGAAGTAGCGCCGCGTTATCTGGAGCAGGTGGAGACTTCCCTCCGCAGCAGCGGATATACGGTGGTCAGCCATGTCATTCAGGCGGGTGAAGCTTCGAAGTCACTAGCCGTCTATGAAGAAGTCATTACCACAGCGATTCAAGGCGGTCTGGACCGCAGCTCAGCCGTGCTGGCGCTTGGCGGGGGAGTCGTTGGCGATCTGGCCGGCTTCGTTGCTGCATCTTATATGCGGGGAATCGGGTTCATGCAGATTCCAACGACCATTCTCGCCCATGACAGCAGCGTAGGCGGCAAGGTGGCCGTTAACCATCCGCTAGCCAAGAATATGCTGGGCGCCTTTTATCAGCCGTCTATGGTGGTATATGATCTGGACACCTTAACTACGCTTCCATCCCGGCAGGTCGCTTCAGGCCTGGCTGAGGTGGTCAAGCACGGGCTGATTCTGGACCGTGAGTTCGCTTACTGGTGCCGGGAGCATGCGGAGGAGTTGCTGGCACTGGACCCCGAGGCGCTGGGATATGCGCTGGAACGCGGTTGTGCCATCAAGGCGGATGTAATCGGCGGTGATGAACGCGAGCACGGACAGCGTGCAATTCTGAATCTGGGGCATACCATCGGACATGCCATCGAAGCTGTCGGCGGCTATGGAACCTTCCTGCATGGAGAGGCGATTGCCATCGGGATGGCCGGATCTGCTCTGCTCGCAGCGAAGCTGGGCCGGGACAGACAGATCTATGAGGATACCGTATCCATGCTAACCGCCCTGTCGCTGCCCACCCGGCTTCCTTCGCAGTATGGCGGGGAAGAGCTGATGGAAGCGATGATGCATGACAAGAAATTCAAGGAAGGCCGAATGACTTTTATCGTGCCGGAGGCCATTGGTGAAGTTAGCATCATCAGTGATGTGCAGGCAAGTGATGTCTCAGAAGTCATAGCCCAGCTTAAGAAGGAGGGAAGCCCATGGTGAACCGGGGCATACGCGGTGCAACAACCGTAACCCAGAATGAAGAGACGGAAATTTTACGTGAAACGGTGATCCTGCTGAGGGAAATTGTGGAGCGCAATGATGTGATCGCAGAGGATATCTGCAGTGTGTGGATTACGATGACTACGGATCTGGATGCGACCTTCCCGGCACGGGCGATCCGTGAGATTGAAGGCTGGGAGATGGTTCCGCTGATGTGTTCCGTGGAGATCCCTGTGAAGGGCAGCCTGCCGAATTGCATCCGCCTGATGGTACAGGTGAACACCGACAAATCCCAGCGCGATATCCGGCATGTGTATCTGAATGAAGCCCAGCGGCTTCGCCCCGATCTCTCACAGAGCAAGTAATAAATTATAGCCCGCGGGGTTGTCAATGACTACCGTCATCATGTATAGTGAAGTTAGCCGAGTAAAGCAGAGTTTAGAATGAGTTGAGTAGAGTATAGTTGAGCTGAGTGTAGGACCTATAGCAGAGCAGACCCTTGATTGTCAGTGTTCTTTTTTGGCATACCTGTATAGCCGTAACTTATGATGAGTTGCTTCTGCGCTATCCCTGTATCCATGGAGGAATCTCTTGCATTTGGCTTTGTTCATGCCGGTCCGAGGCGCTAATTCACATACTGACTATCAACAAACCTCTACTCCGGTAGAGGTTTTTCTGTATTTCGGACCTTATCCGTTATCCCCTAGGAGGTTACCCAAGTGACGAATCCGAGCATTGAAGAAGTGGTGTCGCTGTCGCGCGAATACAATCTGATCCCCGTTGTAACAAGATTGCTGGCTGATATGGAAACGCCGATCCGGCTGTTCCAGCGGTTTGCAGAGCAGGATCGCGCATTTTTGCTGGAGAGTGTAGAGGGCGGCATTCAGTGGGCGCGTTATTCTTTTATCGGCAGTGATCCGTTCCTGATGATCTCCGGCAAAAAGGGCCAGATTCAGGTGGAGGTCGGCGGCGAGAAAAAACAGCTGTCCGGCAAACCTGTCGAGGAGCTGAAAGCGCTGCTCCGTTCCTATCGCAGTCCCAAGCTGGACGGCATGCCGCCGTTCACGGGCGGAGCCATCGGATTCTTCGGTTATGATCTGCTGCAGTATTATGAGAAGCTGTCCGCACATGCGGTAGATGACCTGAATATGGATGATATCCGCTTTATGTTCTGTGACCGCATTATCGTCTTCGATCATGTGAAGCAGCAGATCCTGCTGGTGGGTAATCTTCATATTAAGGATGGCGATACGGATTCGGATATCCGGGCGGGCTACGAGGAACTGAGCAATCGCTTAGTGAATCTGGCAGAAGAGCTGCAAAAGGAAGGCCCGAAGGAGAACGTCAACCGCCGCAGCATTCCGCAGGATATCGAGCTTGGAGAGATTCACTCGAATCTCACGAAGGAGCAGTATATAAGCAACGTAGAGAAGGCCAAGGAATACATTCGCGCCGGAGATATCTTCCAGGTGGTGCTGTCACAGCGGATGCATATTGAGACCGAGGTCTCTCCGCTGCATGTGTACCGGATGCTCCGCATTCTGAATCCTTCCCCCTACATGTATTATCTGAAAATGGATGAGGAAATCATTGTCGGCACCTCGCCGGAAGCACTGGTCAAGGTGGACGGCGGACGGGTGGAGACCCGGCCGATTGCCGGAACCCGGCCGCGCGGAGCGAGCGCGGCAGAAGATCATCAGCTCGCCGCAGAGCTGCTTGAGGACGAGAAGGAACGTGCGGAGCATCTGATGCTGGTCGACCTGGGCCGCAATGATCTGGGCCGGGTCTCGAAATTCGGCAGCGTGAAATGCAATACATTCATGGAGATCGAGAAATACTCGCATGTCATGCATCTGGTCTCGAATGTGACCGGAACGCTGGCCGAGGATAAGGATTTCTTCGATGCCTTCCTCTCCTGTCTTCCGGCAGGTACGGTATCGGGAGCGCCGAAGCTGCGGGCGATGGAGATTATTGCCGAGCTGGAGCGGGAGGCCCGCGGCGCTTATGCCGGAGCGATCGGATATCTCGGCTTCTCCGGGAACATGGATTCCTGCATCACCATCCGCACGATTATCTTCCGCAAGGGCCGTGCTTACGTGCAGGCCGGGGCAGGAATCGTCTGGGATTCTGTGCCGGAGAAGGAATATGAGGAGACGGTGAACAAGGCCAAGGGGATGCTGAAGGCAATCCGTATGGCGGAAGCGATGTTCCCCGCCGAGGTGAAGGAGAAGCAGGTCATTAACCAGGATTATATGTACGAATATACCCCGTGAACCGGGAATTAGCAGAGACGAGATCAGAAGAGCAGAGAATGCTCCATAAAACTTAAAACTTTTAGGAGGACATCAACTATGGATGCAAGCCAGTTACTACAATCAGGAATTGCCGGTTTAATCGAGGGAGAGGATCTTACCCGTACGCAGGCCCGCGAGATTATGGGCACGATTATGGAAGGTGCAGCTTCACCGGCACAGATCGGAGCGCTGCTGACCGCGCTGCGGATTAAAGGGGAGACCGTTGAAGAAATCACCGGCTTCGCAGAGGCGATGCGCGGCTTCGGCACACAGGTGCTTACAGAACGGAGCCAGCTGCTGGATACTTGCGGCACGGGAGGCTCCGGCATTCATAAATTCAATATCTCCACAGCATCGGCAATCATCTCTTCCGCTGCTTCTGTAAGAGTTGCGAAGCATGGCAACCGTTCGGCGTCCGGCAGAGCGGGCAGCGCAGATGTGCTGGAAGCGCTTGGTGTTAATATTCATCTGAATGCGGAGCAGGCGCGGCAATGTCTGGACAGTATCGGCATCTGCTTCCTGTTCGCTCAAATCTATCATCCGTCCATGAAGCATGCCGCTGCTCCCCGCCGTGAGCTGGGTGTGCGGACAGTCTTCAATATGCTGGGTCCGCTGACCAATCCGGCCGGAGCAGACCGGCAGCTGATGGGCATCTACGACCGTAACAAGACAGAGACGGTTGCCAAGGTCCTGGGTGAGCTCGGCTCCAAGCGGGCGATGATTGTCAGCAGCCTGGACGGCTTGGATGAGATCAGCATCTCGGCACCGACTCAGGTCTCCGAGCTGAAGCAGGGCCTAGTCACCACCTATGTAATTACACCGCAGGAGCTTGGCCTCAGCCAACATCCGCTGGAGGATGTCATGGGCGGTGATGCTGCAGAGAATGCGGCGATTATCACTACAGTGCTGGAGGGTAATATCAATCCGTACCGTGATATCGTACTCGCGAATGCCGGAGCTTGCATCTATGTCGCCGGTCTAGCGGATACACTTAAGGAAGGCGTGGACCGTGCCAGAGAGGTTGTGGATTCAGGGGCGGCCCTGCGCAAGCTGGAACAGTTAAAAGCGATGACAAAGGAGCTTGATTATGTATCTTGACCGGATTGTTGCCACGAAGGTGAAAGAGGTAGAAGCGTTAAGCCGGAAATTCTCGCTCGCTGCGGTTGAGCGCTCCATTGCAGGTTTGCCTGCTACCAGAGGCTTCCGCAGCGCCTTGACTGAACGCCGGAACCGGGAGATGGGGCTGATCGCCGAAGTGAAGAAGGCCTCGCCGTCCAAGGGGCTGATCCGGGCCGATTTCGATCCGGTGTCGATTGCCCGGGGGTATGAAGCGGGAGGCGCCGATTGCCTGTCGGTGTTGACGGATCAGGAATATTTTCAGGGCAGCGGCGTGTATCTCCAGCAGGTTAGAGAGGCTGTGCAGCTTCCGCTGCTGCGTAAGGACTTCATCATTGATGAGAAGCAGATCTATGAGGCCCGCCTGCTTGGCGCGGATGCGATTCTGCTGATTGCGGCCATTCTGACCCCGCAGCAGCTCGCCGGGTTCACTGACTCCGCTGCCGCGCTTGGACTCGATATCCTGATTGAGGTCCATGACCGCACTGAACTGGAGACGGTATTGTCTACTGGCAAGGCTGAACATCCCGGGGTTCTGCTGGGCATCAATAACCGGAATCTCAAGACGTTCGAAACCTCACTCTCCGCTACGGAGGAGCTGGCAGCCTTGCTGCCCGCCGGTCTTCCGGTAATCAGCGAGAGCGGAATTACCGGGCCGGAGGATATTGCGTATCTCCGCAAGACACGGGCAACCGGTGTGCTGGTCGGAGAATACCTGATGCGCCAGCCGGATGTAGAGCAGGCAATCCATCAGCTGCTCGGTCCGCTTCCAGCCGGGAAGGATCGTGTGCAGCGTGACTGAACCTCTCGTAAAAATCTGTGGACTTCAGGGCGTTGAAGTGCTAAAATCTATGAATAGTTTGCCGCTCGATTATGTGGGCCTGGTATTTGCACCCAGCCGCCGGAGGGTTACCGCGGGTGTGGCTGCGGAGCTGATTGCAGAGCTGGGCAACTGGAAGTCTGAGCCTGCGCCCCGACCTGTTGGCGTATTCGTCAACCCCGGCCTTTCTGAGCTGGCAGAGCTGCTGAGAACTGTACCGCTGGATGTTGTGCAGCTTCATGGACAAGAGAGTCCGCAGTTCTGTGCGGAGGTCAAGGCTGCTTTTCCCCAGGTTAAGGTCTGGAAGGCTCTTTCGGTTGCCGGGCGCAGTCCTGATGCAGGGGATGAGGTTCAACCTCTTCTGGACAGCTATGCCGGTACCATTGATGCGCTGCTGCTGGATACCTATGATCCGCAGGAGCGCGGCGGTACGGGCCGTACATTTGATTGGGAGCAGATTCCCTTATACCAGCAAGCGGCGGCGAAGCATGCGCTGCCTTTATTTATAGCCGGAGGCTTGCATCCGGACAATGTGAACGAGCTGCTGGACGGCTACGCCCCTTATGGCGTGGATGTCTCCAGCGGAGTTGAGAGTAACGGCAGTAAGGACATTGCCAAAATGACAGCTTTCGTAGAAAGGGTGAAGCAATCATGATACAAGTACCGGACAAAAATGGGCGTTTTGGTTCTTTTGGAGGCCGCTTCGTTCCTGAGACCTTGATGACTGCACTGATCGAGCTGGAAGAGGCTTACAATAAATTCTCGGCAGACCCGGCCTTTCAGAAGGAAATAGATTATCTGCTCAAGCAGTATTCGGGCCGCGAGACCCCGCTGTATTATGCAGAGCGGCTAAGCAAGCAGCTTGGCGAGGCCAAGATCTATCTGAAGCGGGAGGACCTCAATCATACAGGCGCCCACAAGATTAACAATGCTATCGGACAAGGCATCCTGGCCAAAATGATGGGTAAAACCAAGGTGATTGCCGAAACCGGCGCAGGCCAGCACGGAGTAGCGACCGCTACGGTAGCCGCCTTGCTCGGTATGGAATGCAAGGTGTTCATGGGTGAAGAGGATACCCGCCGCCAGGCGCTGAATGTCTTCCGCATGAAGCTGCTCGGGGCAGAAGTTATTCCGGTGACCTCCGGCTCCAGAACGCTGAAGGATGCCGGGAATGAGGCGCTCCGCTACTGGGTGAGCAATGTGGAAGATACGTTCTATGTGCTTGGCTCTGCGGTTGGTCCCCATCCGTATCCGATGATGGTCCGCAACTTCCAGCGGATTATCGGTGATGAGACCCGCCGCCAGATTCTGGAGGCGGAAGGGCGTCTGCCGGATTTGCTGGTTGCCGCAGTAGGCGGAGGCAGCAATGCCATCGGCATGTTCTATCCGTTCATGGAGGATGAGCAGGTGGCGATGATTGGTGTTGAAGCTGCCGGTAAGGGCGTAGACACTCCCTTCCATGCAGCAACCATGAGCAAGGGAAGCCATGGCGTGTTCCAGGGCTCGCTGAGCTATCTGCTGCAGGATGAGCATGGACAAGTCATCGAGGCCCATTCCATATCAGCCGGACTGGATTATCCGGGCGTTGGGCCAGAGCATTCCTATCTCAAGGACATTCACCGTGCCCAGTATGTGCCGGTGACCGATGCGGAAGCGCTGGAAGCGCTGAAGCTGCTCTGCGTGACAGAAGGCATTATTCCCGCCCTGGAATCGGCTCATGCCATTGCCCATGTGGTGAAGCTCGGCAAGACGCTGACCAAGGATGATATTGTGGTGATCTGCCTATCGGGACGCGGCGACAAAGATGTCGAATCCATTATGGCTTATACGGAAGGGGCGGAGCAGCAATGACAACTGAAACGACTAACCGGATGGACCTGACGTTTAACCGGCTGAAGGCGGAAGGCCGGACTGCCCTTATTCCGTTCCTTACCGTAGGCGATCCTGATCTCGAGACTACACTGGATATTATTGCTGAGCTGGAAGCAGCCGGAGCGGATATCCTGGAGCTTGGCGTTCCTTACTCCGATCCGCTTGCCGACGGTCCGGTCATCCAGCGGGCGTCTGCAAGAGCGCTGCGAAGCAAGGTTCATCTGCGTACCTGTATGGAGACGGCGCTGAAAGCACGGCAGGCAGGCAGCGGGCTGCCGTTCATCCTGTTCACGTATTATAATCCGGTGCTGCAGATGGGGCTGGATACGTTTTTTGCAGAGCTGAATACCCATGAGATCAGCGGGCTGATTATTCCAGACCTGCCGATTGAGGAATCAGAAGACATGCGTGCACGCAGCCGTGCCGCCGGAGTGAATCTCATTCCGCTCGTGGCCCCGACCTCCAGCGAACGGATTGCCCGGATCGTATCCGGCGCAAGCGGCTTTGTCTATTGTGTATCCTCACTCGGTGTAACCGGGGAACGCTCAAGCTTCCACAGCGGAGTAGATGAATTCATAGCGTCCGTCCGCCGGTCTACGGATCTGCCGGTTGCTGTAGGATTCGGAATCTCCACTGGAGAACAGGTATCCCGTTTTGCCAAGATCTGTGATGGTGTAGTAGTAGGTAGCGCCATCGTCCGCAAGGTGGAGGAGGTTATTCCCCTGCTGTCCCAGCCGCAGACGAGAAGCGCCGGACTGTTGCAAATTCGTGAATTTGTGGCACAATTAAGACCTAATTAACTTTTGGAGAGCGAGGATCACCCATGAATCCAAAACCGAATATTGTTGACCTTCCTGTCTACAAGCCCGGGAAACCAATTGAAGAAGTCAAGAAGGAGCTGGGCTTAAGCGAAGTCATTAAGCTGGCATCCAACGAGAACCCTTACGGGGCTGCACCAAGTGCAAAGGCCGCTATTGTAGCGGAGCTGGATAACCTCTTTTTATACCCGGACGGCTCTGCCGCTGAGCTGACGGCGACCCTGGCTAAGCACCTGGGCGTGGCGGGCGACCGTATTATTTTCGGATGCGGATCGGATGAGATTATTGCTCTGATTGCCCGTGCCTTCTTCCTGCCCGGTGACGAGACGATTATGGCCGATCAGACCTTCTCTGTATATAAGAGCAATGCGGATATCGAAGGAGCTGTGACTATAGAAGTCCCGCTTAAGGACGGAACGCATGATCTGGATGCGATGCTGGCGAAGATTACTGACCGGACCAAGATCATTTGGATCTGCAATCCGAACAATCCAACCGGTACCATTGTGCCCGAGGATGCTCTGATTTCGTTCCTGGATGCAGTACCTGCCGGCGTGATGGTAGTCCTGGATGAGGCCTATTACGAATATGTGACCGATCTCAGCTACACCGACGGTATTAAATTGATCGATAAATATCCTAATTTGGTAGTCCTTCGTACCTTCTCCAAAATCTATGGTCTTGCTGCGCTCCGTATCGGCTATGGTGTAGCCAGCCAGCAGGTGATTTCCTTGATTAACCAGGTGCGTGAGCCGTTCAATACGACCCGCCTGGCTCAGGTGGCAGCGGTGGCGGCACTTTCCGATCAGGAATATGTGCAGCAGTGCCGTACACTTAACAGTGCAGGGATCGTGCAGCTTGAGGCGGAATTCGCGCGTCTCGGGCTTACGTCCTTCCCGGCTCACGGCAACTTCATTATGGTGGATGTACGTAAGCCTGCTGCTGAAGTCTTCGATACGCTGCTGCGTCAAGGAATCATCGTCAGAACAGGCTTCCACCGGTATCCGACCTATCTGCGGGTGACCATCGGCTCCGCCGAGCAGAACACAGCCTTCGTAGCTGCCCTGGAGCAAGCGCTGAAGGAGCAGGAAGTTCGCGCATAACCGTGAGGGCTCAGAAGCTGGATTGACGATACCACAGAAGGCAGGTAGTACTAAGAACATGACGACAAAAATAGCGATTTTCGGTGTCGGCCTGATCGGCGGCTCACTGGCCCTTTGCTTCAAAGGCAAGGAGGGTCTGACCGTTGTAGGCCATGCCCACCGCCCTGAATCTGCTGCCAAATATGTGAGCAGAGGTGTGGTTGATCAGGCTACATTATCACTTGAAGAAGCTGCACTGGATGCGGATTATATTTTTCTGTGTGTTCCGGTTGGCATGCTTGAGGACTATCTTCAGCGGTTAAGCAAGCTGCCGCTGAAGCCGGGCTGCATCATTACAGATGTCGGCAGCACCAAGGCCAGCATCGCCGCGTGTGCCCTTGCACTGGATATTCCCGGTGTACATTTCATCGGAGGCCATCCCATGGCCGGATCGGAGCGTTCAGGCGTAGAGGCAGCCTCCTCCTTACTGTTCGAGAATGCGTATTACGTGCTCACGCCCCCGCCAGGCGTACCTGAAGCGGCATACCAGGCTCTGGAGTCGCTCCTGCTACATACGAGAGCACAGATTGTCCGGCTTGATCCGGAGCGCCACGATGAGATTGTTGGAGCGATCAGCCATCTGCCGCATATTATTGCGGTAGCCCTGGTGAATCAGATTCATGCATATGACCATTCGGACTCCTTATACAGCACGCTGGCTGCGGGGGGCTTCCGTGATATTACCCGCATTGCTTCGAGCGATCCGATCATCTGGCGCGATATTCTGCTGAATAACCGCTCTGTGATGCTGCGGCTGCTGAAGGATTGGAACGATGAGGTGTCCTCGTTCATACATCTGCTGGAGAGCGGGGATGGTGCAGGGATCGAGTCGGCCTTCCAGGAGGCGAATCAATTCCGCAGCCAGCTTCCTGAGCGGCGTAAGGGAATGATCACTCCGCTGTTCGATCTGCATATTGATGTTCCCGATCACCCCGGCATTATCGGCCGAATTGCTACGGAGCTGGGTGACCAGGGTATCAACCTTAGTAACGTGCAGATTATTGAGAGCCGCGAGGATGTCCCCGGGATCATGCGCTTATCCTTTCGCCAGGAGAATGACATGGAGCGGGCCAGAATTCTGCTGCAGGAGAATGATTATACCGTATATATGTAAAAGTAGAGCCGGGGCTGTATGCCTCGGCTCTTATTTAAAATATAAGAATTTATATGTTGCACACGATACATTATCCTTCTATTTCTCGCTGAAACGGTACCGTCCTTTAAAAGGACGGCAAAGCCGTTTCTACTTGTTAAATAGAGGAAATCCAATTGCTATCAGATGATGCCCCGGCTCCCGCAAAAAACAAGCGCTCAGTAAACACCCAAATGTTCGTAAAAATGGGCAAAAAAAAGACCGCTTACATTATAAGCGGTTACAGTTCACAATCTCTTGGAACCGTGTAGTGTTTGGATAGGAGTGGAGAGAAACCATACTGTACTTTTATTATATGTATCCGTTTACATTTTGTCAATACTTTATTCAAAGAAAATAAGACCGCTTTCATCAGCCTGCCTGTGCTTCTCTCAAAGTCTATTAATTTCCTCCTGTTAGAAAATGTGCTATACTGAGTTAAGTATGTTTATAGATTCCTTCCAAGTATAGGTAACCGCTTGCTGAAGAAGTGGAGACGGGCTGTGTTGTCCTTCAGGGAGAATGCTGCCATTCTTCTGTCTAGAAAAGGAATTGAAGGTTGGAAGCCTTAAATAACGGTAAGTTGAATATACATAGGAAGATTGGATTTTTGTGCTGCAAATTTGAAGTAATGCCGCAACTTTTTGTTACCTGCCCGGTATAAGTAGATACGGACCGGACGGGATTACACGTGCAAGGGCGAGGAGGGCCGACTCACCATGACGGATTCCCAGTTGATCCAGCTAATCAAGCAAGGTGATACAGAATTATACTCGGAACTCATGCGACGATATCAACGCAAGATATTGGCGTTTGTGTACCACATGCTGAAGAACTCCCATATGGAGCTGATTGCCGAAGACCTCTGTTCAGAGACCTTCTACAAAGCCTTCCGGAGTCTTCATTCCTTCCGGGAAGTGGATGCTTCTTTCTCCACATGGCTGTACACGATTGCCCGCAATACAGTGCTGAGCGAACTTCGTAAGAACCGTGCCGGGAATGTGTCGCTTGAAGAGAGCGGCTATACGCCTGTGGCACCGCTTGATGTTGCCCCGGAACAGGCAGCATTGCGTAAGGAACGGATGGAACTTGTCCGCGAAGCGATTAACAATCTCCCGGAGAAGCAGCGTTCCGCGCTGATTCTGCGTGAATATGATCAGATGGATTACCAGGAAATTGCCGTGATTCTGGAGCAGAGCGTCAGCTCAGTGAAGTCACTGCTGTTCCGGGCTAGGAGCAGTGTGAAGCTGCAGCTCGAATCCTATTTCTATGAGCCTGAAGTTGAAGAGCAGGCTGAGAGGGTGTAAGGCCTATGAATTGCAGGGAAGCGCAGGATTCCATTCCACACTTGTGGGACGCTCCCCCCACAGATCCCAGGCGGATTAGACTTGAGAGACATATCGCAACCTGCTCCTACTGCAGTGCCGAATGGGCGCTGTGGCAGGAGACCAGTGAGCTTATGCAGGATACAAGATTCGATGTCAGCGATGAGCGGGCAGAAGCGATTAACAGTAAGGTTATGGAGCGGATCTATCTGGAGAGCCCCTGGCTTATGCCTGGTGACGGGAAGTCTGCGGGGAGTTCAACAGTATTCCGGCATCGCTTAAGCCTATGGATTGCCTGTTTCTTAGCGGTGTTTATCTCCAGCTTCTTATACTTCACCGTGTTCAAGACCCCCTCGAATACGACGGCGGCACAGAGCGGAATCGTCGAGACAGGTGTGGCAGGTTTAACCCTGGACTGGTCTTCTTCCTATCCGGTGGAGTCTGAGGGCGGGATCATTGAGCCGCTGGTGGCCAATATGGGCCCTGCACATCCGCAGTACTGGATGGTATTGTCGACGCTGGGCGTCGGATTATCCATATTCCTGCTGGTCCGTCTGAACCGGTACCGCAGACAATGAGAACCCCCTTCCCGAGTATGGAGAAGAGGGTTTTTGATATTTGTTAAAAAAGAAGACATTTGTTTTCATTCGTGTTACATTATTAAGCAAACATAAAAGGGAAGGGAACGGTGATAGGCGATGCTGATCGGCTTAATACGCCATGGGCTGACGGATTGGAATGCGGTAGGTAAAATTCAGGGGCAAAGTGATATTCCGCTGAATGATGAAGGCAGGCGGCAGGCTGAGATGCTGGGCGACCGGCTGCTGCAGGAGCCTTACCATTGGGACTATTGTATTACCAGCAGCCTGTCGCGTGCAGCAGAGACCGGCAAGATCGTAGCGGCCAAGCTGGGTGTTCCTCTACTTGAGCCGGATGACCGTATCCGTGAGCGTGCCTACGGCCAGGTGGAGGGCATGACGGCTGAAGCCCGAGAATCCAAATGGGGAAAGGATTGGAAGCTGCTGTCTCTGGGACAGGAGAGCGATGAGGCGCTTCAGGTCCGGGGTCTTGCATTCCTGGAGGATATTACGGCCCGCTTCCCGGGTAAGAATGTTCTGGTCATCTCCCATGGAGGATTCCTTGCGCAGCTCTACACCGCACTTTACAAAGATAAATATTCGGAACGGCTCGGCAATCTCTCACTCACGATTCTGGAGAAGAACGAGCAGGAATGGAATCCTTTATTATACAACTGCACCCGTCATATTTTACAAAAACAGCATTAACCCGACCCTTCGGGTTATTTTTTTTGCAGCAAAAGGAATAAAAAGGGCTGTATTTCCCATAATGGTAGTAAAACAGTGAGGCGATGAGAGATGAATCTGGCGGATATGCTCACTTATGCAGACATTGGTCAGCTGACCGCCATTGCGGGACGCTATCAGTGTGAGTGCAAACGGAATTCCAAACATGATTTGATTCAGAGTATACTGATCACCTTGGGCAGCCGGGAATTCATGGAGTCCCATATTAAGGGGAGTTCCCCGGGAGAGCTGCGTTTGCTGAACAGCCTGCTCTTTGATGAACGCAGTCACTTCAGCCTGGAGGATCTGCTGGCTGCCGCCAGGCAGGCTTCCTTCGATGCTCCGCCCGGCAAAAGCGGTGACTACCGCGAGCTGGTCAGCCGGCTTAAGAACAGCGGCTGGCTGTTCAGCGGAGCCTCCCAGCAGAGCCGGTATCTGTTCCAGGTGCCGTTGGATCTGAAGAAGCGCTTCCGTGAGCAGATGGGCCAGTATTTGCAGCAGCGGATAATTCCTGTCCCGGAGCCGGCGGTGTACAGGGGAGAGGGAGATTTACTGGCCGGGGATCTGCTGCTGTTCCTGCGGTATGTGAAGGAGAATGAACCTGAGCTGAACCAGGAAGGCGCGCTTTATAAGCGCAATCAGCAAGGGTTGATGAATGCGCTGCAGATTACGGAGCCTTTGCTTGGCAAGGGCGGCTGGAGGTTCGGCTACGGCAGGGCTTGTGAGCATTATCCGCCGAGATTTGCCCTGCTGTACGATTATGCCCGCCACCGCCGCTGGATCTCCGAGGAAGGCTACAGGCTGCAGCTTACAGCCGCAGGCGGGCATTTTCTGGCGGAGGGGAAATCAGAAAAGCTGATGCAGTTATTCTCCTTTTGGTTAAGACTGTATAAAGGGGCTATTCCCAATTTGCCTTCGCTGGTCTACTGGATCAGTCTAAGTGCCGGCAGATGGGTGACTACAGCCTCGCTGTCAGAAGGAATCGGCTGGCTGATCAAGCCCTTCTATTACGATGATGCCGCTTCCATTCTCGAGCAGCGCATCTTGCGGATGATGCTGCATCTGGGCATGCTTAAGCTTGGTGAGGAACCCGCAGGAACAGTAGTCATGATGACACCGTGGGGATGTGAGGCGGCTGTGCCGAAGCATCTGCTCAGGTAAGGGGGAGAGTGATGCGGATTGCTTATGGGAGTTACATACCGCAGCTTGATGAATCAGTCTATGTGGCGGAAGGCGCTAAGCTCGTTGGCGATGTAAGGATAAACAAACAATCCAGTGTCTGGTTCAACGCCGTACTTCGCGGTGACCTGGCGCCGGTGATCATCGGGGAGCGCTGCAATATCCAGGATGGTGTGGTCGGCCATGTGGCGGAAGGATTGCCGCTGGTGCTGGAGGATGACATCTCGGTCGGGCATTCAGCAATCATCCACGGCTGCCGGATAGGCAAGGGCACATTAATCGGAATGGGTGCAATTGTACTGAACGGAGCAGAGATTGGTGAATATGCTTTAGTAGGAGCCGGCTCCATTGTAACCGAGAACAAAATCATTCCTCCGTACACGCTCTCCTTGGGCACACCGGCCAAAGTGGTCCGTGAATTGACTGAGCAGGATCTGCTGAGGATGGCACGCACAAGTGAAAGCTATGTGAAAAAAGCATTGGAATACGGAATTTCTTAAACAGCGGAGGTGTATCGAATGGACAAAATGAAGGCTACTTATGAAGTGATGCTGGGCCTGGCTGCAGAAATGGTGTGGGATGAAGCGTTAAGAAAGCGTCGTACCGACATGTTGTACCTGAAGATCGACACGGCGCTGGCTGCCGGTGATGAGGCGGCTTTCCGGAATCTGACTGAAGAACTGAAAAGTTTGGCATAGGAAATGCGCCTGGCGCATTTCTTTTTTTGTAATTTAAAGATTGCCAAGCCGCATACACTTGTTTATGATGCTTTTAAAAGTAAAAATGCATGCTGCGGGATGCGGCTAGAGGGGGCGAATCTATGAAATTCAGTGATTTTGACAGTAGAGCCTGGGAGACCGATGGACAATATTATGATACCTGCATCATTCCGTATAGCGGACTTCAAGGCACGGAGACTCCGCCTGAGACCGCCGCGTTACTGGAACGGCAGCGTGATTTCCTGGAATTGGCCGAACAACCGTACAAGGGGAGGGTCGTGACTTATCCGGCGGTACAATATGCAGGGGCTGGAATAACAGTTCTTGTGAATGAACTTTGCCGAAAAGTCAAATCCAGCGGCTTCCAGTACGTAATCGTGATGTCTGCTAATGAGGAACTGCGCAGGGAGGATATTTATGAAAGCGATTTACTCCTTTGCCTGCCTGAGATAGCGGCTGATTCCAAGGCTGAGGTAAGCGCGTATGTACGCAGTGAAATCCAGACCTTATGGCAGAATGGGAAATGAGTTAAATGTGACGGAAAATCAACAATTTATTGAAAAAGCACCGAAAACGCCTGTCACAATTTAGACAATATTCTTGACGGGTTTTGGACCCTAAGCTATGATTAGGATGAACTTATATGAACTGTGATATTTTTCATTGAAAACGGAATTTTTACCTAAAATACCTATGCAACAACTCTGCAGGTGCCTTCTCACATTTTGAAAAGGGGGTTACATACAGTATGAGCAGCCTTAATGAAGAAGAAGAGTCACTTCCGCAAGAACCGCCCAGCCGAAACGAGATGTCACGCAGACAGTTTTTGACCTATACGCTAGGAGGGGCTACCGCCTTTATGGGGGCCGGCGTTATTTTGCCGATGGTCCGGTTTGCTGTAGATCCGATTCTGCAGAAAAAAGGCGAGGGGGAATTCATCAAGGTAGCGGAAGCGTCCAAAATTACAGAGGAGCCCCAGGAGTTCACCTTCGAGCTTCCACAGCAGGACGGGTGGTATGCCAGTACAGCGATGCTTACAGCGTGGATTCGTAAAGACGCGAACGGAGATATTTATGCGCTTTCACCCATCTGCAAGCATCTGGGCTGTACCGTAGGCTGGAATAATAACAAGGCATATCCCGATGAATATCATTGCCCTTGCCATGGCGCCCGCTATACGAAGCAGGGCCGGCAACTGGCCGTGGCCGCCAAGCCGCTTGACCAGTACACCACCAAGATTGACGGAGGCTGGGTATATCTCGGTGAAATCGTCCCTAATACTGTTTCGGCGAAGGAGGCGTGAACGGCGTGTTCAAAAACGTATATAACTGGATTGATGAACGTCTGGATATTACACCGATCTGGAGAGATGTTGCCGACCACGAGGTCCCCGAGCATGTCAATCCCGCACACCACTTTTCAGCCTTTGTCTACTGCTTCGGCGGACTAACGTTCTTCATCACTGTCATACAGATCCTATCAGGAATGTTCCTGACCATGTACTATGTCCCGGATATCATTAATGCCTACGCCAGTGTGGAATATCTGCAGACCAAGGTCGCCTTCGGTAAAATCGTCCGCGGCATGCACCATTGGGGCGCGAGTCTCGTCATTGTCATGATGTTCCTTCATACGATGCGTGTGTTTTTCACCGGTTCGTATAAGGCTCCGCGTGAGATGAACTGGGTGGTGGGGATGCTGATTTTCTTCGTCATGCTGGGACTGGGACTAACCGGTTACCTGCTTCCGTGGGACAATAAGGCGTACTTCGCCACCAAGGTTACACTGGAGATCGCCAATTCGGTTCCATTCATGGGGCCGGTGCTCAAGGAGCTGATGCAGGGCGGCAGTATTGCCGGCGCCGAGACGCTAACCCGGTTCTTCGCCTTACATGTATTCTTCCTCCCGGCGGTTCTGCTTATTCTGCTTGTCGGGCACTTCATTATGATCCGCAGACAAGGCATATCCGGTCCGCTGTAAAATAACGTATAGGAGGCACGGTCATGGCACACGGAGACGACTCCAAAGAGAAGGTGGTATTCGTCGGGGATTCCCGGGTCCGCAGAGGGAACGGATTCATTACCCCGCCGGATTATACGGCGTATCCGGGCAAATCGGAAGCCTTTATCCCTAACTTTCTGCTCAAGGAATGGATGGTTGGCGTAGTGGTGCTAGTGGGAATTCTGGTTCTGACCATCTCAGAGCCGGCTCCGCTCGGGTTCCCTGCCAATCCGGCAGCATCGGTTATTCCGATTCCTGACTGGTATTTCCTGTTCCTCTATCAGTATTTGAAGCTTCCTTACGCATCCGGTGACTATATTGTGCTGGGGACGCTGGGCGTGACAGGCGTGGCCTTCGGGGCGTTACTGCTGGCTCCTTTCCTGGATACCGGTCCGGAGCGGCGGTTCTACCGCAGACCGATTGCATCTTCTCTGATGTTCCTGTCCCTCGCAGCAATCGTCTACTTGACCAACACAGCCTGGACAGAATACAAGCATGAGATGGCTGAAACCGGCCAGATTCCAGAGGATGTTCAGCGCGAGGAGAAGGCGGCCGAGAACAGGGCTGCGGGCTTGCCAACCACAAGCGCCGTCAAGCCGAAGGATATTGCCATTGTGGACAAGGATGATCCGGCGATGGAGCTCTATAAGAAGGCTACCTGCATATCCTGTCATGCGCAAGATATGAAGGGCTCCGGCGGAATTCCCGCGCTTCGCGGTGTAGGCGACAAGCATGATCAGGCGGCGATTCTTACTATTATAAAAGAAGGTAAGGGCCAGATGCCGCCGATGTACGAGACGGCTATGGGGGCAGGGCTGACCGAGCAGGATATCGATGAGCTGGCCGGCTGGCTTGCCAAACAAAAAAGCGGACAGTAAAATAACAGTAACGCAAAACCTGATCGTGTATGCGCTCAGGTTTTTGTTATGTCATGAGTGCTGTAATGAAATGAAGCTGCTACAGTCGGGGGGAAGTTGTATATATGCCGGGTCAATGGTTTGAGAAGTTATTTAGGGACCGAAGAATAATATGGCTGTTATTTATCGTGAATCTGCTGGGAACGGTCTACGGATATATGTGGTATGGCAATCAGCTTACGTTCACAGCGCAGACTGAACCGCTCTGGCTGCTGCCGTTCGTTCCCGACAGCCCTACGGCCAGTCTGTTCTTCACAGCTGCACTACTGCTGTTGCTCTATCCGCCAAGAGGGCTTGCAGGAACGCTGGTGCGTGAGCTGATTGAAGCGCTGGCTGTGTTAACATCGGTGAAGTACGGGATATGGGCGGTCAGCATCATTGTGGCCGGCGGTTATCAAGGGGATTCCATCACCTGGAAGGACTGGATGCTGATGATCTCCCATACCGGAATGGCTGTGGAAGCCCTGATCTATGCCCGGTTCTTCACATTCCGGAGAATGCTGCCTGTAGCGCTTGCGTGGACGTTCGCTAATGATATAGTGGATTATTCACAAGGTGTGTATCCATGGCTGCCCTCGGTGCTTGATGATGATCTTATCGCTGTTCAGTATTCCACCATGGGGCTTACGCTGTTCAGTACGGCCGCTGCCTGGCTGTTCTGCGGCCGGACAAGGCGTCCTGCACTTCCGGACAGAACTGCCATGAAGCGCTGAGCCTCCGTTCTAACTCTTGTCCTTCCGCCATACATTAAGGTGGGAGGGATGTCTTATGCCGCGCAGACAAGTAATCATAATCATACTGTCAGGAATCCTGCTGTGCTGGCTGCTCGCCGGTATCAGCGGAGGCCGCGTTCAGGCTGAAGCGGGTGATGCTGCTGCAGACCAGGGAAGTACAGCTTACATAGAAGCAGCCGGAAGTGTACCCAGTGATCCCGCTGCGCTCACGGCCAGAAGCGGAGCGCAGCGGCTGGAGCAGGCTGCCGAAGCTCTGTACGGCTATGTGCTTGAAGGAGATGTACTGAAGGCCCGCAAGGAAGCAGAGGAGATCTCGCAGATCTTCATCTCCTCATCCTTCGAAGGGATGACCTCAGTGGAGGGGATCAATGCACTCTCGTCCGTGATCCTGGATATGAAGTCTGCACTGGCTGCGGCCCAGCCGTCTCCGGAGAGATGGGAAGCGGCAGCGGCGAAGCTGCGGCTTGCCGCTAACAGCCTCAATCACCCCCGCCAGCCCATGTGGATGCAGTATTATAAGCTGGTCCGTGAGGATCTGAACGATATGGAGCAAAGCGCCGCCGCGAATGATCTCAAGAGCTGGACAGCGGCGCTGGCCAGACTTCAGAGCCGGTATGCGAATATCCGGCCTGCAGTGATCATCTCCCGGCCTGCTGAGGCGGTGAGCAGCTTTGATTCATGGATGTCTTACGCAGGAGGGGTTGCAGGCTCGGAGCAGCCCGTGGAACGGGCCCGCCTGCTGGAGATTGTATCCTATGGGCAGGATGCAGCAAGAGTGATGTTCGGCAAGGACCGCAGCGAGCCGGTCCTGTCTCTGCCGCTGGCTCCGCAGCAATACGGGGGCTGGGCCCTGCTGGCAGGCGCGTTCATCCTTACGGTGCTGGCATATACCGCGTACCGCAAGTACCGCGGCCAGAAGCGGGATCTGAAGCCGGTGTAGGGTAGGGCAGAGGTAACAGAGAATACAAAGAGGGAGGCCCCCGCAAGCAGCTGTTGCCGGCTTGCGGGGGCCTCCCTTATGTGTGTGCAGATCAGGTCTCCCGGAAGCCTTCGCCGTGAACATCATGAACGTCACTAATAATGACGAAGGCCTTAGGGTCTACCGATTTCACCAGCAGGCTGAGCCGGCGGATCTCCTGTCTGGAGACCACACAGTAGACCATGTGCTTGGCCTGCTTGGAATAGGCGCCGATTGCCGGGATCAATGTCACACCGCGCTCCAGCTCTGCGGTGATCAGCTCGGCAATCTGCGGAGCCTCGTCGCTGATGATAGTGAATGCTTTGGCGGCATAGGCCCCTTCCTGGATGAAATCAATTACGCGTGAGGCGATGAAGACAGCTACGAGCGTATATAGTATTTTTTCGCGGGGAATGTAGAGCAGGGAAGCGCCGATAATGAGGATATCCACGGCCAGAATAATCTGTCCCATACTCCAGCCGAACTTGCGTCCAAGTATCCGTGCAACAATATCTACGCCTCCGGTGGTGCCCCCGAAGCGGAAGACAATCCCCAGACCCAGACCCAGGGTAACCCCTGCATATAATGAAGCAAGAATAAAATCATGCTCGGTACTGAACGTTACAATCCAGCCTGCCTTAATCATCCGTTCGAATAACCAGAGGAAAAAAGACAGGGAGCCGATGCCGAGTCCGGTATAGACGATCTGATTCGCTCCGAGCACCTTCCAGCCGAGCAGAAAGAGCGGGAGGTTCAGCAGCAGTGTCGTTAAGAAGATCGGGATGTTAAAGGCGTAATTGAGCAGGATGGTAATCCCGGTAACTCCGCCCTCCATCAGCTGGTTGGGAATGATGAAATACAGTAGTCCGAATGCGTAGATGGCCGTGCCCAGCATGATGGGGGCCACTGTTTTGCTGACTGTGCTGATTTTAACGGTTGAACTCATATAATCCCTCGCCTACGCCTCTAAATGGGCAATTTATATGTAATGATCCCCCTGGAGAGCACGTAAGCTCCAGGCGTCATTGCAAAAAAGATTTGTCTTCAAAACGTCTTTACGATAACATAGGGGCAAACAGAAGGCAAGAACACACGGGGGTGAAACGACAATTTATGGATAAAAGTCTTGGTGACATTCAGCGCGAGGTGGATGCCTATATCTCACAGTTTAAAGAAGGCTACTTCAGTCCGCTGTCGATGCTGGCCCGGATGTCCGAGGAAGTCGGAGAGCTGGCGCGCGAAGTGAACCATCAATTCGGTGAGAAGCCGAAAAAAGCGGATGAAGCCGATAATTCGATTGAGCTGGAGCTGGGCGACATTCTCTTCATTACCGTTTGTTTCGCCAATTCACTCGGTATAGACTTAACTGAGGCACATAATAAGGTTATGCACAAATTCAATACGCGTGATGCCGGGCGCTGGACACCCAAAAACACCGATTAGGCCTATGCTACATATGCTGTACCAAACGCACGGGATTTAGCCGTAAGGATGGTGAGGATATGGATCATAATGATTATGTAAAAGCAGCCTACCGCTCGATACTCCGCAGTGACTTTGCTGAAGCTATCACGCTGTTTGAGGCGGCCATTGCCGCAAGCCCGGATGATGCGGAAGTCAGATACCGCTGCGCTATTACCTATGCCCGCAGCGGGATGCTGGACAAAGCGCTTGAACATGCTGTAGCCGCACGCAGACTGGATGGGACGAAGCCGGAGTATCAGCTGCATCTTCAGCATCTGCAGGCCCTTAAGCTTGTGCAGGAAGCGAAGCAGCTGCTGGAGGATGAAGCAGCCGAAGGGCTAAATCCGTACCATCCGATTACGCTGCTGAAGGAAGCTGTATCGCTTGATCCTCTCTACGGGGATGCTTATGTATGGCTGGCGATTGCGCACAGCCGGATGAACGAACATCTGCAGGCGATAGCCGTATTAAAGGAAGTCATGTCGCTGCACCCGGATGACAGCGGATTGCGTCTGCTGATGAAGGATCTGCAGAAATCGCTGCAACACTATATACAATAATAACAGAGCCAGGGAAAGCGGGGAGAATTCATTTGAGTGACAAGATCAGAGTTATTGTCTCCGGAGCCGGAGGCAGAATGGGCAAAGAGGTTGTGAAGCTGGTATTGCAGGATGATGAACTTGAGCTGGCGGCAGCTATCGGTAGATCAGATGCTGACATGGATGCCGGTCGTCTGGTAGGCCTTGACAATTGCGGTGTGCTCGTGACTTCAGATCTGGAAGCTGCGCTTGCGGATACTGCTGCTGATGTAATGGTGAATTTCACGATTCCGCAGTTCGCATATGAGCAGACTGCGCTGGCAATCAAGTACGGCGTCCGTCCGGTTATCGGAACCACCGGCTTCACGCCGGAGCAGATCGCCGGGCTGGACAAGCAATGCCAGGAGCAGGGAATCGGCGGATTGATTGCGCCGAACTTCTCCATCGGTGCGATCCTGCTGATGAAATTCGCTGCTCAGGCCGCTAAGTATTTCCCTCATCTCGAAATTATCGAATATCACGGAGACCAGAAGCTTGATGCTCCGTCAGGAACAGCGATTAAGACGGCAGAGATGATCTCTGAGGCGCGGCAGGAGCTCCGCCAGGGACATCCCGAGGAAGAAGAGATTATTGAAGGCTCGCGCGGCGGGTATTATAACGGCTTCCGTATTCACAGTGTACGTCTTCCGGGTGTTTTTGCCCAGGAGGAGGTTGTATTCGGCGGGTTCGGACAGTCGCTGAAGATCCGTCATGACTCCTATGAGCGTGCGGGTTATATGCCGGGAGTCAAGCTCGGGATTCAAAAGGTGATGGGCTATACCGGCTTGATTTACGGTTTTGAGCATTTTATAGAATAGACGGGGAGAGAAACAGAATGTTGAAAATTGCTTTTATCGCACATGACCGCAAAAAAGATGAAATCGTTAATTTCGTAACTGCTTATGAGCATGTCTTCGAAGGGCATAAGTTATTCTCCACCGGAACTACGGGCCAGCGTATCATGGAAGTGACCAAGCTCTCCATTCACCGTTACATGTCCGGGCCGCTTGGCGGCGACCAGCAGATCGGCTCAATGGTCGCTACAGATGAGCTGGATTTAATTATTTTCCTGCGTGATCCGCTGATGGCCCAGCCGCATGAACCGGATATTACGGCGCTGCTACGTCTATGTGATGTGTACGGGATTCCGGTGGCTACGAATATTGCTACAGCAGAAATTCTTGTGAAGGCTATTGACCGGGGAGATTTCGGCTGGCGTGAGCTGGTACATAAATATAAGCCGGGTGTGGACGAGTCATGAAGCTTGACATCCTGGTATTCGGCGCGCATGCGGATGATGCTGAGATCGGCATGGCAGGTACGATTGCCAAGCATACTGCCGCCGGTTTCAAGGTGGGAATGTGCGATCTGACCCGGGCAGAGATGTCCTCAAACGGAACGGTGGAGCTACGGGAACAGGAAGCACAGCAGGCTGCCGCAGTGCTGGGCGCGGCGGTGCGGAGTAATCTGGGGCTGCCTGACCGTGGCCTGTATATGACAGAGGGTCATCTGGCGGCTGTAACAGCGGAAATCCGCCGTTATGCTCCGTCCATCGTATTTGCACCTTACTGGGAAGACCGCCATCCCGACCATATTGCCTGCAGTAAGCTGGTGGAGGAAGCGGTATTTAATGCCAAGCTGCGCAAATATATGCCGGACAAGCCTGCCATCCCGGAGCCACAATTATATTTCTACTTCATTAATGATCTCGGACGGACGGATCTGATTGTCGATGTGACTGCGCAGTATCCGCTTAAGGAGCAGGCATTGTCCTGTTACCGTTCACAGTTCGGGATCGCTCCGGGGGAGGATGCCGTGGCGACTCCTCTGACAGAAGGCTATATTGACCGCGTCCGTTCCAGAGACATGCTGCTCGGCCAGCGCAGGCTCATTCCTTATGCCGAAGGGTTCGCCGGTAAGGTTCCGTATACTGTAGATCTGTTCAGTGCTGAACGCGGATAAGGCGCAACTCGACAAAGCCCGGAAAACAACTATAATTAATTCATATCGTTACTTGAAGTAATAGAGCTAAGTTAAATGAAGGGGCGGAGCTATGGAGCGGCTAAAGATAGGCATCACTTGTTATCCTTCTCTTGGCGGCTCGGGTGTGGTGGCAACTGAACTGGGCAAGCTATTGGCTGAAAAAGGCCATGAGGTTCACTTTATTACCCACAGCATCCCGTTTCGGCTGGGAACGTTTCAGAAGAATATTTTCTACCATGAGGTAGAGGTTAACGATTATTATGTATTCCGCTATCCGCCATACGACCTGGCGTTGGCAACCAAGATGGCGCAGGTAGCCAAAATGCAAAATCTGGACCTGTTCCATGTGCATTATGCGGTCCCGCATGCGGTATGTGCTTATCTGGCCAAGCAGATCCTTGGTAATGATATTAAAGTGGTTACCACGCTGCATGGTACGGATATTACAGTGCTGGGCCAGGATGAATCCCTGAAGGATCTGATCCGGCTGGGCATTAACGAGAGTGATGCGGTGACCGCAGTCTCCCGTGATCTGATCAAGGAGACCCGCAAGGCGCTTGATATTACGCGTGAAATTGATCTGACTTATAATTTCGTGGATAAGCGTGTCTATTATCCCCGGGATGTAACGGATCTGCGCGGCGACTTCGCGGCCCCGGATGAGAAGATTCTCATGCATATCAGCAATTTTCGCCCGGTCAAGCGGGTAAGTGATGTGGTAGATGTATTCGCCAAGGTGAACCGGCAGGTGCCTTCCAAGCTGCTGCTGGTCGGCGAAGGCCCTGACCTGCCGAAGATTCAAGCCAAGATCAGCGAGATGGGTCTCGACGATCATGTCCGCTTCCTGGGTAAGCAGGACGAGATTGCCCAGGTGATCTCACTGGCGGACCTGCTGCTGCTGCCTTCTGAGAAGGAGAGCTTCGGGCTGGTCGCCCTGGAAGCGATGGCCTGCGGCGTTCCGACTATCGGATCGCAGGCCGGAGGGATTCCGGAGCTGATTCAGCATGGCAAGACCGGATTCCTTGCGCCAGTCGGCGATACAGAAGCGATGGCAGAGTATGCCGTCCGGCTGCTTTCGGATGAGGCAATGGCTGAGAGCTTCCGGCGCGCTTGTCTGGAGCGGTCCTGCCATGATTTCAGCAGAGATATGATCACTAATCAATATGAAGATATCTATTACCGTGTGCTGGGGCGCAAGGTATCCGGATTAGACCCGATCCGGGGGTAAGGAGTCCGTTATGGAATGGAGAATGGCACCACCCGGCATGGCGGAAGCCGCCGGAACTGTTGTTGCCGGCCTGCTGGCAGGCGGTCATGAAGCTTATTTCGTCGGCGGCTGCCTGCGCGATGAGCTGCTGGGCCGTCCGGTGCATGATATAGACATCACTACCTCCGCATTGCCGGAGGAGGTGATGGCCCTGTTTCCGCGCTGTGTCCCTACCGGACTGGCGCATGGCACGATCACTGTGCTGCAGGAGGGCTACAGCTTAGAAGTTACGACCTACCGGACGGAGAGCGGTTATGCCGATCACCGGCGTCCGGAGCATGTCGTATTCGTCAGGAATGTGCGGGAGGATCTCCGCCGCCGTGACTTCACGATCAACGCCATCTGCTGCAGCCTTGACGGCAGGCGGATTGACCCTTTCGGGGGGGAGCGTGATCTCAAGCTCCGCGTGATCCGTTGTGTGGGCGAAGCGGAGGAACGCTTCGAGGAGGATGCGCTGCGGATGCTGCGCTGCGTACGTTTTGCTTCCGTGCTGGATTTCGCGATTGCGAAGAATACCTGGCGCGGTCTGCTGCGCCAGCGTGACAAGCTGGCGCATATTGCTGTGGAGCGGGTGCGCGCCGAGGTGGAGCGCATCGTGGAAGGCCCGCACCCGCAGCGCGGGCTGGGGCTCCTGCTGCGCAGCGGCCTGCTGCCGCGCGGCAAAGCGCCGTTCCCCTGGACCGGCAGTGACCTGGCGGCTGCCGCCGCCCGCCTCGCCGGTCTCGGGGACCTGGAGAGCGCCCGCCTGCGCTGGGCGCTCCTGCTGCATGCCCTGGGATCGTCGGCGCAGTGCGCCGATGAGCTCCTGCGGGCATGGACGTTCCCGGGGGCGACGCGCACTGGCGTCGTCGCCGTGCTCCGCGTCCGCGAAGCCTGGGACGCGGCGTTGTCTGCGGCGCGTCCGGAGGCTTCCGGCGCCGGGGAGCAGCTGCGGCGGCATTGGATCGCCGCCGTGCTGGGCCATGGCCAGTCAGCCGCCGAAGGGTGGCTGACGCTGCTTGAGGCGGCGGGGGCTGACGCCGCGTCCGCTGTCACCACCAGACTCCTGCGGTCCTGGACCGCAGAGATGAAGGTCCGTACGCTCGCTGAGCTGGCGGTGAGCGGCCATGAGGTGACAGCGGCGCTGGAGAAGCGTCCCGGCCCGTGGCTGGGCGTATTGCTGCACCAGCTTCTTCTGGCTGTCGCGTCAGGTGATCTTGTCAATGACACCCAATTATTGCTGCAAGCAGCACAAAGGATGGATAGAGATGAATAGCGGTCATACGCAGCGTCCCGGCGTCTTGATGCGGGAGGGGTTCGTTCCCGGCTGGTCCAAGGGAATTCAGCGGCTGGATACAGTCGGTTCGACACAGGAGGAAGCCAAAATACTTGCCGAGGGCGGCGCCCCGGAAGGAACAACAGTCATGGCTGAAGCGCAGACCGGCGGGCGCGGACGGATGGGCCGCAAATGGCACTCCCCCCACGGCAAAGGAATCTGGATGAGCCTGGTGCTGCGTCCGGATCTGCCGCTGGCCCTGACTCCGCAGCTGACACTGCTGGCCGGAGTGGCTGTCTGCACAGCAATCCGTGAGGTTACCGGAGTGCCGGCCGGTATCAAGTGGCCGAATGACCTGCTGGCCGGCGGCCGCAAAATCTGCGGAATCCTGCTGGAATCCTCGCTTCGGGAGGGCGGGCTGCATTATTGCATCGCCGGTATCGGCATCGCTGCCAATCTGACCGGGGAAGACTACCCGGAGGAGCTGCGCGGGATTGGTACATCACTGCTGATCGAAGGCGGAGGCATTCCTGTAGACCGCACGAGGCTTGCGGAAGCTGTGCTGGTGGAACTCGAATATTTGTATCGTGTCTATCTGGAGCAAGGCTTCCAGCCGGTGAAGGAGTTGTGGGAGTCGATGTCGGTAACACTGGGGCGTCAGGTATGCGTAAATACTCCCCAAGGCCGCACCGAGGCCACTGCTGTAGGACTTAGCGACAATGGCGGGCTGCTGCTGCGTAACGAATCCGGTGAGGTAGTGAGCGTACTGTCCGGCGAAATTGAAATGATTTAGAAGAGCATCAGATTTAAATTTTACATTTTTTCCATGCGGGGGTTGTTCTTTAAGGCGTTTGGCTTAGCATAACGGACTGAGGTGCTCTTATGCATAAAGAAAGTCGTCACTTGGGCGATTAACGGACCGCAAGGACCTTATCACCTGCAATTCAGCTCCAAAACGTCTTTCAGAAAGATGATAAGACCTCCTGAGTCCGTTACGCTGCAAAAAGGGGCGTTATCGTGGGAATAAGATCTCTTCGGTCCGTTAGATTTTTGGGAATGATAGGGTTTCGTTACACGAACTCCTGAGAGGAAAGTCTTCCGCTTCACTGTTGTTATTTGTACATACTACACTTATCTCTCTTTTAACTATGAACGCAGCTTTGTACTTTACCTTGTTAGAATGCCAACAAGGCCGCTCCTCACAACCACGAGGGCGGCCATGTCATATTTTAAGGTGTTTATTTTTGTGTTTTTTTGGTATACTGTGCTCATGAGGCGGCATCGCATGGCGAGCTGTACTCACGTAATTGTTTTCTTTGTTTTACCGGATGTACCTTCATAACTGGATGTAACGGTTACGTTGGATTCTGCTCTGAGCCGTAAGGACCGAGACAGAAGGGACGATCGCGAGTGACTCTTTTTTGCCCTTCGGACCTTTTTAGCGGACCATGCTAAAAGGTTTTTTTGTTTGCGCGGAGAACGCGTATTTTGATGGAAAAGGGGAATGAGAGCGACATGGCAGAAAAACACGCACTGAATATTATCAAAATGAAAAAAATGAAAACGGACGGTGTGCCCCTGAGCATGCTGACCGCTTATGACTACCCTTCAGCCCTGCTGGCGGAAGAAGCCGGCATTGATCTGATTCTGGTCGGAGATTCCCTGGGTAACGTCGTGCTTGGTTATGACACCACGCTGCCGGTTACCATTGAGGATATGGTCTACCATACCCGGTCGGTGAAGCGCGGGGCGCCTAATACTTTTATAGTGGCAGATATGCCGTTCATGACCTACCACGGAAGCGTGGATGAGACCTTGCGCGGTGTGCGCAGACTGATGCAGGAAGGCCAGGCCCATGCGGTCAAAATGGAAGGCGGCCTCGAAATCTGCTCCGCAGTGTCCGCTGTTGTCGCAGCAGGAGTTCCGGTGCTCGGCCATATCGGCCTGACCCCGCAGTCGGTTAATATGATCGGCGGCTACCGGATTCAGGGGAAGGATACCAAGGATGCACAGCGGCTGATGGACGAAGCGAAGGCGCTGGAAGCCGCCGGGGCCTTCGGTATTGTGCTGGAGCTGGTGACGGAAGAGGTGGCTGAGGCGATCTCCCGGGCGGTCAGCATACCGACCATAGGTATTGGTGCCGGGCGTTACTGTGACGGACAGGTTCTGGTATTCCATGATGTCCTGCGGTACGCCTCTCCTTACCGGGAGAAAAAATTCGTCAAAACCTACGCCGATGTAGGCTCTCTGATCCGTGAAGGCATCACCAGCTATGTTCAGGAAGTGAAGGACCGCTCATTCCCTGCGGAAGAGCATGTGTTTAATGCGGACGAGACCGTCCTGGAATCTTTATACGGCAATGCCGGCAAAGGAGCGAAATAAAATGAGAGTGATCCGAACGATTGCTGAATTGCGCGAAGCGCTTGAATATATGCGTGAAGGGGGCCATGGCCCTGTTGGTTTTGTGCCTACCATGGGATATTTGCACGAAGGACATGCCAGTCTGCTTCGTAAGGCAGGGGAGAAGAGCGGCACGGTGGTCATGAGTATTTTTGTCAATCCGCTGCAATTTGGCCCGAATGAGGACTTTGCTTCCTATCCGCGGGATGAACAGCGTGATCTGGAGCTGGCCGAACGCGAAGGTGCGGACCTGGTGTTCATCCCCAGTGTAGAGGAGATGTATCCACAGCCGATCCGTACAGGTGTATCGGTCTCCTCGCTTACGTCGCAGCTCTGCGGCGCTTCGCGTCCGGGACATTTTGACGGAGTAACCACTGTGGTCAGCAAGCTGTTTCATATCGTGCAGCCGGATTACGCCTTCTTCGGACTGAAGGATGCCCAGCAGGTAGCTGTTCTCCGCCGGATGGTATCTGATCTTAACATGAACGTGGACATTATCGCCTGTCCTATTGTGCGCGAGGAAGACGGGCTGGCGCTTAGCTCCCGCAATGTCTATCTAAGCAGCGAGGAGCGCAGACAGGCGCTGGTGTTATCGCGTTCCCTGCGTGAAGTGCGCCAGGCTATGGAAGAGGGCAGCATTCGTACGGTAGATGAAGCACGCAGCCTGCTGGTCTCGGTCATTTCTGAATCGCCGCTTGCGGTCATTGATTATGCGGAGATTCTAACCTTCCCTGATCTGGAAGAGCTGGAAGGCAGCAGCAGGCTGACGGATGCAGGCGGAGAGGTTATAATGGCTCTGGCCGTGAAGTTCGGCAGAACCCGTCTGATTGATAATAATGTATTTATTCCTAAGGAGGCGCACGCTCTTGTTTAGACATATGATGAAATCCAAGATCCACCGGGCAACGGTCACTGAAGCCAATCTCAATTATGTGGGCAGCATTACCATTGATGAGGATCTGATGGAAGCCGCTGACCTGCTGGAGAACGAGAAGGTGCAGATCGTGGATAATAATAACGGTTCCCGTCTGGAGACTTATGTCATTCCAGGTCCGCGCGGCAGCGGCGTCATTTGTCTGAACGGGGCAGCGGCACGTCTGGTACAGCCCGGCGATACCGTGATTATTATTTCCTACGCTGTGGTATCCTCTGAAGAGCTGGCGGCACATAAGCCGACAGTGGTGTTCGTAGATGAAGGCAACAAGCCGGTGAAGCTGGCGGATCATGAGATTCACGCAACAATTGCCTGAACCCCGCGCTTTGAGCCATGTAATCAATGGCAGGGATGAAGACCCCTGTACTTGCTGATAATGAACTTAGGCAAGCTTAAGCTGACTTCATTATCAGTAAGGGTGGGATGTCCGGTGTTTCAACATTTATTTGCTGAGATGAACAAGATGCTCCAGGAGATCAAAGCCGACTATCCTACTGCGGAGGGTGCCCGCCGAAGCGATCTTTTATCCAAGTATAATATGCTCCACCGAATCAGTGATAATGTAATGGATGAGTGGCTGCTCTTCGCCGAGAAGCTGAGCGAGTTCCGGGAACAGGCCGATTTCCAGACTCCGCCAGAGGAGTTGCCGGAAGAGGAAGCGCCCGAGCTTGGGATGGATGCTTTTGTCAGGGGCCAGGGCTATTACAAGCTGCTGATGTACCGCAAGTGCATTGAACAGTTCAGGGAAGTTACGGCACAATATCCGGACAGCCTCGCTGCCCGCCTGTATCTGGCCATGGCTTATCTCCAGGAAGGGGAAGGCGACACCGCCTGGGGACATCTGAATCACATGCTGGGCCTGATTCGTGAGGTGAAGCTGAAGGCGATGATCTATAATGCGCTGGGCTGTATCCGGGCCTCCCAGGAACGCTTCAATGAAGCCAGTGAGCTGTTCAGCCTGTCGCTGCTGCATGACCCGGATCTGCCGGAGCCGAATGTGAATCTGGAGGTATGCCGCAGGCGGGGCGGGAAGCTGGAGTTTGGCCATCAGCTGGTTTCGCTTTTATAACTTATCCTCGGTTTCTTTAGGCGATGCGCCCCACTTCCCGGGGTGTGCATCGCCTTTTTTCGTAACTTCTGTTATGCTGATAAAGAGTCTCAAGTGAAAGGGAATAGAACTTATAATGAAATTTGCCGTGCTTGATTTTGAAACTACGGGAACCCAATCTGTGGGAGAGATCATCCAGGTTGGCCTTGCCATTATAGAAGAAGACGGGACGATTTCCCGGGTGTATGGTTCCTACGTCAAGCCCGGAGCACCAATTCCTCCTTTTATTACGGGCCTGACCGGAATTACAGACAGTGATGTACAGGATGCGCCGGAGCTTGATGAGATGATGATGGAACTGGTGCCGCTGCTGGATGATGTCGTTCTCGTCGGACACAATGTAGCGTTTGATTTTCATTTTTTGCAGAATGCGCTGGACCGATGCGGCTACCTGCCGTTTCAGGGGCGGATTCTGGATACCATCGATTTTCTCAAAATATGCTTTCCCTCGCTGAGCACGTATCAGTTAGGCGCGGTAAGCAGCCACTTCGGCATTACGCATGACCGTCCCCATCAGGCGGACAGTGATGCACTTGCCACGGCTATTGTGCTGCTCAAATGTCTGGAAGAGCTGCACAGTCTGCCGCTGCTGACCATTCAGCGGCTGAATGAGCTGTTCGCAGACGAAGACAGTGATTTGGCCTGGTACTTCGACGGTCTGCTGCGGGAGCGGGAGATGGAGACCTTTCAGCCGGAAGGGGAGCTGAGCTTCTACCGCCAGCTTGCGCTGGCTGTGGGGGACTGGGCAGAGCTGGCTACGCCCCGGGAGGAAGGAAGCGTTAATCCGCTGGAGAATGTTTCCTTTGCAGAGTATATGGATGAGGTAACCAAGCGGCTGAAGGCTGTTCTTCCCCAGTACGAAAGCCGTGAAGCCCAGGAGCTGATGATCCATGAGGTCATTACAGCGCTTGAGCAGGACAAGCATCTGCTGATTGAAGCGGGGACAGGCACCGGCAAATCGCTGGGTTATCTGCTTCCGGCCATCTACCATAGTGTGAAAAGTGATCAGAAGGTGATGGTCAGCACTCATACCATTAACCTTCAGGACCAGCTGCGTGAACGGGATATTCCGCTCTTAACCAGCGTTGTGCCGTTCCCGTTCAAGGCCTCCATCTTTAAGGGAAGAGGGCACTATTTGTGTCTGCGCAAGTTCGAACATCGAATGAACAAAAAGGACTTTACGAGTCCAAGAGAAGAAGCGCTCACCGCTGCGCAAATGCTCGTCTGGCTGACCCAGACAACGACTGGCGATGATGAGGAGCTTAACTTAAGCGGACGGGGCGGGGATTTCTGGGAGACTGTAGCCAGTGATACCGACTCCTGCCTGGGACGCGCCTGTCCCTGGTTCCGCAAATGCTATTACCACCGTGCTAAGCATGAAGCCGGGATCTCCGATGTAGTGGTCACCAATCACTCCAAGCTGTTCGCAGATGTCAAAGCCGGGCATCAGCTTCTTCCGGCTTATGACCATCTTGTGATTGATGAAGCCCATCATTTGGAGGATATTGCCGGCAAGCATCTTGGCATGCAGATGAAATATTTCACATTCGCCCATACCCTCACCCGTCTCTACAAGGATAGCCGGAGCGGGCAACTGCCTGCCCTCCGGCAGAGTCTGCAGTCTTCGGGCAGTGAGCAGGCTTCCGAATGGAGCGGCGTGATCGACCGGATCTATCCCGATCTGCTGACGGTCAAGGAATCCTGGGATGCACTCAGCGACCGGCTCTTCAGCCTGCTGCCCGAGCGCAGCGATGCCGGGGCCGGTGAAGCAGGCCAGCTGGTGGCTCGCCTGCAGCCGGGCAAGAAGCCGAAGGATTGGGAGGAGCTGGCTGCGCTTGAGAATACGCTGAACCTCAGTCTGAGCGATATCATCCGCAAGGGTGACAAAATGCTCAGTGAGATGCGTGACACGGACAGCCAATCCTCATCGGACAGTCTTGTGACCGATATCGGCGGGTTATTCAAGGATCTGGCATCCATCAGAGAGCAGATCCGCTTCTTCATGAGCCTGAACGATGAGAATATCGTGTATTGGCTGGAGGGAAGCGGTAATTATAAAGGCAAGTCGCTGCAAATGTCTGCCGTTCCTGTAGATGTCAGTACTCAGCTCAGGGAGCTGTTCTTCGACAAGAAGAAAAGTATTGTCCTGACCTCGGCCACCTTATCCGTGGATAAGTCCTTCCAGTTCATGATTGATAATCTGGGCCTTGGTGAAGCTGCGGAGCAGGGGCGTCTGATGACTGCTCTGCTTCCTTCGCCGTTTAAGTACCGTGAGCAGGCGCTCCTGGTCATTCCCCGCGACTTCCCCAGTGTCAAGGGAAGTATAGGGGATGCCCGTTTTGTGGACACGCTTGTACACTCCCTTGCCGAGACTGCTGTAACTACACGTGGGCGGATGCTGGTGCTGTTCACCTCCTACAAGATGCTGCGGCAGGTGTATGACCCCCTTAAGGAGGCACTTGCCTCCCAGGATATCGCGGTGCTCGGACAAGGTGTGGAGGGCGGCAGCCGGAGCAAGCTGATCCGTCGCTTCCAGGACAGCCCGGCTTCGGTTCTGCTGGGTACCAGCAGTTTCTGGGAAGGGGTAGATATTCCGGGAGAAGCATTGACCTGCCTGGCGATTGTCAGATTGCCGTTCCAGCCGCCGAATCACCCGCTGGCAGAAGCGAAGTCGGAGTTGCTTCAGGCACAGAAGAAGAACCCGTTCATGAAGCTGTCCGTGCCGCAGGCTGTCATCCGCTTCAAGCAGGGCTTCGGGCGGCTGGTCCGCACGGCGCAGGACCGGGGCATCGTAATTGTGTACGATACCAGGGTAATTGAATCGTATTACGGAAAGTACTTCCTGTATTCGCTCCCCGGTCCCAAGATGGAGCATATGCTCACCGAGCAGATGGTCCCGAGAATTGCTGAATGGCTGGAAGACGGCGGGGTTTCCTAATTCATCTGCTATTGCTATTATTAATAAGTCATGATGTACCTGAAGATCCGTTCCCGCTTGCCCTGCCACTCCGGCAGGCGGCGGGATACGGTTGCTATAACCGGCATTATTTAAGAAGCGAATTTGTGATGTTACATCAACTTTAAGGAGGAGAATACATGAAATCGGATAAAATATCGGAGGCCGTCGTGCGCAGGCTCCCAGTGTACCTGCGTTTCCTGAACGATCTCCAAAAACGTGAAATCTCCACAGTCTCTTCTCAGGAGCTGGGCCAGAAGCTTGATCTGAATCCCGCCCAGATCCGTAAGGATTTGGCTTATTTCGGTGATTTCGGCAGAAAGGGCATCGGCTATGATGTATCTTATCTGATTGAGAAGATCCGCCATATCCTGAAGCTTGACCAGCAAATTAATGTTGCCCTCGTTGGAGCCGGTAATCTGGGTCATGCCTTGTCTAACTACAACGCTTACTTAAAGGATACTATGAAGATTACTGCGATCTTCGATGCCTACCCGCCTAAAGTGGGCCAGCAGATCAACTCGCTGGTTGTGCAGCCGATGGAGGAGCTAAGCAGTACCATCCGCTCGCAGGGCATCCGGATCGGGATTATTACCGTACCTGACAGCGAAGCCCAGAATGTAGCTGATATTCTTGTGGACTCCGGCATCGAGGCGATTCTGAACTTCGCACCGGTTATTCTCAAGACACCTGCCAATATCCGGATTCATGCCGCAGATTTCACCACAGATCTGCAGAGCCTGGCCTATTATTTGCATGACGGAAAGGATGAGGCAGAAGATGAGCAGTAAGATCACAATAATTAAGAACGGGTACTTTCTGGTTCCGGGCAGCGATAAGCCGGTTCTAAGCGGATATATGACCCTGGAGAATGATCTGATTACTTACATAGGTGAAGCTGAGCCGGTAGTGGAGGATGGCGCTCAGGTCGTAGACGGCAGCCGTCTGCTGTTCATGCCTGGTCTGGTCAACACCCATGGACATACTGCCATGTCACTGCTGCGCGGATACGGCGACGATATGGTGCTTCAGACTTGGCTGCAGGAGAAGATGTGGCCGATGGAAGAGAAATTCACTGGTGATGATGTATATTGGGGAACCTCATTGTCCGTACTGGAAATGCTGAAGGGCGGTACAACCACCTTCCTCGATATGTATGATCATATGGACCGGGTAGCGGAAGTAACTGAGCAGTCCGGTATTCGTGCGGTGCTGATGCGCGGCGTAATTGGGCTGTGCCCGGAAGAGGTACAGCAAGCGAAGCTCGCTGAGGCGATTGCTTTTGCCCGTAACTGGCACGGTAAGGCTGACGGCAGAATCACTACCATGCTCTCGCCGCATGCCCCGTACACCTGTCCTCCAGAGTTTTTCATGAAGTTTGTGCAGGCTGCCCATGATCTGGACCTGCCAATGCACACCCATATGTCCGAGACGCGCCATGAAGTGGAGCAGAACGTGGCCGACTACGGTCTTCGTCCAGTCGCGCATCTGGAGAAGCTGGGGATGTTCACCCGTCCTTCGCTCATTGCCCACGGGGTTCATCTGAACGATGAGGAAATCGGGATTCTGGCCCGCCATAACGTTGGCGTGTCGCATAACCCCGGCAGTAACCTGAAGCTGGCCAGCGGAGTTGCGCGTGTTCCTGAGCTGCTGCGAGCCGGGGTTAAGGTCTCCCTGGGTACAGACGGCGCGGCAAGCAACAACAATCTGGATATGTTCGAAGAGATGAGGCTGGCGGCTCTGATCCACAAGGGCGTAAGCGGTGATCCCACAGCGGTACCGGCTCCTGAAGCGCTGCTGATGGCTACGGAGTATGGGGCGCAGTCTATTTTCCTGAGCGGAGTAGGCCGGCTTGCAGCAGGGATGAAGGCTGACTTCATCGCACTTGATATTGACCAGCCGCATCTGCTGCCGCATACCGATCTGCTCTCCCATGCCGTTTATTCGGCCAGCGCCAAGGATGTGGAGCATGTATGGGTGAACGGCCAGCAGGTTGTGAAGCATGGACAATGCCTGACACTTGATGAAGAAGCCATCCGCCGCAAAGCACAGGAGACGTTCGAGAGCCTGCTTAAACGGTAATTCAGGGGAACAGGAAAGGAAGCAGCGTGGTGAAGAAGAAGAGGAGAAAATGGATCTGGCTGGGGATTACCGTAGTGCTGCTCCTTCTGTTCGGACTAAGCCAGTTCTATGCCTATATTATGAAGGACCAGTGGAACGAGCGGAGTGAGGCCAAGGAGCTGGCCCGGGCGCGTGCCGGACTAACAGAGGTTACCAAGGCCCAGAAATCCGTCTGGAATGAGAATGAGATCTACTGGGTGCTGACCGGTAAAAATGAAGCGGGAAACGACCTGATGGTGTGGGTCCGTTTCACCTTGGAGGGCAAGCCTGCCGGAGGCGACAACGACCTGTATGCCGAAGAGCTGAGCAATGGCACCTCGGAAGAGAAGATGCGCGGAATCATAGCCGAACGGCTGCCGGATGTTAAGATCGAACGGCTGCTGCCCGGTGTATACAACGGGGAATATGCCTGGCAGCTATTTTACAAAAAAGACGGGCGATTCTATTACAACTTCTACCGCTTCAAGGATGGCAGCGCCATCGGTGAGGGGTACAGTCTGCCGAACCGTTAAGCTAAGCGCTCAGCGGCAGAATACACTACGGGGGAACAGATTATCTGTTCTTCCGTTTTTTTTATATCCATCATGTCTAAAATAATCTGGAACTTGAGATACATCGATTTATATACTTTAATTGATATACTGATTGTATTCCCCGAATGCTATCGCAAACCTGCATATATGTCTCACAAGGAGGATGTTGAAATTGGAAATTTTAGCATATTTGGATCAGGCAGTGGATTTGTTCAAGGAAGAGCTTGGGGATAATCTGTCGGGGATTTATCTGCACGGCTCCCTGGCCATGGGTTGTTTTCAACCGGGTTCAAGTGATATTGATCTGCTGATTGTCGTAGAGGACAAGTTGCCCGCAGAGGTCAGTCAGAGACTTGCCGGACGTATCGTAGCTTTTCATGACAGTCTGCCGAATAAGCGCGGAATAGAACTGTCTATCGTCCTGAAGACATACCTGCGCAACTTTGTGTATCCTACGCCATTTGAATTTCACTTTTCAGAAGCTCATTTAGAGCGGTATAGAACGGATGAGAATTATCTGTGCGGCGGCTTTGAGGATGCTGATCTGGCGGCGCATTTTGCAGTAGTCTACCATCGCGGGTTTATCTTGTACGGGGAGCCGATCCGCGAGGCTTTTGCGCCGGTAGACCGCAGGTACTATCTGGATTCTATTATCCGGGATATCGATGATGCGCCGCAGAATATTGGGAATGCTCCACTCTATTACACACTGAATCTATGCAGGGTTCTCTACTATGTGCAGGAAGGTCATGTCGCTTCCAAGAAGGAAGGCGGGGAGTGGGGACTGCAGTGTTTGCCGGAACGCTATCACGGGCTGCTGAGAGGGTGTCTGAAGGAATATAGCGGTGCGGCCGTCGCCGAAGGCTATGAACTGGAGCTATTAACTGATTTTGCGGAATATATGTTGGCTGAAATCCAGCGGACTCCGAACTAATAATTGGCTGAGCAAAAATGATAAGCGCATGAAACATCCAGAAATTAGTATCAAAAATTTTAAATATATTCACAACTTTATGTAAAATCGTATATACACCTGTGATATACTACTACTTGTATCAGGACATGCTTAAGAGCATGTCAGTCTCGGAGGGGCGCTAGACACGCTGGATGGTCTTTATTATAGAGTTATGCTCGGTCATTTTTGAGAGGAGGACGTTTCTTGAAACTGCGTCTTATGCCTGTACTGCTAACGTCTCTGCTGTCTGCTGCATTATTGTTTGGTGGCTGGTATTCTTACCGTCAGTTTGCGGTGCAGGAGCCGCTTCAGAAGCTGGTATCATCCTACGAGGGAGTGAAGGATTCCCATATTACTATTAAACGCAATGAGGTCACTTTGAAACTGGATTTGCAGCCGGGCACGAAATTACGTGAGCTGGTGCAGTACGTATCGAGAGAAGGCAGCACTGCTATTGACGGCAGGACCCTTAAGCTGGATGTGGAACAGAAGCCGAGTGAACTGCTGGATGAGTATTGGGATAAAGCGATGTTCTCTGTAGCAGAAGCGATGGAGAGCCGGAAGTATACATTGATACCAGCGAAGCTGGACGGATTGAAGGAGCAGGACAGCAAGTACAGCGGGGTTACAGCTACCACAGAGATTGACGACAACAATGTGTATGTAAGCCTGAGCAACGGCACTGAGAGCAAATTTATCATTCTGCCGCGTGCAGCAGCCAAGATGGGAGTGTGGAATAATGCCTAAGTACTGGAAAGAGGTTGTAGCCGGATTCGTTCCGGTCATGCTGATTTTTATGGCTTTTGTGGGGATTAATATCTTCCCTGTCATTATAGCGCTGGGCATGGTTGCCGCGCTCCTGTTCATTGCCCATGCCCGCGGCGGTCTGGCCGTCAATGCAGGTGCAGATAAGAAGCGCAAGAAGAACGGCCCCTCCAAGCTGACCTTTGAAGAGATCGGGGGACAGGACAATGCCAAGCAGGAGCTGCGTGAAGCGCTGGACTTCCTGATCCGGCATGAAGAAATCAGCAAGTTCGGGATTCGCCCGCTTAAGGGGATTCTGCTTACCGGCCCTCCGGGAACAGGAAAGACGCTGATGGCCAAGGCTGCGGCGCATTATACCGACTCTGTGTTTGTAGCTGCTTCAGGCAGTGAATTCGTTGAGATGTATGTCGGTGTGGGCGCAGGACGCGTACGCGATTTGTTCAAGGATGCCCGCACGCGCGCGCTCAAGGAGAATAAGCAAAGCGCCATTATTTTCATCGATGAAATTGACGTTATCGGCGGGAAGCGCGAAGGCGGACAGCAGCGTGAATATGATCAGACCCTCAACCAGCTGCTGACGGAGATGGACGGGATTTATAACAATGATACACCGCGTATCTTGCTGGTAGCTGCAACGAACCGCAAGGAGATGCTTGATTCCGCGCTGCTGCGCCCGGGGCGTTTTGACCGCCACATTCAGGTGGATATGCCTGACAAGAAGGGCCGCAAGTCGATTCTCGACCTGCATGCCAAGAACAAGCCCCTGCATGACACCGTGAATCTGGATAAAATCGCCGAAGAAGCTTACGGCTTCT
Organism: Paenibacillus sp. FSL R7-0204; assembly: GCF_038002225.1. Taxonomy (NCBI): domain Bacteria; kingdom Bacillati; phylum Bacillota; class Bacilli; order Caryophanales; family Paenibacillaceae; genus Paenibacillus; species Paenibacillus sp. FSL R7-0204. The sequence goes on from NZ_JBBOCA010000001.1 coordinate 3,004,997, forward strand.
CGGGTGCACAGCTGGAGAGTGTGATGAACGAAGCGGCAATCTACATGATGCGTGAGAATCTGACCCTGGTGGAGCAGCGTCATCTGTCGATGGCGATCGACAAGGTCATGATGGGTGAGAAGACCGACCGTGAGACCAACCATGAAGAGAAGAAACGGGTAGCGATTCATGAGCTTGGACATGCTATTATGGCTGAATTGCTGCGCCCCGGAAGCGTTAGCCAGGTAACACTGACCCCGCGCGGTCAGGCTCTAGGGTATGTCCGGCATAATCCGCAGACCGAGCAGTATCTGTATACGAAGGATTACCTGGAGAACCAGATCATGATTGCCCTTGGCGGAGCGGCTGCCGAAGAGATGTATTACGGCGGACGCAGTACCGGTTCCCGTGGAGACTTTGATCAGGCGCTGAATATCGTCGAGACCATGATGAAGTCAGGGCTCACCTCGCTCGGGATTGCGAATCTGCAAATGGTTACCACAGAAGAATTAATGAAGGAAAACAGTAAGATACTGGATGAGCTGATGATCCGTACGAAGGACCTGCTGGAGCAGCAGAGAAATATATTTGATTACTCCCTTGACATTTTAATGAAGGAAGAAGTTCTCTCCGGAGAGCAATTTCGTTGTCAATTTCGTGACAGTGTCCTTTTACCGGCATAATTCTTTATGCCGGTTATTTTTTTTTACTTTTCAGACATGCTAAGATATCATTATATGTCGGGCTACTTATTTTTTTCGACAGACAAGGTACAATACAGAAGTATAGATACCTGAAAGGATGGAGACTTTTACATGAATTTTAAGAAGATCGGTGTCATCGGCGGAGGCACAATGGGACAAGGGATTGCCGAAATGCTGGCAGCCAAAGGCCTGGATGTCATGCTGGTGGAAAAAACTGCAGAACGGCTGAACTACTCCTACGAAATGATCGAGACCAGTCTCGACAAGCAGCTGGAGAAATGGGCGATTACCCAGGCGGAGAAAAAGCTGATCCTGGCCCGCATCCAGAAGGTTACACACTTCGCTGAATTGAGCTCCTGCGATATGGTCATTGAGACCATCGTTGAAGATCTGGAAGCCAAGCAAAAGGTATTCAATCAGCTCGATCAGGTGTGTCCGAGCCACATTATTCTTGCCAGCAATACGTCAACGCTTAGCTTGACTGAGCTTGCAAGCTCTACAATGTATCCGGAACGCGTTATCGGCATGCACTTCATACACCCTGTAGGTAAAGTGGATCTGGTTGAAATCGTGCGCGGTCTGAAAACCTCGGACAGCACATTTGAAGATACCAAAGCCTTTGTCGATGAGATTGTAGAGAAAAAAGGCGTTATGATCTACGAATCCCCCGGATTTGTATCTTCACGCCTCATTTGCCTGTTCATTAACGAGGCTATGCATGTGCTCCAGGAAGGGGTTGCCTCTCCTGAAGATATTGATGACGCTATGCGCATCGGTTACCAGTTCCAGAACGGGCCGCTTGAAATGGCAGACCGCTTCGGTCTGGATTCCGTTCTTGCCGCACTTGAGAACATGTTCCGTGAATACGGAGAGCTCAAGTACCGTCCTTCGACAATCCTCAAGAAGATGGTGCGTGCAGGACAACTGGGTACGAAATCGGGCGAAGGCTTCTTCAAGTATGACAAGGATGGTGACCGTATATGAATATCTTAGTAATTAACTCCGGCAGTTCCTCATTGAAATATCAGCTGTACAACATGACAGATGAATCCGTACTCGCTAAAGGGCTTGTAGAACGTATTGGAATGGATTCCTCTATTCTGAATCACAAGCCGACAGGCAAACAGGAAGTAACCGAAGTAAGCGAAATTCTGGAGCACAATACAGCGATCCGTAAAGTGCTTGCTTGTCTGACTGACAAGGACCATGGGGTTATTGGCTCCACTGACGAGATCAATGCTGTGGGCCACCGTGTAGTACACGGGGGGGAATTCTTCAAGGCTTCCGCTCTTGTAGATGCAGATGCGAAGACCAAGATCCGTCAGCTGTTCGACCTTGCACCGCTGCATAATCCTGCTGCGATGATGGGGATTACCGCATCTGAAATTAACATGCCGGGTGTACCGCAGGTTGTTGTATTTGACACTGCCTTCCACCAGACAATGCCTGAGAGTTCTTATATGTACGCCATTCCTAGAGTGCTGTACAACAAATACAAAGTCCGCCGCTACGGTGCGCATGGTACTTCCCACGATTTCGTCAGCAAAGCCGCTGCAGATTATCTGGATCGTCCGCTTGGCGAACTCAAAATCATCACCTGTCACATCGGTAACGGCGCCAGCGTGACTGCAGTTAACGGCGGCATTTCTGTTGACACTTCGATGGGGATGACTCCGCTGGAAGGTCTGATGATGGGTACCCGCAGCGGTGACCTTGACCCGGCAATTGTTCCTTATGTGATGAACAAGGAAGAGCTGTCTGTAGGTGAAGTGAACTCCATGCTGAACAAGCACAGCGGACTTCTGGCAATCTCTGGCGTGAGCAGCGACATGCGTGATATTATTGACGGTGCGGAGAAAGGCGAGCCTAATTCCACGCTTGCTTTTGAAATGTACGAGTACCGTCTGCGTAAATACATCGGTTCTTATGCAGCAGCCATGAACGGTGTAGACGTAATTGTGTTCACCGCCGGTGTCGGCGAGAATGCTTCCCTGCTGCGTGAAAAAGTACTGAACAATCTTACGTTCCTCGGAATTGAACTGGATGCGGAAGCCAACAAGGTCCGCTCAGGCGATCCGCGCCGCATCTCTACAGCTGATTCCAAGGTACAGGTGCTTGTGGTTCCGACAAACGAAGAGCTTGTCATTGCACGCGATACTTACAGTATTGTGCAAGGAATTAACGGCTAAATTAGAGGAGAGATCTTAGGCATGGCTAACAAGAGTGTAATCAAGAACGTGAATGAGCATGTTGGAGAGAGTGTTGTTATCGGCTGTTGGGTTAACAACAAGCGCTCCAGCGGTAAAATTCAGTTCCTGCAGCTTCGGGATGGTACAGGTTATATCCAGGGGGTTGTGGTGAAATCTGAAGTCCCTGAGCAGGTCTGGGATGATGCCAAGAGCCTCACCCAGGAAAGCTCGCTGTACGTGACCGGAATTATCCGCGAGGAGTCCCGCAGCCAGTCAGGCTTTGAAATGACGGTTACAGGAATCGAGGTCTTGCATATTACCGAGAATTACCCAATTACACCCAAGGAGCATGGCGTCGATTTCCTGATGGACCACCGTCATCTCTGGCTGCGTTCCTCTAAGCAGCGGGCGGTAATGGTCATTCGTGCGGAGATTATCCGTGCGGTTCAGCAGTTCTTCAATGAGCGCGGCTTCACGAAGGTGGACCCGCCGATTCTGACACCAACGTCAGCAGAAGGCACGACTAACCTGTTCCATACCAAGTACTTCGAAGAGGACGCCTATCTTACCCAAAGCGGACAGCTGTACATGGAAGCCGCAGCTATGGCTCTGGGTCGCGTCTATTCGTTCGGGCCTACCTTCCGTGCAGAAAAATCCAAGACCCGCCGCCACTTGATTGAGTTCTGGATGATTGAGCCGGAAATGGCCTTCACCGATCATGAAGAGAGCCTATGCGTGCAGGAGGATTTCATCAGCTTCGTCGTGCAGTCCGTGCTTACGAATTGCCGCGCCGAGCTGGAAGCGGTGGGCCGCGATGTCTCGAAGCTTGAGAACATCAAAGCTCCGTTCCCGCGTATCAGCTATGACGATGCGATTAAGTTCCTGAACGAAAAAGGCTATGAAATTGCCTGGGGCGATGATTTCGGGGCTCCTCATGAAACGGCGATTGCCGAGATGAGCGACAGACCGGTCTTCATTACCCACTACCCGGCTTCCTTTAAGGCCTTCTATATGAAGCCGCATCCTGATCGTCCTGAAGTGGTGCTGTGCGCAGATATGATCGCTCCTGAAGGCTATGGGGAGATCATCGGGGGATCACAGCGTATCGATGATCCGGCGCTGCTGGAAGCCCGCTTCAAGGAACACAACCTGTCGATGGATACCTACAAATGGTATATGGATCTGCGCACCTACGGCACGGTTCCACACTCCGGCTTCGGTCTGGGGCTGGAGCGTACAGTAGCCTGGATCTGCGGTCTGGACCATGTCCGTGAGACCATTGCCTTCCCTCGTACACTGTACCGTCTTTACCCTTAAAGAAATAGGGAAAGGGGGCTTAAGTATGGACGGAAAAGGTTGGAATACCTGGGGCGAGGGCGTAGCTTTCGGCCTGGAGAACGGAATGGCCATCATTCCTTATGCACTCCTGAAATATTACCGGAAGCTGAATCTGACCGGCAGCGAATCCTTGCTGCTGATTCATCTGCTCTCCTTCAGACAGGTGGAGGGAATTGATTTCCCTTCCCTGGAGGAGCTGCAGGCAGTAACCGGGCGTAGTATTCCGGTGATTGCCGGAGAGCTCCAGAAGCTTATGAAGGAAGGGTTCATCAGCATCGACGGAGATAATGACGAGCTGAGGGACATCCATTATGAGCGCTACAACTTCTCCGGCCTATACGCGAAGCTGGGAGCTTATCTGGCAGAACTCTCGCGGGAGAATGCCAAAGAGAAGCCCAGCCAGAGCGGGCGGGAGCCGGGTGCCCGGGCAGTGGCTCATTACTCCGGGGCTACCGCACCGGACGGCGGATATGGCCGCCCGGCTGTGCCGGGTGACAAGGAGTCAGAGGACGGACGCAGTCTGTTCAGCATTTTCGAGAAGGAATTCGGGCGTCCGTTATCCCCCATGGAATGTGAAACCATTTCCGGCTGGGTGGATGAAGACCGCTATCCCGAGGAGCTGATCCTGCTCGCGCTGAAGGAGTCGGTCTTTGCAGGAAAGGTTCATTTCCGTTACATTGACCGCATTCTGCTGGAATGGGCCCGCAACCGGGTGAAGAATGCCCAGGATGTCAAAGCCTATTCCCAGAAATTCCGGGGCGGCGGACGATGAGCGGAGCGAGGTAGATATATGCCGGTCCAGAGCAAGTCCCTGCCGGTTAAGGTGTCCCTTAAGTCATGTATGTGGCTTAAGGGGCATTTTTTTATTGATTAGGAAATTATGATTTTCGTCCGATGTGGATAAGTCGTGCATAAAGTTAGATAAGTGTCTTGTAGCCTCGGCAGGATGATTATATTCTGGATCAGTAATAGGAACGACTTCGCTGATTTCATCGAACACATGGACAGCGCGTGGTCGTCTGGGCCGAATGTGGTCGAAAACCCGACTACATTCGGTGTGGCGGATGGTGCGAGGGGGGGATGTGGTCGAAAAACCGATCAGAATGGGGATGCCGCAGGCATTTTGTTCTTTGATGCATGGGAGTTAGCTGAAAATGTGCGGAGAGAGGGAGAAGGGCAGAAGTGCTCCTGAAATCAGCAAAAGTGGCATAACGAGCAAAATGAAGGGTATAAATGCACTTGACTTCACCACTCCCAGCACACAGCCCGCAGTCCCTTCACATCGAAGGAACTGCGGGCTGTTATGTTGTCGTAAGAAGTTGTGGAAAGTAATCAATAACTAGACCAAAAAATTAGTGCAGCTCCTGCTCCAGAGCCGAGCCCATCTCCCGGGAACGTTCCGCACAGCGGTTGACGGCGGAAATGACGGTCTCGAAGAAATCGCCGCGCTCCAGCACTTCAATGGCCGCTTGGGTAGATCCATTCGGCGAGGTGACCTTCTTGCGCAGAGAGGCGGGCTCTTCACCGGTCTGCTGTACCATCCGGGCTGCGCCCAGCACGGTCTGGACAGTCAGCTCACGGCTCTGCGCAAGCGGCAGCCCTCCGCGGATGCCTGCAGCAATCATCGCTTCCATCATGTAGTAGATGTAAGCTGGTCCGCTGCCGGAGATCCCGGTTAAGGTCTCCATCCGTTCTTCGTCAATAACCGCCGTCAGGCCAACCGCTTCGAAGATATTAAGTGCTGTACGGCGGCTCTCTTCGCCAACCTCCTTGGAGAAGGCAATCCCGGTAGCACCGAGGCCGATGGAACTGGAGGTGTTCGGCATGGTGCGGACCACAGGCTGCGGATTACCCAGTAAACCTTGCATTGTACGGATGGTCAGCCCGGCAATCACGGAGATGACGAGCTGATCCGGCGACAGCAGCGGCCCCAGTGAACGGAGCGCTTCGGCAGCGTCTTTGGGCTTCATGGCTAGAACGATGACCGGCGCAGTGCGCAGAGCTTCGAGCTTGGATTCGGGAGCGTTATAGCCAAGCACGCCGTAACGGCTGCGGAGTTCAGCGAGGCGCTCGCTGCTGCTGCGGTTCAGCATAATAATTCGGCCCGATTCCACTACATTCCGGGCGATCAATCCCCGCACAATGGCCTCAGCCATCGAGCCTGCGCCGTAAAAAACGATATTATGATTGATGAGCGGAATTGCTGGTTGCTGGCACATGGCTGGCAGTCCCCCTATAAGTTGAGTGAGTTAACCTCTGATTTGGCCGGAGCCGTGAATCATATATTTGCTTGAAGTCAATGCAGGCAGTCCCATTGGCCCGCGGGCATGGAGCTTCTGGGTGCTGATGCCGATCTCGGCGCCGAAGCCGAACTCAAAGCCGTCCGTAAACCGGGTAGATGCGTTGTGGTACACCGCCGCAGCGTCAACCTCCTGCAGGAAGCGTGCAGCATTCGCCGCGTCTTCAGTCACAATACATTCGGAATGCTTGGTGCCGAACTTTGCGATATGGCCAAGAGCCTGTTCCAGCGTGTCCACGATACGAATATTGAGAATATAATCGTTATATTCTGTAGCGAAGTCCTCCGGTGTGGCAGGCACAGCCCAAGGAATAAGAGCAACGGTATCCTGGCACCCGCGCAGTTCCACACGAGCCTCGCGGAAGGCTTCAGCAAGTGCGGCGAGATGTTCTTCAGCGTAAGCACGGTGCACCAGCAGTGTCTCCATTGAATTGCAGACCGAAGGCCGCTGAGCCTTCGCATTCACGCTGATGCGCCGGGCCATTTCCGGATTGGCACTTGCATCCAGATAAGTATGGCATATGCCTGCCCCTGTTTCAATAACCGGTACGGTGGCATTTAGAACCACATTCTGAATCAGGGAGCTTCCTCCGCGCGGGATGATGACGTCCAGCAATCCGTTCAGCTTCAGCATTTCATCCACGGAGGAGCGGTTAGGATCTTCGATCAGCTGCAAGGCATCCGGCGGAAGAGCGGTACCCGCAAGTGCGCGGTGCAGCACCTCGGCGATGGCGCGGTTGGAGGAGAGGGCGGAGGAACCGCCGCGCAGCACCACAGCATTGCCGGTCTTGAGGCATAGTCCGGCAGCGTCAACGGTGACGTTGGGGCGTGCTTCATAGATAATGCCGATCACCCCAAGCGGCACCCGAACCTTCTCGATGTGCAGGCCGTTCGGCCGTTCGATCGTCTCCAGATTGTCTCCAACCGGATTAGGCAGTTCGGCAATCTGCTGCAAGCCTTCGGCTATGCTGTCAATCCGGCCCGCATCCAGGGCCAGCCGGTCGAGCATCGACTCCGGTGTCCCGTTCTGCCGTCCGCGCTCCAGGTCTTCGGCGTTGGCGGCAATAATGTAATCAGCTTCGGCACGCAGGGCGGCAGCCATTACCAGCAGGGCTTCATTCTTCTGGGCGGTAGTCAAGCTTGCGAGTACCCCTGTGGTTGCTTTGGCCAGCGTTGTCTTGTTAACCACTTCACTCATGGCAATTCCTCCTAAAAGTTATGTTGGCATAGGGAGATACAATATGTTTCGTAAATTAACGAAGCGTGATCCATTCGTCCCGGTGGATAACCTCAAGCCGGTGTACTTCACCGAGCTTGGGCACAATCTCACGGCTGGGAAGCCCCTGAATGCTGCGGAGCTGGGTGTCATCATAATTGACGATACCCCGCCCAAGCAGCTTCGCATCCGGGCCGAGCACCTCGACGACATCCCCCGAATGGAAGCTGCCCTCAATACGCCTAACCCCGACGGGCAGCAGGCTATGGCCTCCGTGGAGCAGCGCTTCAACAGCACCATCGTCGACATACAGGGATCCGAGCGGGGTGGACATGAAGCCCAGCCATTGCTTTTTGACCGGCAGAGAAGAGAGGGTGGTGGCAAAATAAGTGCCTTTGCCTGTTCCGGCTGCGGCCTGCGATAAATCCCCCGGCTCCTTAACCTGGCCTACGAAGACCGGAACGCCGCCCCGCGTGGCAATCTTGGCCGCATCGATCTTGGAGCGCATGCCGCCGGTTCCTACGCTTGAGCCTGCACCGCCTGCAATGGCATAGATCTCAGGCGTAATCTCTTCTATGTGCTCATACCGTACAGCATCCGGGTGCTTGCGGGGATCGCCGCTGTAGACGCCGTCCATATCCGTCAACACCAGCAGGTGCGAGGCCTTCAGCAGATTGGCAACCAGCGCCGATAACGTATCGTTGTCACCGAACTTCAGCTCATCCACCGATACGGTATCGTTCTCGTTGAACACAGGCACGGCGCCTTGGCGGAGCAATTCTTCCACCGTCATCATGGCGTTGTTCATGGCCCGGCGGCTGCAGAAGTCCGTACGGGTCAGAAGAATCTGAGCAGTGGGTAGACCGTGGCCTGCGAAGGCCTCCTGATAAGCCTGCATTAGCATAACCTGTCCTACTGCCGCCGCCGCCTGTTTCTCATGCAGCAGCCTTGGTCGGGAAGCATAGCCGATGCCCCGGAATCCCGCTGCGACCGCCCCGGAGGTGACCAGCAGTACTTCACAGCCGTCCTTGCGGAGTGCGGCGATCTCGGCGGCGAAGAAGGCGACCGCCTCACGATTGAGGCCGCCTTCGGGACCCGTGAGCGAACTGCTGCCGATTTTGACCACAATTCTTGTCGTCATTGTCTTTCACTTTCCTCTCGAATTGAAATGCCTGTAACGCCCGAAAATGACAAAAAGCCCCCATCCTTAGACTTAGCAAAGGACGAAAGCTTGATTAACTTCCGCGGTACCACCTTCATTGATGAGGGTTCATCCGACTTCATTCTCATAACGGGAGTATCCGTCCTGCAGGGCAGGCCGCTCAGGGGTAGGATTCGGAAAGGACCTTCGCGGTAAATTCTCCCAGCCTTCAGGAATTTACTCTCTGCACACGAATATACGTCCATTCTTACTGGTCCCGTCAGCACGTTTCACTATTTGTCACTTAGGATACCATGGGGCAGCAGGGTTTGCAAAGAGCCGCAGACAAATTTTTTCATGCAACGCAGGCAGCACGATTTATGTTTATCCTGTGGGGCAGAGGACCTGTGGATGAGAGCACCGCCGCTTGCTTGCTATGACTAGTTATCGGTCAAACCGGCCACGGTTGCCTTGAAGGTCTCGATAAAAGCTTCGGCTGCACGGGATAAGTAACGTCCGCGCCGGTAGGCAATGACCAGCGTCCGGCCTGGGACCGGCTCAGCCAGCGGAAGGTAGACCGGTACGAATTCACTCCTCGCAGCGCGTGCAATAAAGTGGGGCACCAGGGTAACGCCCATCCCGGCAGCAACCAGCGACTGGACTGTCTCCATATTGTTGCTCTCGAAAACAATCCGTGGCTCAAATCCGGCCTGGCGGCATAACTCCACGGTCATTTTACGGAAGCCTTGGCCTTCCTTAAGTACGATAAAGGGTTCATCCTTAAGCTCGGCCAGGCTGGTGCGTATGCCCTGCGGTTCACGGCCGGCCAGCAGATGCCCCGGCGGAACGGCAAGATCGATCCGCTCTTCACCAAGCACCTCGTAGGCCAGGGTCGGAATTTCGAGCGGCAGGGAGAGCAGGCTGAGATCGGTCTGGCCGCTGGCTGTCAGCTTCTCCAGGTTCATAGACGAGTCCTCCAGCAGGGTGATTTCAACCTCGGAGTATTTGCTCTTGAACACAGGCAGTACATGCGGGAGCAGATGCGCTCCGGTGATCGGCATACTGCCGACCATTACGCGTCCTGTACGAAGCTGGGAGATATCGGACATCTCCTGCCGCAGCAGTTCAACAGCATCGATGATCCCCTGAGCTTGTTCAACGAATTTCTCGCCGGCATAGGTCAGCTCCACAGAGCTGGTATTCCGCTGGAAGAGAAGCACACCGAGCTCCTTCTCCAGCTTGGAGAGCTGCTGGCTGAGGGAGGGCTGCGCGATATGCAGCTTCTCTGCTGCGCGTGAGAAGTTCCGTTCGGCGGCGATCTGCAGCGTATATTGCAATTGTCTGAGTTCCATACTTATGCTCCTTTAAGAGTAAGTCTTCTGTTTATAAGTATAACCTATAAACCCTATAGAAATCATATCTTGGAATTATAAACACACCGATGTTATATTTAGAACATTCAAGAGAGACTCCACGCTCTCTTCATAGGAACGATTCTACTATATGAGGTGAAATTCATGAGCAAGAAGACAATGTTTGAGAAGATTTGGGAGAATCACGTTATCCATCAGGAAGAAGGCAAGCCGAGCATTATTTATATCGATCTTCATCTGGTTCATGAAGTGACTTCCCCGCAGGCGTTTGAAGGACTGCGCCTCAGCGGCCGTAAGGTCCGCCGTCCGGGACTTACCTTTGCGACAATGGATCATAACGTGCCTACCAAGGACCGCTTCAATATTACCGATCCGATCTCCAAGCAGCAGATTGATACACTTTCGCAGAACTGCCGTGATTTCGGCGTAAGATTGTTTGACCTGAATGATATTGACCAAGGTGTCGTTCACGTCATGGGTCCTGAGATTGGCCTGACCCATCCCGGCAAGACGATTGTCTGCGGGGACAGCCATACCTCCACTCACGGAGCCTTCGGTGCACTGGCCTTCGGGATCGGCACCAGCGAAGTTGAGCATGTGCTTGCCACCCAGTGTCTGCAGCAGTCCAAGGCCAAGACTATGGAAGTGCGCTTCACTGGCAAACGTAATCCGGGTGTGACTGCCAAAGACATGATTCTCGGCGTTATTGCCAAATACGGAACTGATTTTGCCACCGGTTATGTTATAGAGTATACAGGCGAAGCTATTCGTGAGCTGTCGATGGAAGAGCGTATGACCGTCTGCAACATGTCGATTGAAGGCGGAGCAAGAGCGGGCCTGATCGCACCGGACGAGACAACCTTCAACTATCTGCGCGGACGTCAATATGTGCCGCAGGGTGAAGCGTATGATGCCGCTGTCGAGACCTGGAAGGGCCTTGTTAGTGACGAAGGCGCCCAGTATGATACTGTGGTCGAATTCGATGTAGAAACACTTATTCCGCAGGTTACCTGGGGAACTAGCCCTGGTATGGGAACAGATATCAACTCAACCGTACCGAACCCTGCTGATTTCACTACCGAGAATGAACGCAAAGCAGCCGAGAAGGCGCTTGAATATATGGATTTGACTCCAGGCACGCCAATGTCCGAGATTGGAATTGATTATGTCTTCATCGGCTCCTGCACCAACGGCCGGATTGAGGATCTGCGGGCCGCGGCTGAAGTAGCCAAAGGCCATAAGGTATCCGGCAAGGTTACAGCAATCGTGGTGCCTGGCTCCGGGCGCGTGAAGATGCAGGCCGAGAAGGAAGGTCTGGACAAAGTGTTCACCGAAGCGGGTTTTGAATGGCGTGAAGCCGGCTGCAGTATGTGCCTGGCGATGAATCCGGATGTTCTGCAGCCGGGACAGCGCTGCGCCTCTACTTCTAACCGTAACTTCGAAGGACGCCAGGGACGCGGCGGACGCACGCATCTGGTCTCTCCTGCCATGGCGGCTGCGGCAGCCATCAAGGGACGCTTCACGGATGTGCGTGACTGGAACTACAAGACGGAAGCCGTCAACTCATAGAATAATTGAGAGAGCAGGAGGATACAGTAATGGAAGAATTCAAGAAGTTAACAGGAATTGTAGCCCCGGTAGACCGGGTTAATGTAGATACGGATGCGATTATCCCTAAGCAGTTCCTGAAACGGATTGAGCGCACAGGCTTTGGACAATTTCTATTTTACGAATGGCGTTTTGATGAAGCAGGGAATGACAATCCGGCATTCGAAATGAACAAACCGCGTTATGAGGGGGCTTCAGTGCTAATCTCACGCGCGAATTTCGGCTGCGGCTCCTCCCGGGAGCATGCGCCCTGGGCCATCATGGATTACGGATTCAGAGTGGTCATCGCACCATCCTATGCCGACATCTTCTATAACAACTGCTTCAAGAACGGCATTCTGCCGATCAAGCTCTCGGAATCCCAGGTAGACGATCTGTTCAGCCGCACTGCAGAGCATGAGGGCTACACACTTACAGTGGATCTGGAGAACAACAAGCTGAGTGATGAGTATGGCCTTGCCATTACCTTTGAGCTGGATGAGCACCGCCGCCAGTTCCTGCTGCAAGGGCTGGACGATATCGGCCTGACACTTCAGCATGCTGATGAGATTGCCGCTTACGAAGAGCGTCATGCAGCTAAGCTTTTTGCCTAAGAGCTAAGATAAGCTAAAGGCTGAGTCATATTTATTCTTAGTATTTACACAAAACTTCTATTTCCGGGTGTCGGAAATAGAAGTTTTTTTGCTATAATCGAGATATTATTGCCTGCGAAGGCAACTTTTGGGGATTATTGTCGTCTTAATCTTATCTGCAAATCTATCAATGGACCAAAGGAGAGGAAAGGATGAAGAAAGCCGGACAACGGGTGTTGCTTCTACTGCTGCTGCCACTGCTCCTCCTGTCATTCGCCGGCCACAAAGCTGCGGCAGCCGGAACAACCCCCGGTAAGATCGTGATGGACAGCAAGGAACTCGCATTGCCCAAGGGGGTAATCCTCGAGAATGTGAATGGAAGCGTTATGATTCCGATCCGTGTAGTGGTGGAGAATCTGGGCTTCGAAGTGCTGTGGGAACAGAGCAGCCGCAAGGTAACTGTCCAGCAGGACGGCAAGTCTGTACAGCTTGCAGTCGGCAGCACCACCGCACAAGCTGATGGTGTTAACCTGACTCTTAATGCTGCACCCAAGCAGAACGGCGGGACGGTACTGGTGCCTATCCGCTTTGTCAGCGAGCAATTCGGTCTTAGCGTCGGCTGGGACAATACGGATAAGACGGTGTATTTGAGCGGAGGGGCAACGGAGGCTGCGCCAGTCACTCCAGATCCGCTGCCTTCAGCCACCGCAGCTCCATCCGTGTCACCCGGAGCCGCTCCAGTAGCTGTTCAGTCCCCTGTACCAACCACTCCGCCTCAGAGCGGCACAGAGACTCTGGAGGAATTGGACGGGAGTGTTATAGTTACTCCAACTCCGCCAGCTACATCACCAGTGGTGAAAGGGGCGGTATTCAGCGAGAACCGGCTGATTGTAGCCGCTGCGGGAGGAGCCAAGGCTACGGTTACGAGAGTTACCGGACCCGACCGGATTGTAGTGGATTTTGCCGGAGCGGCATTTGCCCCTGATTTCAGCGGGAGCTTCCCTGGCGTATCTACGGGAGGAAGTCCGCAGGGCAAGCTGGATGTGAGCGGCTACCCGCTTGTATCTGAAATACGTTATGCGTTGTTCAGTACGAATCCCCCGACGGTCAGGTTTGTAATCCAGACTACAGGTTACCAGAATTATCAAGTAAGTACGGATGAGAGTACAGGACTAGTCACAATCGATCTGAATGTAACAGGCAATGAAACGGGTGCACCTGTGAATCCGGGATTTACCGGAAGACCGATTATTGCGCTGGATGCCGGACACGGGGGCAAGCAATCGGGTGCTGTCAGTCTTACCGGCAAACTGGAAAAGACCTTCAATCTCGCGGTCATCCTCAAAGCCGGAGCTATTCTGACGCAGGAAGGCTGGGCCGATGTCATTTACACCCGTACATCGGATATTACTCTGGGTCTCCAGGATCGTGTGAAGATTGCCCAAGCAGCGAATGCTACGTTGTTCGTATCCCTTCATGCCAATTCACTCGATGTATCCTATCCGAACCGGAGCAAAGTGAATGGCAGTGAGACGTACTATAGCCGCAGTGAGAGCCTGCCGCTTGCCGAGATCATGCAAAAGCATCTGGTAGCGGGAACCGGCCTCAAAAACAATGGAGTGCGCTCGAAAAGCCTGCATGTGACCCGGGAGACCCGGATGCCTGCAATTCTGCTGGAGGCGGGGTATCTGACCAATCCAGGAGATGAAGCAGCCCTGTACAGCGAACAGATGCAGGATAACCTCGCGCGGGAGATTGTAGCAGGAATTAAGGAATATCTTGGGTTGTAATGCTGCATAAGCGGAGCTGTCTGTAACCGCACTACATACCTTTTAGCTATAGGGAATACACAGACATTTCCACGTTAGTTGGGATTTATTCGCAACTTTTAAGTTCTACGAACGTCTACACTATGTCGAAGGTTGTCAGTTGGCATGCCATCAAGAACGCTCGATTGGGGGCGGAATACTAGAGTCTTAGAGGTGAAGAATGAAGAAATTTGCTTTTATGCTGTTGCTGCTGCTCTTTGTTGTGGTGCTGCCAGGGCATGGACAAGCCGCTGCTGGCCAGAACAAGATCTTCCTGGATGGCCAGGAACTGAATGCAGGACAAGACGTTCCGGTGGAAAATGTAAATAACTCCATCATGGTGCCGCTAAGAATGATCGCTGAGAACCTTGGATACAAGGTGGATTGGAATCAGACAAGCAAGACCATCAAGATTGAACAGCAGGGAAAGACCATTCAGCTGATCGTAGATCAGACTGCGGCATCCGTCGATGGCAAGACGGTAATGATGTCAACGGCCCCTCTCCTGCGGAACGGCACGACGCTCGTACCGATCCGGTTCATTGGTGAGCAGTTCGGACTTACGGTCAAATGGGATAATACGAAGAAGGTTGTAGATCTTATTACCCCGTCCATTCCCGAGCCTAACATTGACCCGGGACAAAGTAATGGGGACGGAGGGACGGTTGTAGTGCCGCCGGGAGAACCCTCAAGCAGCCTGAGCATGATTAACGGCATCAGCTTCAATGAGAACCGGTTCACGATTGCCATAGACGGCAATGCCGAGCCGAAGGTCTCCAAGATCAGCGGACCGGACCGCATCATCATTGATCTGCCGAATGCGACGTTCTCGGATATATTCGGAACAGGACAAATCCTTGATCCTGACCTGAACGGGAACCTGACAGTTACGGATTATCCGGATGTCTCCGGTATCCGCTATTCGCTGTATAGCACTAATCCTTATACTGTCCGATTTGTAATTGATCTTAATACCCCCAAAAATTATAGCGTAGAGGTATCGGGAGATTCCTCAAAGCTCATTGTCATTGATTTGAATGCACAGGCTCCAGGCGACACTTCCACGCAGCCGGGCAACAGCGGGCGCAAGCTGGTTGTGCTCGATGCCGGACATGGCGCGAAGGATTCAGGAGCTGTAGGCATTACCGGCAAATACGAGAAGAATTTCAACCTCGCTGTGATTCTTAAGGCGGCTGCACTGCTCAGGCAGGAGAACAAGATTGACGTGGTGCTGACGCGCAGCGATGATACTTTCCTTGAACTGAAGGAGAGGGCGGCAATGGCCAATAATCTCGGTGCAGATTTATTCATATCTGTCCATGCCAACAGCAGCGGATCAGCGGCTTCAAGCGGAACGGAGACCTACTATCAGCGGGACGCTAGCAAGGCTCTGGCCAATGTGATGCACAAGTATCTTGTGCAGGCTACCGGACTTAGCAACAGGGGAGTTCGCTACGGCAACTTCCATGTGATACGCGAAACGAAGATGCCTGCGGTGCTGCTTGAGGTTGGCTATCTCAGCAATAAGAAGGACGAGGCTCTGCTGTTCACTGAAGCACTGCAGAACAATGTGGCCGCATCGATGGTCAGCGGGATTAAAGAGTATCTAGGGATTCAATAACAACGGGCGGCAGCAGGGGCCGCAGAGTCGGATGTAGACCCTATATTGCGGTCAAAAGGACTTTGCGGTCCCTCCTGCCCATATTCATCTGAGGGGGTTAATCAAATGAACAAGAAATTGACATATGCAGGAATCGCTGCGATGCTGCTTCTCGTAATTTCGGGCTGCGGCGATAAACCTACTGCTGCACCGGCCGATGCGTCCGGTCAGGATTCAACCTCGGTATCCAGCGGCGCGGAAGGCAATAATGCCGCGAATGACACTCCCACTGCCACACCGGCAGCTACAAGCACGCCTGAGCCTACAGCAACTGTGACTCCGGCGGCTACGGAAGCACCGGAGGTACCGGCGGTACCTGAGAAGCAGAGTCTTAAGATCAAGACGTATTATACAGACCTGCAACAGAACGACTTGGTTCCGGCTGAAGTCTCCATCACCTTCAAGGATGCGAAGGAGAAATATACGGAAGCCTTCAAAACACTCCAAAAGAGCGATAAGGCTGACCAGATTCCGCTGTGGAACAAGATTGAACTGAAATCACTTGAATTCTCGGGCGGACAGATTGTGATGGATATTCATAAGCCGGATGAGGCGCAGCTTGGCGCAGGCGGCGAAGCCCTGGCGATCGGCGCATTGTCCCAGATGTTCTTCCAGTTCGATGAAGTGAAGAATATCGATGTGCTGGTAGACGGAGAACAGGTGGAGAGCCTGATGGGGCATGTGGATCTTGTGCATCCAATCACCCGCGAGAACAACGGATTGTAGGCATTAGGCAGGAATAAGCCGGATGGCTGACGAAATTACCAACATAGAAATCCAGATAAGCCATAGAGAGGGGAATATCGAATTGTCCGGTCCAAAACGATTAAAGCGTACGGTTCAATCTTATTCTGTAAAAGCGGTCTCTGCCGTTCTGGCCGGTGCGATGGTACTTGGCGGGGCAGGCGCTGCCTTTGCTGACAACGCTCCAACCGGAGCAACTGTTGCTGCTGTAGCTTCGCAGACGCCTGTAACTGGTTCAGGGATCTTCAGTGATGTCAAGACGGGCTTCTGGGCCGAAAAGCATATCTATAAGCTGGCAACCCAGGGAATTGTGGTCGGCAATAACGGACTGTTCCGTCCTGGTGATTCTGTGACCCAGCAGGAAGCGGTGCTGATGGCGCTGCGCTTCATGAAGCTGCAGGGGAATGTGAACACCAGTACCGAAGTTGCGCTGCCTAATGATTTTGTGGTTACGAACTATTACAAGCCATATGTAATCCTAGCCTTCCAGCAAGGTCTGCTGGACAAGACCACTGAGATGGCTGCAGATAATCTTAAAAGCTCGTGGGGAGAGCGCAAGGCCAGCCGTGAATGGGTCGCGGAGCTGCTGATCCGTGCGCTTGGCCAGAGTGCATCAGCTTCTGCGGCCGCAAGCCGGCCGACAGGCTTTGCCGATGATGCCAAAGTGTCCGCGAACAAACGCGGCTACATTAACACAGCGGTGGAGCTGGGACTCGCGAACGGGCTAACCGGCAACCGCTTTGATCCGCAAGGCGCTGTGACCCGTGCGCAGCTGGCTACCTTCTTCAGCCGTGCTGAAGCGCATAATAGCCTGGAATACGACAATACGTTCAAAGGAACGGTCAGTTCACTCAAGGACGGCAAGCTGGGATTGTACACTAACGGCAGTACGCTGGAATTCAATCTGAATGCCAATACCGCCTACTATACCAGTACCTCCGAGAACCGCATCTCATTGAACGAGATCCAGCCTTATACGAAAGTTACAGTAATTGGAGCTACCTATAGCGCAGCTTACGTAGAGCTGACAGATCCGGCAGTTCAGGTTGAGCAGGCGGAAGGTGTATTCACCAAGCATACACCCGGTATTATCTGGGTAGATTCCGCGAACGGATACGATCAGTATCCCTACGATTCAGGCACGGCCTTCCTGGATGTGAACGGAGCGGTTATTCAGCCTGCTTCTATTACCGCCGGCAGCAAGCTTACGCTGCTGCGTGAAACCTTTACCGGTTCCCGGAAGGTTGTGAAGGTGCAGGTCACTTCCGGTATTGTAAACAAGACGGCTAAAGGTACGATTCAAAGCGTTGACACTGCTGCCAAGAGCATCGCGTTCAAGAATGCTGACGGCACAGTAGAAACCTTCAAATGGGAAGAAGGGACTACGCTGTTCAGCTCCCAGAATTCTATTATTCAGCCCGCAGAGCTGAAAGCCGGTGCTGCTGTCTCTTATACCATCAAGGATAATACGATCCGCTCCGTGGAAGTAACCTCAGGAGTGGAGCGCATAGTGAAGGGCTTCATCTATGAGCTGACAGATTCTACGATTGTCTATCAGAAGAGTGATGGCACACGTGAGGTTAATCTGCTTGCTGCTACCCCGGCCATTGTGATTCCGAACGCCGTAAATCCGGTAATCGACGATCTTATCGCTGACAAAACTAGCGGAGACAATGTGCAGCTTACGCTGAACAGTAATGATCAGGTGACCAAGATTGAGGTGCTCAGCCGTCAGATCGAACAGTATGCAGCTGCTACCGTTGTTGATTATAACGCCAAGACCCAGTACCTGACCTTCACGGACAATAACGGTAAGGCTCATGTGGTCAAAATGGATGAGAAAACAAAGATGTCTTACGGCGGACTGATTACCACTTCGCTCACCACCATGGGGTTCAGACTCGTTGAGAACCGCAAAATTGATGTGACCTTGATTAATGAGCGTGCAATGTCTGTTGAATTGACAACCAAATATTCCGGCACCTTGACGGCTATCAATACTACAGCCAGAACGATTGTGATTAAGCAGGGCAACGGACAATTGCTGACGATGTCTTATCCGCAGGCCATTGAAATGATTGGCAAAAGCGGCGCAGTCATCACCGATGTTCCGCTCAATGTGCCGGTAACGGCAGTACTTAGCAGCACTCAGGAGTTCATCTCCGTGCTGCGGGTGAACGGGTCATCGCAGTTCGAGATTGCTACCATCAATGCGGGCACTAGCAAGATGACCGTGAAGCTTGAGGGAGGCAGTATCAGCAGCGAGTTGAACTTGGCGAATGTGCCTCTTACCAACGAAGCGGGCCAGAAGATCGCCCTGACTGAGCTGAAGGCCGGAGATTTCGTGAACCTCAGCTTCGACGGTTCCACACCGCTGTCCCTGCAGTCGGTTAAACAAGTTGCCGGACAGGTAACGGTAGTAGATGCGGCATCAGGTACGTTCACAGTGAAGGATTACACAGGAGCCTCCCAGCCGTTCACTGCCGGCAGTGGAGTGAGAATACTCCGGGACGGTGTTACAACGAACGCGTTAAGCGGTCTTACCACAACAGACCGGGTATTGGTGCGTAAGGATGCCGCCGGTGTAGTAATCATCTCCGTGTTCAGTCAACTGAACCGGACATTCGCCCGTTATGAGAGCGCAACGAATGAAATATTAACCAAACGAGCCACGCTGAATGACAATTATAAGTTTGGACTTGCTCCAAATGTATATATTCATCAAGGTGACACGACTTTACCCGTGCAATCTCTCAAAGAAAATGATAATATTATAATGTATTTCAACAACGACAAGGTTGTAGAAATTGTGAAACAATAACCGTTTTGGTGATTTTCCGTATGAAACACCGTCTTGATCCTTGGTTTACCCTCGGATCAAGGCGTTTTTTTTGAAATATAAGGGCAGCACGGTGTTCGCTTGAACGCTACGAAAGTATACGATATAATGTATCTTTGCTTATATTTCGTCAGATTTGAGAAGATATGCTGCAAGTGGACTTGCAGTCATACCTGCTCCGTGGAGGGGACGCTATGAAAGCTGCAGAGGTCCGCCACATCCTGGACACTATCGGAGGCATGTTCCCTGATGCACATTGCGAGCTGAATCACAGCAACGCTTTTGAGCTTACCATTGCCGTGCTGCTCTCAGCCCAATGTACGGATGCAACAGTGAATAAGGTGACCGAGGACCTGTTTCAGAAGTACAAGGCTCCGATCGACTATATCTCAGTACCGCTGGAAGAGCTGGAGCTGGATATCCGGCGGATTGGTCTATTCCGCAATAAGGCCAAGCATATTCAGAACCTCTGCACCATCCTGATTGAGCAGTACGGGGGTGAAGTGCCGCAGGCCCATGATTTGCTGGTAACTCTGCCTGGTGTCGGACGCAAGACTGCGAATGTGGTCGTATCGAATGCGTTCGGAGTGCCGGCGATTGCCGTGGATACTCATGTGGAACGGGTAGCCAAACGGCTCGCACTTGCGGGCTGGAAAGATTCCGTGCTGGAAGTGGAGAAGAAGCTGATGAAGGCGGTGCCGCGTGACGAATGGACGCTGACGCATCACCGGCTAATCTTTTTCGGGCGATATCACTGTAAAGCTCAGAATCCCGCATGCCAGATCTGTCCGCTGCTGGATGTATGCCGGGAGGGCAAAAAACGTATGAAAACTGCTGTAATCAGGAAAGCTAAGGATCATACGAAAGCTAACCAAGAATTAGAGAAGAAGAGGATGGGATAGAGATGAAGTGCATTTCTGTATATACCGATAATTTTGAAGCATTTTCCGATATTTTTGACCGCGTAGTGGACAGCCCGATGGAAGAGAACGAAGAGCAGGAAGTGGAAGGCATCACCATCAGCCATTCCGGCGATGTGCCTGAGTTCTATCTGGAGCGCATGTCTGCGAAGCCAGAGGTTGTCGTAATGAAAGACAAATCCCGTGGCCTGACCATTCTGCAGCACGGCAAAGTCTTTGAAATCCTGCTTCCAGTGCTGGAAACAGCTTAATTCGGTTGGAGTTGACTAGAGAGGTTGTCCCATAGCCATGAAGTGGCTGACGGGACAGCCTCTTTTTTTTCAGGAAATTATGCTTCTCATCTGATGTGGATAAAATGTATGCGGAAATCCGAATACAATGGGTGCTGTTGCGATGAAGTGTGGGCCCCATGCTCCGCAACACGTAACATTTTAGAGAAATCCTGCAAGAAATACAACAATGAGGCACCAGTATCCTTCACCCGTAATGGCATCTGCGAAATCTTGTTTTTCGTGAAGGTTTATAGCTGATTTTGTAAATGTGGATATTTGATTTGTGACGATCTGATGATAAAATATAATTATTCTATTCTTGCAGTGAGATAAATCATACAAATGTAATAATAATGAAAGAAGCTATAGATTGCAGCGGAGGCGGGGATGTAGTGGGAGCAGAACGGGAAAGAGTGAAGCAGGTTACAGCGGGGTCATCAGCGCTTAGGCTGCTGGAGGAGCGGCTGAAGCAATGGGGAGAACAGAAGAGTGCGCAGATCGTAGCGGATCTAAAGGTCAAGGAGCAGGCAGATGAGCTGACGCTGGCGTTCTGCGGACATTTCTCGGCGGGGAAGTCGAGCATGATTAACAAGCTCTGCGGTAAGGCTGTGCTGCCTGCGGGTCCGGTTCCAACCAGCGCCAATATTGTATCGATCCGCAGCGGAGCACCGCAGGTACTGCTTCATCCGGTGGACGGAAGCACGGGAGGGAATTCTGGGGTGATCCAGACTACGCCTGACCGGCTTCAGGATTACTGCCGCCAGGGGACTGAATATTCGGCGATTGAGGTGTGGGAGGATGTCCCGGTGCTTGGGAATCACGGGGTACTGATGGATACGCCCGGCGTAGATTCGACAGATGAGGGGCATCAGGCGGCGACCCGCTCGGCGCTGCATCTGGCAGATGCCGTGTTTTATGTGATGGATTACAATCATGTGCAGTCGGAGAATAATCTGGCGTTTGCCAAAAGCCTTAGCGACTGGGGCAAGCCGCTCTACCTGATCATCAATCAGATCGACAAGCACAGGGAGCAGGAAATCCCGCTGGAGGAATACCGGCAGCAAGTGGAAAGCGCTTTCCGGGGATGGGGGATTCATTCTGCGGGGCTGTTGTTCACTTCGCTTAAGGTGGAGGGACATCCGCTGAATCAGTGGAAGGATCTGCTGGCGTTGATCTCCGGTCTACTGGAGCAGCGGCAGGAGCTGCTCGAATACAGCTTGTCCCGCTCTATGCATCATACGGCGGATGCTGTCCTGGCGGATTATCGTGAGCAGCAGCAGGAGGAGAGGGCTGCGCTGCTGGAAGAGGCAGGCGGTGCAGCGGCTGAAGATGTGGAAGCAGAGCTGCTGGCAACTATGCAGGAGGAATCGTCACTGGATGCGCTGCCTGAAGAGGCGCGGCTTGAGCTGCGCAGCAGGCTGGATGCCTTGCTCGGCAACACGAATCTGATGCCGGCCGATCTGAGGGATGCGGCAGGAGCGTACATTGAGAGCCTCCAGCCCGGCTTCCGGCGCGGCCTGCTCTTCACCGCTGCGAAGCGGGAGAAGGAGCAGGGAGCGCGGCTGCTGCACTGGCACAGCCTTCAGCAGAGAGAGATCACTGCCCAGTTGGAGTGGCACACTCTCCAGCTCGTGCGCGAATGGGCTGAAGGCCTGGAGCTGTGGCAGGAGGAGGCGGAGCCGCTGCTGAAGCAGGCTTTCCCGGCGGTGAGCCAGCAGTGGCTGGCAGATCAGGTGAAGCCGGGAACCGGGGCTTCGGGCGAGGCGCTGCTTAATTTCTGCCGCACGCTTGCGGCTGAGATTAAGGCGCAGTTCCGCCGCGCGGTCCTGGCCTTCGGCGAGCCGCTGCTGGCTGCGCTGCCGCCGCTGGTGGAGGAGCGGCGCGCGGAGCTCACGCGCCGCCGGGCGGCCCTGCAGCGGCAGGCGCATGCGCTCGCCGCGCTGGCCTCCCTGGACCGCGCGGCTGCCGCCCGCGCGGACGCCCTTACGGCGCTGCTGCCGCCGCGCCGCACCCTCACCCCCGGCGCGCTGCCGGGGGTGCCGCCCCTGGCGGCTGGCGCGCTCAGCGCCGCCAGCCCGAATTGCCGCCGCGCGTGGCAGCGGCGGCAAGCCTGGGCGCCGCCCCGGCCTGGGCGGCGGGTACGGCAACGCCGGCGGGCGGGCGCCGCCGGCTGACGCAGGCCGCAGCAGCGCTGCACGCGGCGGCCGGGGTGCTGCGGAGCGAGCCGGCCATGGCCTCGGCTGCGCGCAGCCTGGCGGCGCGGGCGGAGGATCTCGCCGGCGGCCGCTTCACGATGGCGCTGTTCGGGGCGTTCAGCGCCGGCAAATCCTCCTTCGCCAACGCTCTGCTGGGCGAAGAGGTGCTGCCCGTGTCGCCGCATCCGGCAACGGCGGCCGTCGGGCGGATTCTGGCGCCGGAGGGCGGCTTCGCCCACGGGACGGCGGCCATCACCATGAAGCGGGCGGAGGAGGTCTGGGAGGACATCCTCCATTCCTTCAGCGTGCTGCAGCTGGCGCCGCCGCAGCACGAGTCGTGGACCGCAGCCGTGGCCCGGCTGCAGACCGGCGGGCTCCATCCGTCCGCGCTGCCGCATGCCGGCTTCCTGCGGGCAGCTGCCGCCGGATGGGAGGAATCCCGTCCGCTGCTCGGAACAGAGCGGACGGTCAGTCTGGCGGAATACCGCAGCCTGGTCGCAGACGAGAAGCACGCTTGCTTTGTGCAGAGTACGGATCTGTATTATGACAGCCCGCTGACACGGAGCGGCATTGTATTAGTAGACACCCCAGGTGCGGATTCCTTGCATGCCCGGCACACCGGTGTAACCTTCGGTTACATGAAGAATGCCGATGCTATCTGCTTCGTGACCTACTATAACCACGCCTTTTCCAAGGCTGACCGCAGCCTGCTTGCCCAGCTTGGTAGAATCAAGGACAGCTTCGCGCTCGACAAAATGTTCTTCATCATCAACGCCTCAGACCTCGCTGCAGACGAGGCCGAGCTTGAAGAGGTGAAGCAGCATGTGGCGCAGAATTTGCGGGCCGGAGGCCTGACCTCGCCGCGGATCTACAGCGTGTCCAGCCTGCTGGCGCTTGAGGGCAAATCAAGCGGAGCCAGCGAGGCTTATGAGGCCTCCGGCTTCGGCAGCTTTGAAGCGGCACTCTCCGAATTCGCCGGAGAGGAGCTGCCGGGATTGTCCCTGGCAGCGGCCAAGGACAGCCTAAGCTCGGTGCGTGGGCGCGCCGAAGAATGGCAACGGCTGGCGCTGATGGAGGCAGACCAGCAGGAGGAGGGAATGAAGCAGTTCCGGCAGCGCCGCGAAGCGGCTAATCTGCGGCTGGCCGTACTCGCGCAGGAAGACCGGCCGCTCCGGGACCTGCGCCGTGAAGGTGCGGAGCTGCTCTATCATGTCCGGCAGCGGATTGCTTTTTCCTTCGGGCGTTCCTTCCAGGAGTCCTTCCATCCTTCCATTCTCCGGGAAGACGGAGGTAACCTGAAGGACATCTTCATCGCCTGCGGGCGGGAGCTGGAGCGCAGTATTCTGCGTGAACTGGAGCAGGAGCTGTGGGCAACAACCCTGCGGCTGGAGTCGGCAGGACGCAGATTCGTGACCCAGGCGGCTACAGCGGCTGCAGCCGAGCTGTCCATCCCGGATCAGGAGCTTCAGCTGCTGGATGATCCGGATGAGCGCTGGCCGGCACCGGCGAAGCTGGACTGTGTACTGGCTCCGCTGGACTGGGCCGGACTGTGGAGCCGCTTCAAATCTCCGCGCCACTTTTTCGAGGGACCGGGCCGGGCAGAGATTCGCGCAGCTGCTGAGCCGTGGTTCAAAGAAGCAGTAGCTGCGGCGGCGCAAGGACAGGAGGACTCTCTGCTGACATTCTATACCGATGCGGCGGCAGCCGCCTTATCCCAGGCCGCAGACCAGCTGCGTGAAGGCCTGTCCGAACAGGAGGCAGCCATGTCGGCGCTGCTGAAAGGGGGTGATGGTGCGCAGCATTGGGGCCGGATCGCCGAAGAATTACGGCTTCAGGAGCAGGCTTTCGCCGTTGTGTAGGAACCTATAGTTTCCTCCTGTTGTGGCCAAGGTGTGCGTAAATTTGTGGTTGGGAGTATTTTGAATGATGCGTAGAGTGACTGTGGCTGAATGTGGCTGAAGACTCGCCGTGAGGAGCAGGAGTGTATCTGATCTCACCGGTTAAAGGCGGAATGTATGTGAAAAACAGCATACATTGTGCTCTCAAGCAGGTTCATGGCTCAAATATATGTGAAAAACAGCATACATTGTGCCGCCCCTAAAAGGGACAGTAGAACCGTTCTCACAAGTCTGTTGAACAGCTATCTGTGAAGTTTGTAGGAAAATGTCGAAGAACACTTGCAATCTGGTGGATGATGGATGAAAATAAAGAAGACTGAAAATTTACAATCAAACTGCGACATTTTACAGAAACAGAGAAGTCAGCAGACAAATTTGCGAAAAGAGGTTGGAGTCGACAATGTGGGGAGCTCCTTTATCAGCCCGGAGTAAAAAGCTGCTGCTGCTCGGCAGCGGTGAACTGGGTAAGGAAGTCATTATCGAAGCTCAGCGCCTTGGCGTAGAGACCGTAGCTGTGGATCGTTATGAAGCGGCACCCGCGATGGGTGTGGCCCACCGCTCTTATGTACTGGATATGCTGGATGCAGAGGCACTCAAGCAGCTTATCCGTACAGAGAAGCCCGATTTGATTGTACCGGAGATTGAAGCTATTGCTACCGGGGCGCTGGTAGAGCTGGAGGAAGAAGGGTTCCTCGTTGTCCCTACTGCCCGTGCTGCACGGCTGACCATGGACCGTGAAGGCATCCGCCGTCTGGCGGCAGAAGAGCTGGGACTGCCTACAGCGGCTTACCGGTTCGCTGACAGTCTGGATGAACTGCGCCAGGCAGTGTCGGAGCTGGGAACGCCTTGTGTGATTAAGCCGATCATGAGCTCATCAGGCAAAGGCCAGAGCGTGTGCAGAACACCAGAGGATGCGGAAGGCTGCTGGAATACGGCGCTTGAAGGCGCACGTGCGAAGGGGACACGCGTCATCGTGGAGGCTTTTGTTACATTTGAGAGTGAGATTACACTGCTTACCGTCCGTTCGGTTAGCGGAACTGTGTTCTGTCCGCCGATCGGCCACATCCAGCAGGATGGCGATTATGTAGAGTCCTGGCAGCCGCATCAGATGAGCGGGGCGCAGCTGGAAGAGGCTGAGGCCATCGCCCGGAAGGTTACCGATCAGCTTGGCGGTTATGGAATTTTTGGTGTGGAGCTGTTCCTCACCGCGGATGGGGTTCTGTTCAGTGAAGTGTCCCCCCGGCCGCATGACACAGGTATGGTTACAATGATTACGCAGGATTTGTCGGAATTTGCTCTGCATGTCAGAGCCATTCTTGGATTTCCGCTGGAAGCGGTACGTTTGTTGACACCGGGAGCTTCGGCCACCCTGAAGACTGATGGAACCGGACAAGCTTTTGCAGTGACCGGGATTGAAGAGGCATTGGCCCTTCCCCGCACGCAGGTCCGGGTATTCGGCAAGCCGGAGATCCGCCCAGGACGGCGGATGGCAGTAACACTCAGTTCAGCGGAAGATATTGAAATCGCGCGGATGACGGCCAAGCAGGCTGCGTCTAAGCTACAAGTGGAGGTATACAAGGATGAACAGTAGTACTCAGGAGCAGGTACTGCAAATTCGCAAATGCGGCATGAATGATCTGGAGAGAGTGACAGCCCTTTTGCGTGAATTCGGCTATCCGACAACGCTTAGCGTGATGAAAGAGAGAATGGAAGGCATGGAGCATGATCCGTTCCACTGCACACTGGTCGCAGAGCTCAATAACGAAGTTGTGGGAATGATCGGTTTACGGCAGGTGAAGTCCTACTACAAGCATGCCGATTGTATTACGGAGATTACCGCGCTGATCGTATCTGAGGAGCTTAGAGGACAAGGCCTTGGCAAAAGACTCGTAGCTGCAGCGGAAGAATGGGCACGCCATCAGGGCTGCTGCCAGCTGTTCCTGCGGAGCGGCAACCGCGTTGAACGTGCACCTGCACATGCGTTTTACCGCCATATCGGCTTTGAAAAGACAACAGGCTACCGCTTCAACAAAGCCCTGCTATAATCCTATACGTGTAACCGAACATCCCCATCCCGGCGTAATCGGGATGGTTTTTTTGGAGATAGTGCGGCAACCCCGCCACTATTGGTCTGGAATGCTCCCCGTTCCGCCTTCACCCAGAGGCTTCCCCCAGGAATTTAGTGGAAAAAGTGCATCTATTTCACCCGAAATTGCCCTGTCCAGAACAGCAGTTGGAAAAAGTACATCTATTCGTCCATATTCCCCGTGTTATGAGCAAATCCACAGAAATAAATGGCGTTTATCCACTTAAAATATCCTAATTGGTTAAAATAATCAAATTAAGTGTACAAAATCCACTTGTTGATTATAAAAACTAGAACTCAAAGCTTAGTCGCCGCTGCGGTGAACATTTGGCCCTCCGGCCGCTGCCCAATTTAGATTTCCTGATTTGAACCGCTCTTCACGGTAGAAATCTAAATACAGCTTTTGCTTACGATGCGAGCTTTCCTTCGGAAAGCTTTCAGGCGGACGCTATCGCTCCTACAGTTCCAAATTACCCCTCCGCTTCTTTTTGCTTTTTGTTAACTTCTTAAGTGCCTCTAACCTATGTACATAATTTCCGCTTGCGTTATATCAGGCCACGCTATATAGTGAATTGCTCCTATTCACTACAGTTGTCACTCTGTCAGTAACTAAATCAGTCACAATTAATTCCACTATACATGTCACTATTTCAGTCGCTATAGTTGCCCCCTGACCCGCAGCCTTCTCTATATAAACATAGATTGGGCCATTTGAATCAGCTATTATAGTTCTGTGAACCTCCATATCCTATGCCGAAGAGGGATGACGAATGTACAAACTAATACTCGCCGAAGACGAGGAAGATGTAAGAGAAGGCATTATCGCCCAGATTGACTGGGAGCAGTACGGCTTCGAGGTCGTTGAGCAGGCCGAGAACGGGCGGGAGGCGGCGGATGCGATCGACCGGCTGCTGCCGGATGTGGTGGTTACCGATATCCAGATGCCTTTTATGAATGGCCTGCAGCTCGCAGAATGGATACGCAGCCGCCATCCGAATACGAAGATTATCATTCTGACCGGCTATGATGAATTCGAATACGCTCAGAAGGCGATCAAGCTGCAGATTGATGAATATATCCTGAAGCCTTTCTCGTCCCAGGAGCTGATTGATGTTCTGCTTAAGGTTCGCGACACGATTGAGACCGAGATCGCCGAGAAGGAAAATGTGTTCGTGCTGAGCGAGCATTACCGCAAGAGCCTGCCGGTTCTGCGCGAGCAGTTCCTCTCCACCCTGGTGTCCCGCCGCCTGCGCTCCGCAGAGATCGCTGAGAAAAGCACAGAGTATGGCATCCCCCTCACCGGTGAATTGTTTCAATCCTCGGTGATCAGCATCGATTATATCCGTCCGGACCGTTCGCCCGGGCTTCAGGAAGGGCGGCCCGTGTCCCTGCGGGATACCGGGGACCGTAATCTCCAGCTCTATGCTGTGCTGAACATCGCGGAGGAGATCTGCCAAAAGCATGGCTTCGGCAAGGTGTTCATCCACCGGGATGATGTTGTGCTGCTCTCAGTCAGCCAGAGCCCGGAGGAGAGTGACATCACCGCCAGAACCTTCGCCATTCTCGAAGAGATCTGCCAGAATGTGCAGCGCTTCCTGAAGCTGACGGTAACCGCGGGGGCCGGAACCGTCTGCAAGGCACCTTCCATGCTGTTCCATTCTTTCGGGGATGCGCTGCAAGCGCTTGATTACCGGCTGATCCTCGGCAACAACCGGGTCATCTGGATTGAGGATGTGGAGTCCCGCTCCAGCCGGATGCTGGACTATGATGAGTTGACTCAGCAATCGCTGATCCGCACGATCAAGCTGGGCACCGTCCAGGAGCTGCGCGAGGTCGTGGACGAGCTGTTCCGGGGACTGGATACGGAGCAGGTCTCGGCGCAGGATTATCAGATCTTCCTGCTGGAGATCATCACCTCCATTCTGCGGGTAGCCAAGGAATCCGGGAGCGGGACGAATGATTTTATCGGACCCGGCCTGACCTCGCTAAGCGATATGAACAAATTCAACAACCTGGAAGAAGCCCGGCAGTGGATTATTACCGTATGTACCCGGCTGATGGATTCCATTGCATCGGGGCGCCAGTCGAGCTACAAGCAGCTCATCGACCAGGCTAAGGAATATATCCGTAGCCACTATGAAGAATCCGATATGTCTATTGGCAGGGTATGCCAGCATCTGCATATCAGCACAGGCTATTTCAGCAGCATTTTCAAAAAAGAAATGAAGATGACCTTCGTCAGCTATCTGCTGCAAATCCGGCTGGAGGCCGCGAAGGAGCTGCTTCGTTCCACCGAGCTGAAGGCGTTCGAGATCGCCGAGCGGATCGGTTTTGCCGACCCGAACTATTTCAGCTTCTGCTTCCGCAAGAAATATGGACATTCCCCCAAAGAGTATAAGAACAGCGCGCGGGGAGAATAGCCATGAACAAGCCGAAGGGTTATTTCTTCCCGCTGCGGCCGGGGCCTGGCAAGAGCGGCAGGCTGCGCCTGTCCTCGAAGCTGCGGAGCATTCAGCTGATTATCACGCTGACCTTCATGGCGGTGACTGCGGCGGTAGCGGTGATCGTCAGTGTGATGCTGTACGGCAAGTTCGCCAACACGGCGGAGGAGAATGCCAATCTCAACATGCAGCAGATCATCGAACAGGTGAACTATAACCTGGAGCTGTATGTGAAGGGGATGGGCAGTATTTTTGCGACCGCCGAGAAGCAGATTACCTCTACGCCCTCCATCGATTCCCCGCTGCTCTATGAACGGATGGATACACTGATGAGCAGCCGCGAGGATCTGGTGTCTGTGGCTGTTTTTACCCCGCAGGGGCAGTATGTCGTAGGAACGCCGGGGCAGACGATGCGGATGAACACGGGGCTGGAGAGCCAGAGCTGGTTCACCACAGCTAAGCGCACCTCGGAGATCTCCTATTCCGCCCCGCATATCCAGAATCTGTTCAAGGGCAGATATACCTGGGTGGTCTCCATTTCCAAGCTGATTCAATATAGGGAGAACGGGGAGCTGAGAACCGGTGTGCTGCTGCTGGACTTCAATTTCAGAACGATTGACGAACTCAGCAAGCAGGTCAAGCTGGGCAAAAGAGGTTACGCCTACATCCTCGATCCGCTCGGCAATATCGTCTACCACCCGCAGCAGCAGCTCATCTACGCCGGGCTGAAGTATGAGAATGTGGAGCCGGTGCTGGAATACGCCTACCGCAGCTATCTGGACGAATCAACCGGGGAGAAGCGGTTTATTACCGTACGCACGCTGGCGCAGACTGGCTGGAAGATTGTCGGGGTAGCCTATTACGATGAGATTGTCACCACCAAGCGGGATCTCAATCAGTTCCTGGCGTGGTTTCTTGGTGTTGTTCTCGTCTGTGTTATTGCGGTGTCGGTCTTCCTGTCCTGGCTGATAGCCAGCCCGATCCGCAAGCTGGAGCGTACCGTGAAGCAGGTGGCGGAGGGGGATCTGAATACGCCGATTAATGTCAGCGGAGCCTATGAGGTAGAGCAGCTGTCGAGGCGCTTCAACATGATGCTCCAGCGTATCCGCCAGCTGATGGAGCAGATCATTTATGAGCAGGAGACGAAGCGGAAGGGCGAGCTTGAGGTGCTGCAATCGCAGATCAACCCGCACTTTCTGTACAATACGCTAAATTCGGTCATCCGGCTGGCAGAACGCGGCAAAACGGATGAAGTCGTCACCATGATCCAGTCGCTCTCGAGATTTTTCCGCATCAGCCTCAGCAAAGGCAAGAATATTATCACCATCCAGGAAGAGCTGGACCATATCCGCCATTACCTGGTGATTCAGAGCTTCCGCTTCAAGAATAAATTCCGTTATGAGATCACGGCGCAGGAGGAAGTCCTGCAGTACCAGACAATCAAGCTGATTCTGCAGCCTATCGTGGAGAACGCGCTCTATCACGGAATCGAAATGCTGCCGGATGAGGGGCTGATCTCGATCACCGCCGGGCTTCAGGACGGGTTAATCATCATTAAGGTCAGCGACAACGGCCTCGGGATGTCCAAGGATACGGTCAACGGCATTCTAAGCGGAAGCGTCAAAAGCACCAGCGGATCAGGGGTCGGCGTCCGAAATGTGCACGAACGGATCGGCCTGTATTACGGGCGGGAGTACGGGCTTGCTTTTGAGAGTGAGCTGGAAGAGGGGACGGTTGTTACGATTGTGTTCCCGGCCCGCCCGGCGGGAGAGGCTATGGATGAGCAGAAGGAGGAGACGAACCTGTGAAAAGCCTGCGTGTATGGCTCACCGTGCTGCTGTGCGGAGTGCTGTGGATCTCTGTGTCCTCTTGCTCGGGTGCCTCGCCAGACTATATCAGCACCAGCAAGACACGGAATATCCATCTGATTGTCAAGATGAACAAAGGGGATTACTGGAACACCCTGAAGCTCGGAGCAGAGGCTGCGGCGAAGGAATTCAATGTCAATCTGACGTTCAAGGCGCCGGATTCGGAGAGTGATATTGAGGAGCAGGTCGTCATGGTGGAGGAGTCCATTAAGGAGAAGGCGGATGTGATTATACTCGCGGCCAGCAGTTATATGGGACTGGCGCAGGTGGTGGACCAGGCGGCGTATTCCAGAATTCCGGTGATCTCAGTCGATGCGGAGGTCGGCTCGGCCAAGGTTCGGACTTACGTGGGATCGAACGGGTACGAGGCTGGACAGAAGTCCGCCGAGCGGCTGATTGAGCTACTGGGGGGCTTTGGCGAGATCGGGATCATTAACTTCACCAATTCGTCGCTTACCCCGGACTCCGGCAAGAGTGGCAGCATCGACTACGGTGCGCGGGATGCAGATGAGCGGGAAAAGGGTTTTTTGAATTATGCCGCCCGCTTCCCTAACGTTAAGGTCGTACAGATCGCCTACACCTCCTCCAGCACCTCTGACGCTGAAAGTCTGACCCGTGAGATGCTGAACAAGTACCCCCAGCTGCGTGGCATTGCCACTCTGAATGAAATTGCTTCACAGGGCGCGGCCAGAGTGATTCAGGGCCTGAAGAGGGATAGTGTGAAGATGATTGCTTTTGACAGCTCGCCCTCCATGATGGAATCGCTTCAGGATGGCACTGTGCAGGCGACCGTAATCCAGAATCCGTTCAGCAACGGGTATCTGGCAGTGAAATATGCTGTGGAGGCACTCGAAGGTATGGATATTCCCGAACGTGTGGACACGGGCACCAAGCTCATCGATCTGGAGAATATGCTGTGGCCGGAGAATCAGAAGCTGCTGTTCCCGTTTGTCCGGTAGGAGAAGTTAAAGGAAAAGTGGCGGAGGGGAATTTTGGAACTGGAGGAGCGGTAGCGACCGCCTTTGTCTGCGGATTTCAACCGTTAAAAACGGAGAAAATCAAGAAATCTGCAGAAGGGCAGCGGCCGGAAGTCCAAAACTTCTCTGGAGTCACGGTTAATCCCAAAACATAAAAAACCATTAGTTCAATGTATATTGATATTAGAATTTTCATGAAAATGAGTAGGATTTTATATTCGCAACCGTTTTCACGTAGGGCATAATAAGGATGTACCCGGGACACACCGGGATCATCCAAATAAAGAAATATCCTCAGGAGGTCAATTAGACATGAAAAAAATCACTTCCGTTTTACTTGCCAGTGCATTGCTGGGTGCTGCTCTCGCAGGCTGCGGCGGCAACAATAACAAGGCGGCTGACTCTGCTAACACAGGAACTGCGGCTAACACAGCGAATTCCGGTTCTACTGAGACTCCGAAGGTCGGCGTAGCGATCTATAAATTCGACGACACGTTCATGACGGGTGTCCGCAACGCCATCGATGCTGCTGCCAAGGGCATTGCCACGGTTGATATCGTAGACAGCCAGAATTCCCAGCCCACACAGAACGATAAGGTGGATCTGTTCATCACCAAGAAATATAACGGCATGCTGATCAATCCGGTAGACCGCACTGCTGCTGGCGTCATCATTGACAAGGCTAAGACAGCGAACATTCCGGTGGTATTCCTGAACCGCGAGCCGCTGCCGGAAGATATGAAGAAATGGGATAAGGTCTACTATGTAGGCGCCAAGGCTGAAGAGTCCGGCACCATGTCCGGCCAGCTGATCGTGGATTACTGGAAGGCACACCCTGAAGCGGACAAGAACGGCGACGGCGTGCTGCAATATGTCATGCTGAAGGGCGAACCGGGACATCAGGATGCCGAGCTGCGCACCACATATTCCATCCAGGCAATTGAAGATGCAGGCATCAAGGTAGAGAAGCTGGCAGAAGATACCGCTATGTGGGATCGTGTAAAAGGCCAGGAGAAAATGGCAGCCTTCCTCGGCTCCCACGGCGACAAGATTGAAGCCGTGCTGGCCAACAACGATGACATGGCACTAGGCGCCATCGAAGCTCTGAAGGCTCAAGGCTACTTTAGCGGCGACAAATACATGCCGGTTGTAGGTGTGGATGCAACAGCTCCTGCGGTTCAGGCTTTGCAGGATGGAACCATGCTCGGTACCGTACTGAACGATGCCAACAACCAAGGTAAAGCAGCGATCACCCTGGCCGCTCTGCTGGCCAAAGGCGAAACACCAACCAAAGAGAATGTAGGCTTCGACATCACAGACAACCAGTTTGTATGGATCTCCTACAAAAAGATCACCAAAGACAACGTAGCGGACGCGCAATAAATCCGTTAACGGGTGCAGGGCTACAGATACAGATACGTATCATAGATACCAGTCCCGGAGGGCGCTGCATAGCGCTCTCCGGAATTCCTTACGGGTAGGGAGCAGGATGGAACCGCTGTGCCTCTCATGGAAAAAGAAAAAAAGCGTAGGGGGCGTAACAACATGGCAAATACGGAATTTTTGCTGGAAATGAACGGTATTACCAAAGAATTTCCCGGCGTGAAGGCGTTGGATGGAGTCAGCATTAAGGTTCGTCCGGGCTCGGTTCATGCACTTATGGGCGAGAACGGTGCAGGCAAGTCCACACTGATGAAATGTCTCTTTGGAATCTATTCACCGGATGCCGGTGAGATCTTCCTGGATGGCCAGAAGGCCTCCATCTCCAATTCGAGCGAAGCACTGAAGCACGGCATCTCGATGATCCATCAGGAGCTGCACCCTGTACCCTTCCGCAGCGTGATGGAGAACATCTGGCTGGGACGTTTTCCAACCAAGGGCATCGGGCCGCTTCAGTTCATTGACCACAAAAAAATGTTCACAGACACAGAAAATTTATTTAAAGATCTGGATATCGACCTGAATCCCGAAATGCTGGTGGGCAAGCTGTCTGTATCCAAGATCCAATCCATCGAAATCGCGAAGGCGGTCTCTTTTCACTCCCGCGTGATTGTTATGGATGAGCCAACCTCGTCCTTAACGAGCGTGGAAGTGGAGCATCTGTTCCGGATCATCCGGGACCTGCAAAAAAGAGGCGTAGCTATTATCTATATATCTCACAAAATGGAAGAAATCCTGGAGATCTCCGATGAAGTGACGATTATGCGTGATGGTAAAAAGATCGGCACCTGGCCTTCAGCCGAGCTGACCACGGACCTGATTATCTCCAAGATGGTCGGACGCGATCTGACGAACCGTTTCCCGGAGCGCACCAATGTTCCAGGCAAGGTGTTCATGAAGGTAGACGGTCTGACCTCACCTGAGCCCAGATCCTTCAAGGACGTGTCCTTCGAGCTGAGACGCGGGGAGATTCTGGGTGTCGGCGGTCTGGTCGGCGCGCAGCGAACCGAGGTTATTGAGGCGTTGTTTGGACTGCGCGCGGTGAAGTCCGGCTCCATCTCGATTGACGGCAAGAAGGTGAAGATTAACTCTCCGCAGGATGCCAAAAAACACGGGCTGGCCCTGTTGACCGAGGAGCGCCGCGTGACGGGGATTTTCCCGGTGCTGTCTGTGCATGAGAATGGAGCCATCGCCAACCTGGACCGTTACAAGACCCCTTATCTGCTGCTGAACGGCCGCAAGAAGAAGGTTGAAGTCGATAAAATGATTGAAAAGCTGCGCACCAAAACACCAACGACCAAGACGCAGATTATGAACCTCTCCGGCGGGAATCAGCAGAAGGTGCTGCTGGCCAGATGGCTGCTCACTGAGCCTGAGGTGCTGCTGCTCGATGAGCCGACACGCGGGATTGACGTCGGTGCGAAGTTCGAGATCTATACCATCATTGCCGACCTGGCGAAGCAGGGGAAGAGCATCATTATGATCTCCTCGGAAATGCCCGAGCTGCTGGGGATGTCTGACCGTGTCATGGTGATGTCGGAAGGACGGCTGACAGGAATATTAGAAGGTGCGCAGGCTACGGAAACCGAAGTGATGCGTCTCGCTGCACAGCATTAATCAGGAGCTATACTCACAGGACGGCGAAGACCATAGGGCTGCTGCAAGGCTGAAGAAGCTTAGCAATGAATGCTTAAACTTCGCGTAACAATTAAGGAGGAATATAATTATGACTATTAAAAGAGCGCAGTCCTTCGTGACTCAAAACGCAATCTACATCGTGCTGGTCCTGCTGATTATGGGGATTATCATATACGAGCCAAGCTTCATGTCCATTAACACCTTGCGGGATGTACTGATCCAGTCCTCCACACGCGTTATTATTGCACTCGGGGTAGCCTTTATCCTGATCACCGCCGGGACCGACTTGTCGGCAGGCCGGGTGGTCGGTTTCACAGCTGTGATCTCAGCTTCCATGCTGCAGATTCCCGACTACTCCCGCCGCTTCTTCCCTGATCTGCCGCAGGTGCAGGTCTGGCTGCCGATTCTGATCGCCATTGTGGCTGGTCTGCTCTGCGGTCTCGTCAACGGGATTATCGTCTCCAAGCTGAACGTTCCGCCGTTTATTGCCACTCTGGGTACGATGCTGATCGTATACGGTCTGAACTCCCTGTACTTCGATATGGACCCTAACCAATCCCAGCCGATCGGCGGACTGCGTCCTGACTTCACCAACATCGGCTCCGGCTTCATCGGCAGCGGCCAATATTCCATCCCTTATATCGTACTTATAGCCCTCGGAGTCGCGGCGATCGTCTGGGTGCTGTTCAACAAAACCAAGCTGGGCAAAAACATGTACGCCATCGGCGGCAACATGCAGGCAGCCAAGGTATCCGGGATCAATGTCTCCAAGAACCTGATTTACATCTACGCCATCGCTGGTGCGCTGTACGGTCTGGCCGGTGTGCTTGAAGCAGCCAGAACCGGCGGCGCGACCAACAAC